>WHTP01000003.1 GCA_009377695.1 Hyphomicrobiales bacterium | reverse complement strand
TCGCACGGCCCGACCTGCCGGCGGTATGTCTGATCGGCGACGGCTGCTTCCAGATGACCTGTGGCGAGGTGGCCACGGCGAAGCGCCTTGGCCTCACGCTTCCCATTGTCGTGCTCGACGACAAATGGCTCGGCCTCATCAGGGTGAAGCAGATCCGTCGGCAGCTTCCGCTCTACGGAACGGAATTGCAGGAGGAGGACTACCGCGATCCGCCGGCGCACTATTTCGGCGTACCCGCGATTGGCGTGCGCAGCGCGGATGCGCTTGAAGCAGCCGTGACATCTGCGCTGACTGCGCAAGGTCCGACTGTCATCGAAGCGGTAATCGATTCCGAGCATTATATCGAGACGATCTACGACTGATGCCCAGGAGGAACCGCCCGTGCGGTTCCGCTCGTGCGAGTTCCGCTAATGTGTGGGTCTCGGCAGACAAGGATGATTCATGACGGCGCCGCAACCGTCCAATAATCCATTGCCGGTATCGGCGACGCCACGCCGCCTGACTGCGCGCGCGATCCTGCTTGGCGAGCGGATCGACACGGCGGGACTCGAGCGCAGCGACATGATCTCGACCAACCCAATTGCCTTCAGGGCCGGCGGCGCCGGCGAAGTCGTGCTGTTTCGCTTCGGCGCGGTGGTGCTCATCGGCCTTTCTACTGTTGAGGAAGATGAGGTGCTGCGTGGGTTACGTCCGCGCATCGTCGCTCCGTTCGCGCGACTTGAAGACGAGACGGTCACAATCGAGATCGTCGCCGACGGCGAAGAGCAGTTCGTGCCCGGCGGACCCATTTGCGTGCGCGATCTTTCGCCTCCCCGGCTGCTGGTGATTGCCGATACCTTGGCCAAGAACGTTGCCTTGGCTCGCGATGAGCGCGACGTGAGCGAGGTCTTCAACGTCATCGAGCCGTTCGCTGCGCAACTGGCAAGCACGGGCCGCTCGCCAAAGAACCGGCGGCAAATGCTGCAAACCATCGGGCAGGCGCTGCTGGTGCAACAGCGGATCTCGGGCATGATCGAGGTCGGGGAAAAGCCGGACGTCTTGTGGGATCATCCACAATTCGAACGTCTCCACGCGCGGCTCGCCGATGAATATGAGCTCAAGGAGCGCGCCGCCGCCCTCGCCCAGAAGCTAAGCATCATTAGTGCGACGACCGGCGCGCTTACCGATCTGATCGACACCCAACGCAGCATCCGGCTAGAAGCGACGATCGTTGCGTTGATCGTGTTCGAGGTCATCATCACGCTGTACGACCTGTTCATCCGCGTGCCGCGATAAACCGTTGAGGGGGTAGCTGCAGGCGCGGCCATCCAGAATTTGGCAATTACACCCTACGGAATTACCATCGACCAAAGCCGTATCAAACAAAATTCTAACCAAACGGTATTATGTGGTTGATGCCGCCGAGGAATCATGACGGCGCTTAATGGGTCAGTAACGCGACACGCCTAAAGCGCGGGTTATGGCCGATATACGCTTGCCACAGGGACGACGTCCCGAACCCCGGCACTCTCCTGAGCCTGCGAAAGATCTGGAGGTCTTGGTGCAGGTGCTGCGTGAAGCACTGACCGTCATCGACGACTACGATCCCGATCGAAATCCATCTCGCTGCATGCGCCAAATCAGGCGACTCTTGGACAAGCCCGCCCTGCGCGTCGCCGTGACCCGCCTTGGCGCCAATATTCCGACCGCGGAGTAGTCCGCGGACAGCGCAGCCGCGCAACGGGGATCATCCGGCGCCGCCGTCCACCCCTGGACGTTAAAGGCGTCAGGCTAGTGTGGCGGTTCAGAAGCCCGCATCATTCTCGCGGCGAGTCCGACATGCGGACTTCTGAACCAAAGCCACACTCGATTCAATGAGTTGCTAGTGTCCTTCGATTCTGAAGTTCGTATAGGAGGCCGCCGCAAAATGGTACGAACTTCGGAATCGGGACACTAGAAGGCACTCATCACCTTCCGCTCTGCCTCCGCCGGCGCTACCCAGACAAAATCAGGCAACTGATTCCGAAACCAGGTGGCTTGGCGCTTCGTGTAGCGGCGCGTGTCGCGCTTGCCGCCCTCCGCGGCCTCGTCGAGGGGCATCTCGCCATTAATATAACGGATCAGCCATGGCACCCCATGCGCCTTCATCGCCGGCAACGTTGCATCGAGCCTGCGCTCCGCAAGCGTTCTCACCTCATCGAGGGCGCCGCCCGCAACCATCGCATCGAAGCGCACGTCGATTCGGCGGTAGAGCTCGGCGCGCTCGACGTCGAGGAATATCTTAACCGCACGCAACGCATCGATCGGCATAAGCGCATTTACCCGCGTCTTCGACGCGCTATGCGGCATGCCCTCGAAGTGCCACTCCGAAAGCGAACGGCCAGTTGCCAGGATGACCTCCAGTGCGCGGGTAATGCGGGAGCGATCGCCCGGCATCAGCCGCTGTGCCGCGACAGGATCGCGCTGCATCAGCTCCGCATGCAGAGGCGCGACGCCCTCGGCTGCGAGCCGCGCACGGATCGCTGCACGGACGCCGGCCGGAATCGGCGGCACCGCGGCGAGCCCCTGTGTCAGCCCCTTGAAATAAAGCCCGGTACCGCCGACCAAAATCGGGAGCCGCCCGGCCTCTCGCGTTTCCGCGATTGCGGCCTGTGCATCGACGCACCAGCGGCCGACCGAATAATTCTCGGCCGCATCGACGTGGCCGTAAAGCAGATGCGGCACCCGCGCCACGTCGGCTGCAGTCGGCCGCGCGGTGATGATCCGCAGATCGCGATAGACCTGCATGGAATCCGCGTTGATCACGGTGCCGCCGAGTTTCTCGGCCAACGCGAGCGCAAGCGCCGACTTGCCGCTGGTCGTCGGCCCAGCTACTAGGAGCGCGTCGGGTCTGGCCATGACAATGAGCTAGACCGCCGATGGAATTGAAATCAACCGCGAAAATCGCGCCAACGCCTCGAAGCGGGATCATGGTGAGGCAGATACGAAGCATCTCGCGGTGAGCGATCGAATTGGTTTGTGGCGCGAGGAGCCGAGACCCCTCAGGCAAGGTTCGACAGGGCTCATCATGAGAAAGAACTTCAAGAATGCGCTGAAGGTAATCGGGATCAATCTCTTGATCGCATTCGTCCTTGTCAACGTCATCTATTGGTCGATACCAACTGTGGCCGCGATCTCCGATCTGTTCAGCACCATAAGGCCGAACCGCGCCTCAGCCGCGATCTCCCCAAGTTACTCCGCGGTCGACGCTGATTGGCTCCCGGCCTACCAACGCGAAAAGCGTCGTACCAAGACGGTCTATCGAAGCTTTGTTGGTTGGCGGACCGACGCCTTCGCGGGCGAAGCGATAAACATCGAGGGACCCTATCTTCAGAGGCGCACCACTAACTCCGCCGCACCCGGCGCCAAGAGCGCCTATTTCTTCGGAGGCTCCACGATGTGGGGCTCTGGGTCGAATGACGCCGGCACGATTCCATCCCAGTTCGCGGCGATAGCCGGATTCCGCGCCGAGAACTTCGGCGAGAGCGGCTGGGTGGCGCAGCAGAGCCTCGCCATGCTCATGCAACTTATTCAGGAAGGCCACCGGCCGGATCTGGTCGTATTCTACGACGGGATCAACGAGGTGTATGTTAAATGCGTGGAAGGCTTCAGGTTTGGCTCCCATAGAATGGAAGCGAGGATTGGCGCTGTTCTGCGACAGAACGTCAACCCCGCTTCCTTCACTGCCTTCCTTGCGCCGGCGCTCGAGGTCCGGGACCACCTCACATCACGGCTAACGCGGGCTGTCAGCGAAAATCCCGACTATCACCGTGATTGTGACGCCAATCCCAAGAAGGCCGAGCGCATTGCAGACGGTCTGTTGCGCGATTGGGATGTAGCCGGAAAGCTCGTTAAGTCCTACGGCGGAAAGTTCGTTGCGTTCCTGCAGCCAGTCTTGATGTTCAGTCGGACACCGTACGACCACCTCCGCGGAAGGTCCTTTCGGCGAGAGTTCAACGGTCTGCGGCCCCAGTACGAGGCCGTCTACCCCCTGCTACGCCAGAAGGTCGCCAGTTCAGGGGAGTTTCACGACCTCATACAGGTTCTGGACGGCGACGAAGTTGTTCACGTCGACATTTTGCATATCTCGCCAAGAGGCAATCGACGCGTCGCGAAGAAAATCAGCGAGACGGTTACGTCACTCGGACTGTCGCCTCGATGAGTGGCCATTCGCAAGGACACGCGACATCTGTGCCGCGACAGTCGACGGCGTCTGCCACATTTCAGCGGTCCAAGTTCTATTGAACAGATGATCAGCGTTGACTAAACCATGCGTCCGATCCCTGTCATTCGAGAGAATGGAACCTTGTCCCTCCTTTCCCCTTTCCGCGCACTCCGCCCGGCGCCCGGCCGCGCCGCTGAAATCCTCGCCCCGCCCTACGATGTCCTGTCGAGCGCGGAGGCGCGCGAGCGCGCCAAAGGCAAGCCGTGGAGCTTTCTGCATATCTCGAAGCCCGAGATCGATCTCGACCCATCAACCGATCCCTACGGCAAGGCAGTCTATGCCAAAGCCAGGGAGAACCTCGACCACATGGTGCAAACCGGCGCGCTGATCCGCGACGCCAAGCCGGCCTATTACGTCTATAGACTCACCTGGAATGGGCGCGTGCAGACCGGGCTTACGGCAGTCGCTTCGCTCGCCGACTACGCCACCAACCGGGTCCGCAAGCACGAGCTGACCACTCCGGTGAAGGAAGACGACCGCGTCAACCAAATCGAGGCGGTCAACGCTCAGACAGGACCGGTGATGATGGGATATCCGCCCGCGCCGGAGATTGACGCGCTGCTCGCGAAGGCAAGCGCCGGCGTGCCTGATGTGGACGTCACTGCCGACGACGGCGTGCGTCACCAGATGTGGGTCGTCGCCGACGATGCGACGATCGCGGCGCTCACGCACGCATTCGATGCGCTGCCGGCAATTTACATTGCCGACGGACATCACCGTTCTGCCGCTGCGGCGCGCGTCGCGCAGACGCGCGGCGGGTCAAGCTCGCACAGCGGTTTCCTGTCCGTGGTGTTTCCGCATCACCAGATGACCATCCTCGACTACAACCGCGTGATCCGTGATCTCAACGGCCGCGACCCCGACCACGTGCTGACGGAGCTGAAGGCCCGGTTCGCGGTCGAGGCATCGGACAAGCCGGTGCGACCGGCGTCGTCGGGCGAGTTCGGGATGTATCTCAACGGCCGCTGGTACCGTCTGTCGCTCAAGGGCGAGCTCATTCCCACGAACGATCCGATCGGACGTCTGCCGATCACACTGCTGGCGCGCAACGTGATCGAGCCGATCTTCGGCATCACCGATCCACGCACTGACAAGCGCATCGACTTCGTCGGTGGCGGTCGCGGCCTGGGCGAGCTCGAAAGGCGGGTATCGTCGGGGGAGATGGCTGTCGCCTTCGCCCTCTATCCGACGCAGATGGACGATCTGATGGCTGTGGCCGACGCCGGCAGAATCATGCCGCCGAAGTCGACCTGGTTCGAGCCGAAGCTCGCCGACGGCATGGTCAACCACGTGTTGGATTGACGTGTCCGCTCGTCATTGCCGGGCTTGACGCGGCAATCCATCTCTTTCGCAAAACGGTGGACGCGCGGGTCACAAGGGCGTTTACGCCCGTCTTCAACGGGACGCCCGCGCGTGACGGTGGACGGACTCGTACGTTCTACTGCAAGCTCAGTGCGATGAAGCGCAGCTCGCCATCAGCGCGGGCGACCAGCAGTAGCGCCGAGGGGCGCTTCTCCTTGCGCAGGCGATCGACCTTGGCCTCGAAGTCGTCTGCGCTCTGCACCGCTTCCTGCGCGATCTCGACGATCACGTCGCCCGCATTGAGGCGCTTGTCGGCGGCCGGCGAATTAGCCTCGATGTTGAGAATCACGATGCCTTTGACCGTGTCGCGGATCTTGAACTTTTTGCGCAGTTCGTCGCTGAGATTGGCGAGATCGATGCCGAGCGTCCGCTTAACCACCGCTGGCGGCGACGGCGGATCAGCATCCGGCTTGGTCAACGTCGCCTGCTTTTCACCGTCCTCCAGCCGTCCGAGCTTCACGGTCCGCGTCTCTTCTTTGCCCTTGCGGATAATAACCACAGGGACTTCCTTACCGACAGGCGTGTCAGCGACCACACGCGGCAGGTCTCGCATCTCCCGGATATCCTTGCCGTCAAACCGAACGATCACATCGCCGGGCACGATGCCGGCAGGGCGCGCCGGACCACGCTCGTCAACGCCGGCAACCAGCGCGCCGCGCGCAGGCTTGATGCCGAGGCTCTCGGCGATTTCGTCGGTCACCAACTGGATACGCACGCCGAGCCAACCACGCCGGGTTTCGCCGAATTCTTTGAGCTGATCGATCACTGTGAGCGCGGTCTTCGCCGGCACCGCGAATCCGATGCCGATCGAGCCGCCCGATGGCGAGATGATCGCAGTGTTTACGCCAACAACCTCGCCATTGAGATTGAACAGCGGGCCTCCCGAGTTGCCCCGATTGATGGCGGCATCGGTCTGGATGTAATTATCGTATGGACCCGAATTGATGTCGCGGTTGCGCGCCGACACGATCCCGGCGGTCACCGAACCCCCAAGGCTGAACGGATTGCCGATCGCAATCACCCAATCGCCCAGCCGCAGCTTGTCGGAATCGCCGAAACGTACCGCCTTCAGCGGCTTGTCGGTCTTGATCCGCAACAGCGCGATGTCAGTCTTCTGATCGCGGCCCATTAACTCGGCCTTGATCCGACTACCGTCATTGAGGATGACGGTGATCTCATCGGCATCCGCGATGACGTGGTTATTGGTGACGACAATGCCGTTCGCATCGATGATGAAGCCGGAACCCAGCGAGTTCACCCGGCGTGGCGGCGCGCCCTTTTGCTCGCCCGGGCCGCGGCGATTGAAGAAATCGCGAAACAGCTCGTCGAGCTTCGGATCGTTGGGCACTTGCGGCTGCTCGCTGCCGCGGCCAGCGACATTCTGGGACGTCGAGATATTGACCACCGCATCGATGACCTGCTCGGAGACGTCGGCGATGGCGTCCGGACCGCGCGCCAGCGACGGGACGACCAGCGACGGCAGCATGATAACGACCGCGGCCGTAGCCAATATAGGCTGGCGGACTTGCCGGGCGAACCGGGCGATGATGCCGAGCATGGACGTGCGAACTCCTCAGGAATATGAAACTAGACACTGCCCCGCTCTCTGCAAGGGTGCAAGGGCTCAAGGTTCCAAGCGTGATCCCGACTGCGACCTAGGCCCCGGATTGGGGCAGAATCGGGACGATCACCCGGCTTGTGAACCGGACTCAGGGTGCGCTGACGAGGACTTGTAGAGGTCTAAACAAAATCGGCCTGCCGCAGCGGCCGAGAAGCCCGCGTTCACCCGTTGGGGACCTACGAAAACGCCGGATAAGGAAGCGGGCTGAAACTCTCGCTTCACGATATCGGCACGCATTCGATGACGCTGAGCAACTCGCTTGTCGGAGCCGTCGCCACGATGCGGAACCCGGCAGCAGCGAGAAGACCTTCGAACTCTTCGGCGTCCGCTCTCGGCCGCCGTTCATCACCATCAAAGTACATGATCGCGTCATTGAATGATGCGGGATTGCATTGTGCTCTTTCAGTCAAGGCCCTCCCTTAGCCTCGTACCAACCATACGATGACGACGCCGATCAGCGCCGATACGACGCCGGCGATCCGCAGCGAGGTGTCCGGGGTTTCGAGGGCGTTCGCCGCCAGCCGCTTTGCCGCCCCGGGAAAGGCGGCAAAGATCAATCCTTCGATGGCAAGCACCAGGCCGATGGCGACGATGAAATCGGACATGGTGTGTCGGCCGCATCAACGCGGCCGTTGCTGGCGTTATGTTGTTAGCGCGGCGCGGCTTCCGGCTGCGCACCGACCGTACCACCTGGTGTTGGCGCGCCCGGCGTTGCGCCCCTCGCCGTCGCGCCTGACCGCGCCTTGCCGCTCGGATCGATAAAGTAGCGGAAGAAATCCGAATCCGGCTTCAACAGCAACCGTGTGTCGCCGTGCAGCCCTGCCTCATAAGCCTGCATAGCCCGGTAGAATCCGAAGAAATCCACATCGCGGTTGAAGGCGTCGGCAAAGATACGATTGCGCTCGCCGTCGCCTTCGCCGCGGATCGCGTCGCCTTTGGCCTGCGCTTCCGCGAGCAAAACCGTCACGTCGCGATCGGCGCGTGCACGGATTTCCTGCGCACGTTGACTGCCCATGGCGCGGAACTCGGCGGCTTCGCGCTGACGTTCCGTCTGCATGCGCTGGTAGACCGCCTGACTGTTCTGCTCGGGCAGATCGGCACGGCGGATCCGCACGTCGATCACCTCGATGCCGAAGTTCTTCGCCTCATGCTCGAGCTGATCGCGCACGCTTTGCATCATCCCGGCGCGATCGTCGCGGATGACGTGCGTCGCCGTATTTTCGCCGAGCACGCGCCGCAGCGCCGAGTTGAGCAAGGTCGAGAGTCGCGAATTGGCGCCTTCGACCGTGCTGACCGTCTGATAGAAGCGCAGCGGATTAGTGATCTTGTAGCGCGCGAAGGCGTCGACCACGAGCCGCTTCTGGTCGGACATGATCACTTCCTGCGCCGGGTTCTCAAGGTCGAGGATGCGCTTGTCGATGTGGATCACGCTGTCGATCAGCGGGATCTTGAAGTGCAGTCCCGGCTGCGTAACGACGTCGACCGGTTGGCCTAGCCGGATAACGATGGCTTGCTGCGTCTGGTAGACTGAAAAGATCGCTCCATAGGCGACGATCAGCCCCACGATCAGCAGTGCAGCGGCGACGCCGCCGGCGAGATTGAGTCTCATCGGGCGGCTCCTGCCTTGGGCTGCACCTGCGGCGGCTGCTGCGCCTTAGGTTGCGGCTGCTGCGGGCGGGTCAACTGCTCGAGCGGCAGGAACGGTAGGACATTGCCGCCGTTGGCGCCTCCAGAATCGAGGACGATGGTCGGATTCGCCGCGAGCAACCGCTCCATGGTTTCGAGATACATACGTTGGCGCGTAACCTCGGGCGCCTTCTTGTACTGCTCATAGACGCTCAGGAAGCGCGAGGTTTGACCACGCGCTTCAGCCACCGTCTGCTCGCGGTAGGCTTCGGCAGATTGCGTGATCTGCGCGGCGCGGCCGCGCGCCTCGGGCACCACCCGGTTGGCGTAGGTCTGCGCCTCATTTTGCGCACGCTCGAGGTCGGCGCGCGCAGCCTGCACGTCGCGGAACGAATCGATCACCTGCGAGGGCGGGTCGACCTTCTGCAATTGCACCTGCGTCACCTGGATGCCGGCGCCGTAAGCGTCGAGGGTCTTCTGCATCAGCTCCTGCACGCGCGTTTCGGTAGTCTGGCGTGCGCTGGTGAGGATCGCCTGGATGTCCGAGTGGCCGACGATCTCGCGCATGGCGCTTTCCGCCACCGCCTTCACCGTGCCTTCCGGCATCTGGATGTTGAACAGGTAGTCGGCGGCGCCGTCGGGCTTGATGATCCAGAACACCGCGAAGTCGACGTCGACGATGTTCTCGTCGCCGGTGAGCATCAGACTCTCTTCCGGTACGTCGCGCGCCGTGCTGACGCGCCGCATGTCTTCCACCAGGCGCATGCCGATGTCGATGCGGTTGACGCGCGTGACCTTCGGCAGCAGCACCGACTCGATCGGATACGGCAGGTGATAGTTCAATCCGGGCTTGGCATCGCGCGTGTGCTTGCCGAAGCGCAACACGACGCCGAGTTCGTCGGGCTGAACGCGGAAGAAGCCGGACAAGCCCCAGAACGCGACCGCGGCAATCAGAAGCAGGACGAAGCCCCGGCCGCCGAAACTGCCGCCCGGAAGCACTCTCCTAAGCTGGTCCTGACTGCGCCGCAAAAGCTCTTCGAGGTCGGGCGGAGTCGAGCCGCCACCGGACTGCTGCGGTCCCTGGCCCCAGGGGCCGCGGCCACCGCCACCACTTCCACCTCCGGACCCCCAGGGCCCACCGCCCTGATTGCTCCAAGGCATCGATACCTCCTGAATGCCCGCCAAAATGGCTGGGCCGTTCCCGATTTGCCGGCGGTTATAGGGGAGGACCCGATCCGTTACAACGAGCGTCGCAACTGTGCGGCTCCTCGGCGCACGCCATTGAAACCTTGTCCGGCTGATGATTTAGGCCATCTACGAAGACAGAAGCCGCTCATACACGTGAATTGAATAGGCCGCCTCGTCGTCCGGCCCAGCCGCGTGGTCGGTGCGCTCGACCTCACACCAGAGCTTGGGATCAATCCGCGGGAACGTGGTGTCGCCAGGGGGGTGCAACTTGACGCGCGTGACCACCAACCGGTCCGCCACGGCGAGGGTCTGCGCATAGATGTCGGCGCCTCCTACCACGCTGATCTCATCGACGCCGCGGCGCAACGCATCGCCCCGCGCGGCCGCAAGCGCGTCCGCGACGCTCGTGGTCACCAGCGCACCGGGGATTGCAAGCGCTCGATCACGCGTCACAACGATGTTGGTCCGGCCCGGCAGTGGCTTACGAGCAAACGATTCATAGGTCCTGCGGCCCACCACCACCGGCCTGCCCCAGGTGACGTCGCGGAAATGCCGCATCTCAGACTTCAACCGCCACGGCAACCTGCCGCCCTGCCCGATCACGCCATTCTCGGCGACGGCCACGACAAGCACGACGTGCGGCGGTCTTGACGCCGTAGCGACCGCATCGCCGGTCCCGCTCACACGGCCACCTTGGCTTTGATATGCGGATGCGGGTCGTAACCTTCGAGCGTGAAATCCTCGTAGCGCAACGCGAATAGGTCGGTGGCAGCCGGATTGATCAGCATGCGCGGGAGCGGTCGCGGCGCGCGTGAGAGCTGAAGTCGCGCCTGCTCAAGATGATTGAGATAAAGGTGCGCATCGCCGAGCGTATGGATGAATTCGCCGGGCTTGAGGCCGCTCACCTGCGCCATCGCCATCGTCAGCAGCGCATAGGACGCGATGTTGAACGGCACGCCAAGGAAAACATCGGCGGAGCGCTGATAAAGCTGGCAGGAGAGCTTGCCCTGCGCGACGTAGAACTGGAACAGGCAGTGGCAGGGCGGCAGCGCCATCCTGCCGATGTCGGCCGGATTCCAGGCAGTTACGACCAAGCGCCGGGAATCCGGATTGCGCCGGATTTGGGTGACGACCTCGGCGATCTGATCGATGGCACCGCCATCGGGTGTCGGCCAGGAGCGCCATTGTCGTCCGTACACCGGTCCGAGCTCACCGTGCTCGTCGGCCCAATCGTCCCAGATGCTGACGCCGTGATCGTTGAGATACTTGACATTGGTATCACCGGCGAGGAACCAGAGCAGCTCGTAGACGATCGATTTGAGATGCAGCTTTTTCGTCGTCGTCAGCGGGAAGCCATCGGCAAGGTTAAAGCGCATCTGATGGCCGAAGACCGATATGGTCCCGGTCCCGGTCCGATCGCGCTTCTCCACGCCGTCGGCGAGGGTGCGCTCCATCAGGTCGTGATACTGCTTCATGGTCCGATTGCTTATATTTCGTCCGACTCGGACGCCCGCAAGCCTAACCCCGGCATCGGGCTCAAGAAATCCCATAAAGAGGCGCGCTCCACAGGGCACCTCACGGCGGCGCAACTGACGGTATCGTCCAGCCAGCGTCAGGCTGGAATGACCTTTCGGGGGAGCCAGCTGCCCGCATGAACTTGTCCCAAAAGTTGAGGTCTGTGGAACCTTCTAAGTGCGCCAACGAGGCCCATTGCGGACGGTGCCCCACAGGGTATCTTGGGCGCGATAACCACCCCGGGGGGAAACGATAATGCGCGTTGTTGCCGGTCTTTTGTGCGCGTCACTTGCGGTCTTTTGCAGTGCACAGGCGCAAGCCCAGAACTACCCGACAAAGCCGATCCGCATCCTCGTGCCCTATGCCCCCGGAGGGTTTGTCGACGTCGCGGCCCGCATTATCTCGCAAAAGCTCCAGGAGCGTCTCGGGCAGCAGGTCATCGTCGAGAACCGCTCTGGCGGTAACGGCTTCATCGGCACCACCGCCGGCGCGAAGGCCGCCCCCGACGGCTATACGCTGCTCACCGCCCATACCGGCGAATTTGCGGTTAGCCCGGCGGTCTTCAAGGACATCCCGTTCGATCTCGAACGCGACTTCGAGACCATCACTCTGGTCAGCATCGCACCGATGCTGGTGGCGGTGAACGTCAAAAGCCCGATCCAATCGATTCCCGACTTGATTGCGGCGGCCAAGGCGAAGCCAAACACAATCGGCATGGGAACGCCTGGCACCGCCAGCATCAACCACCTGGCTGGTGAGTGGTTCGCGGACGCCGCGGGGGTCAAGTTCCTACACGTGCCGTACAAGGGCGGTGCCCCTGCCGGGGTAGCCGTTGCCGCGGGCGAAGTGCCGATGGGCATTATGGCCATCTCTTCGGTGTTGGCGCAGATCCAGGCCGGGCGCGTGAAGCCGCTGGCGGTCACGACAGCCAAGCGCAGCCCTCAATTCAAGGATTGGCCGACACTTCAGGAGGCCGGCAACCTCAAGGACGTCGATGCCTCGATCTGGACCGGCCTGTTCGCGCCCAAGGGGACCCCCAAGCCGATTCTCGACAAGTTGCATGCCGAAATGGTCGCGATCCTGGCAATGCCTGATGTCCGCGAGAAATTCGCCCAGGGCGGCGCGGAAACCGGCGGCACCTCGGCGGCTGATTTCGTCGCCATGATCCGGCGTGAGGCCGCCACCTACAAGGCGATCGTCGAAAAGGCGAACATCAAGCCTGAGTGATCGGGACGTCGCTGCGGGCTTTAAGCGGGTCGGTCCCGTCATTGGTCGGGCCGCGCGTTCCGGCACATCCACGACGGGGCGAACGGTGAAAATTCGATCTCCAAACGATTTCTGGTGTGGCCTTTTTTTCGTCGCCTTGGGCGTCGCTTTCATGGTGCTCGCCCGCAACTACCGGCTGGGAACGCCCGCGCGCATGGGCCCTGGCTTCTTCCCAACCATCCTTGGCGGATTACTGGCCGCACTCGGCTTGTCGCTGACCATCCCCGCCCTCGTGCGCGACGGCGATCCCCTCCCCGGTTTCGGTCTCCGGCCGTTGTTGGCCATTCTTGTCGGTATCGTCGTGTTTGCCCTGCTGCTCGCGCCGCTCGGATTCGTGATCGCGGCCGCCGCCTTGATCCTTATTGCCGGACTGGCGGAGCCGGAGTTGCGCCGGCTCGAGCAGCTTGGGCTGACGTTGTTCCTGATCGCGTTTTCGGTTGCAATCTTCGTTGTGATGCTCGGCCTGCCGCTGAATTTGTGGCCGAACATTTGAGAGGCACGGGTGGACATCTTTTCCAATCTCGCAATCGGGTTTGGCGTCGCGGTCACCGCGCAAAACCTGCTCTACTGCTTTACCGGCGTGTTCCTTGGCACATTGATCGGCGTGCTACCCGGCATCGCCCCGGTCGCCACGGTCGCGATGCTGCTGCCGCTGACGTTCAGCCTCAGTCCGGCGGCGTCGTTGATCATGCTGGCGGGTATCTATTACGGCGCGCAATATGGCGGCTCCACCACCGCCATCCTCGTCAACATCCCGGGCGAGTCGTCCGCCGTGGTTACCACCATCGACGGCCATGCAATGGCGAAGCAAGGTCGCGCCGGCCCGGCGCTCGGGATAGCAGCGATCAGCTCCTTCATCGCCGGCTGCATCGCCACGCTGGTGGTCGCCCTGTTTTCGCCGCCGCTTGCAGAAATCGCGCTGAAGTTCCAGCCCGCCGATTACTTTTCGCTGATGGTGTTCGGCCTTGTGGGCGCGGTTGTGCTGGCGCGCGGATCGGTCCGCAAGGCGATTGCCATGGTCGTGCTCGGCCTTCTGCTGGGGCTCGTCGGAACCGACGTCAATTCCGGCGTCATTCGCTTCGCGTTCGGGCTCCCGGCGCTCGCCGAAGGCATCAGCTTCGCCGCCCTCGCCATGGGCATGTTCGGTGTCGCCGAGGTCATCTACAATCTCGAACAGCACGCCGCCGACCGAAAGGTCGTTGCTGTCGCCAAGATCGGTCGGGTCATGCCGACGCTCGCCGACCTCCGGCAGTGTCTGCCGTCAATCGCGCGCGGAACCGGGCTCGGCGCGCTACTCGGCATCCTGCCAGGCGGCGGCGCGCTGCTCTCGTCCTTCGCGGCCTATACCGTGGAAAAGAAGGTCGCGAGCGCGCCGAAGAATTTTGGCAACGGCGACATCCGCGGCGTCGCTGCTCCCGAGGCGGCGAACAATGCCGGCGCGCAAACGTCGTTCATCCCAATGCTGACGCTCGGTGTGCCGTCAAATCCGACCATGGCGCTGATGATCGGCGCCCTGATGATCCAGGGGATTCAGCCCGGCCCGCAAGCGATGCTGCAACGCCCGGATTTATTCTGGGGCATCGTCGCCTCGATGTGGATCGGCAACCTGTTCCTGCTGCTGCTCAATCTGCCGCTGGTGGGCCTGTGGGTACGGTTGCTGGCCGTGCCCTACCGCCTGTTGTTTCCGGCCATCCTGATGTTTTGCTGCATCGGCGTTTACTCGATCAACAACAACCCTTTCGATCTCTTCCAACTCGTGGTGTTCTCCGCGCTGGGCTACATGCTGCTGAAACTCGGCTGCGAGCCGGCGCCGCTGGTCCTCGGGCTCGTCCTCGGGCCGATGATGGAGGAATACCTGCGCCGCGCGCTTCTGATCTCGCTCGGCGATCCGACCGTTCTCATTACAAGCCCACTCAGCGCAGCGTTCCTGATTGCAGCGCTGGTGTTGCTGGTGTCAATCGCAGTGCCTGCGATCCGGACACAGCGCGAAGTGGCCATGAAAGAATAGCCAAAGAATAGCCGGAGCGCGGCCCGACCACGCCAAAAAAAATTGCATCGCCTAAAAAAAACGGCGGCGCCACCTGGGCGCCACCGAAATATTCATACGATATATTCATACGATCGTTGTTACGCGAGACCGCGTCTACTCCACCAGGACTTCCCGGCGCTTGCGCAGCATCGGCAGGCTCGAGAGGATCAGCAGCACAATAGCGGTGGAAAGCAAGGCGGCCGAGATCGGGCGGGTGAAAAACACCGTCGCATCGCCGCGCGCAATCAGCATGGCGCGCCGGAGGTTCTCCTCCATCAGCGGACCGAGCACAAAGCCGAGCAACATCGGTGCGGGCTCGAAATCGTGCTTGGCAAACCAGTAGCCGACCACCGCGAACATCACAGCCATCAACACGTCGCTTGGCGCATTGTTGATCGAGTACACACCGATACAACAGAACACGACGATCGACGGGAACAGCAGCCGATACGGTACGCGCAGCAGTGACACCCAGAGACCGACCAGCGGAAGGTTGATGACGACCAGCGCCAGATTGCCGATCCACATCGAAGCGATCATGCCCCAGAACAAATCCGGCTGCTTGGTCATGACCTGCGGGCCCGGCACGATGCCGTGAATTGTCATGGCGCCGACCATCAGCGCCATCACCGCGTTTGGCGGAATGCCGAGGGTGAGCAGCGGGATGAATGCGCCCTGCGCGGCGGCGTTGTTGGCGGCCTCCGGGCCGGCGACGCCTTCGATGACCCCGGTACCGAACTTCTCCGGATATTTCGAGAATTTCTTTTCGACCGAGTATGCAGCGAACGACGCGATCACCGCCCCCGCGCCGGGCAGGATACCGATGATGGCGCCAATGGTCGTGCCGCGCACGATCGATGGACCGCATTTGATCAGGTCGTCCCTGGTCGGCATCAGGTTGGTGACCTTCCGCATCAGGATGTCGCGGCCTTCGGGCGGAATTTCGAGGTTGCGGATGATTTCCGCAAATCCGAACATGCCGAGCGCGATATTGGCGAAACCGATACCGTCGGCGAGTTCCGGAAGGTCGAAGGTCATGCGGCCGGCGCCGGTCTCGAGGTCGGAACCGACTTGCGAGAGCAACAGGCCGGCGACGATCATCGCGAGCGCCTTAAGTACCGACCCCTTGGCGAGCACGACCGCGAAGATCAGGCCCAGCACCATCAGCGAGAAGTATTCGGCTGGACCGAACAGCAGCGCCACGGATGTCAACGGCGCCCCCAGCGCCGCGATCAGCACCGTCGTAACGCAACCTGCGAAAAACGAGCCGATGGCCGCAATGGAAAGGGCCGCGCCGGCGCGGCCCTGCTTTGCCATTTCATGTCCATCAAGCGCCGTGACCACCGAAGTGGCCTCGCCGGGAATGTTGACGAGGACGGCGGTGGTCGAGCCGCCGTATTGCGCGCCGTAGTAGATGCCGGCGAGCATGATCAGCGCGCCCACCGGTGGCAGGCCGAAGGTGATCGGCAGCAGCATCGCGATGGTCGCGACCGAGCCGATGCCCGGAAGCACGCCGATCAGGGTGCCCACCAGCGCCCCGACCATGACGAACAGCAAGTTCATCGGGGAGAAGGCGACCCCGAAGCCCAGGGCCAGGTTTGCGAGGAGGTCAGACATGACAGCTATCCCGAATCGAGAGCTATGCGCCGACGAACTTCAAGAGCGGCCCGAAGATGAGCCGAAAGAAGTCGACCAATTGGTGCACCAAGAGCGAGGGCGCGTTCGGCTGCGGCCAGAGCTGAAAGGGCAGATTGAGCAGGTAGACGAAGAGGAGGACGCAGAAGACCGTCATCGCCGTGGCGGCGATGAGGCTTTCGAGCCAGCGCATCTCGGTCGAGCCGCAGATCGAGATCATCCACGTCAGGAAGCTTGCAATGACCAGCCCGACGGGACGGATGATCGTTGCGAACACGAGGATGGCGCACAAGACAAACAGGGGCCCGCGCAACTTATACTTCTCGATCGGCGGCCCGTTGCTGGTCACACCAACAAGCGCGACTGCCGCACCGAGGACACAGAGAAGACCTGCAAACAATCGTGGGGCGGTGCCCGGACCAAATGCGAAGCCGCGCTGCCCCGGCAGCTCGGCCGATGCGATCAATGCCAGTGTCGCGAGCATCACCAGCACGAGGCCGCCGTAAAAGTCCTGCGGCCCCCGCACTGGAAGGAATCCGAAAGCCGTCGCCACACCGACCAATCCGATCGCAATGGCGAGCAGGCGCGGGACCGTGGGACTCCCGATCGTAAAAGTCATCAGCAACAGGATGAGCGCGACCAGCGCCACCAGCATCCCGCCTCGGAAACTGTTGGTACGCCCAGGCGCGCCCGAGTTCGGCCCGTTACCCTGAGGCGACGTTACGCCGTCAGACATCTTTACTCCCCTCAGCACCCCTCGTGCGCTTGCGCTCCCACGCCACTGCGCACATACTGCGGTGGTTACCACACATCAAAAGTCGACGGAAAGCAACCGCGACGATTTATCCGCCGAATTGCTTATAAATAAGATGTCGTGTTTCGCGAACGGGCGGAGGCTTGGCACAGGAACTTCATTCGCTCAACCTAAACGTTAGGCTAGGCCGACCAGGCCCAGCAGTGCTGCTACTGCGAAAATCCAGAGTGGGTTTATGGTCAATCTGAAGGACACCGCCGCCGCGACCAGGGTCAGCACGACCGACACCCAGCTTGTTGAGGCTGCCCTCGCGACGATCAGCGCACTGGCCGCAGTCAGGCCGATGGAAATTGGGACCAGGCCGGCCTGAATCGCGACCCGCCAGCGGGCGCTCCTGAAGCGGTCCCAGAGCCTGCCCACGAAAAGCGCAAAGGCGCAGGCTGGTCCGCACATGGCGAGCGTCGTGACGAGTGCACCCGCGATGCCGGCGACATGGTACCCAACCAGGGTAACGATGATGACATTAGGGCCCGGCGTTACCTGCGCGAGCGCGAACATGTCGGCGAACTGTCGGTCGGTCATCCATTCTTTGGTCTCGACCACCAGTCGATGCATCCCAGGAATGGCGCCGTTCGCACCACCGATGGCGAACAGCGACATCAGCGCGAAGTATCCTGCCAGCGTCAGGAGGATTCCGCCATCGGGTTTCATCGCTGCGCCCGCCACGCGATCACGATGCTTAGCGGAATGAGTACCAGCAGCACCCACCAGACCGGCCAGCGCAGAAGGCCGGTGGCGACGAACACCGCCAAGACCACACCGTAGACGAGCCAGTTGTTGTCCTCGAACAACGGCTCCGCCATCTTGCCGGTCATGCTGATAATGAGCCCGGCGGCGGCCGCGGCCACGCCGGTGAGCATCCGCTGCAGCGCATCAATGGTGCCGAAGATCGAATACAGGAATGCAAGGAAGATCACGATCACCAGACCCGGGCCGATCAGGCCGGCTAACGCCACCGCCGCGCCCGGCAGACCGCGGATGCTGCGGCCGAACACCACTGAGAGATTGACGATCGTGGGCCCGGGCAGGATCTGGCAGAGCGCATAGGCGTCATTGAACTCCGCCGCCGTCATCCACTTGCGTTGCTCGACCAGCATACGCCGCGACCAGTACAGCACGCCGCCGAAGCCCGAGAGCGAGATGATCGAGAACGCGATAAAGAGTTCGATGATGGTCGGTGGAGAGGCAGAACTTGGCGTAGCATCGGAGAGCGATTGGGACATGGTCCGCCACACTAAGACGCGGTAGCGCCGGCGGCCAAACGATTTCACCACCAACGAATAGGGGGCGGGGCGGCGCAGCGGCTCTGCGCCAACCAGGGAAGATTTCGGGACGTGCGTTATTGGTCTTTTTTCGTCAACCCTCTGCACCTATATTATCAAGTGCCGGGGCAACCCGGCTATGGCGATAAATGGCCGTCGTAATAAACCCATCGGACCCGGGGGCAGTACCCGGCGGCTCCACCAGAACCCAAGCTAAGGGCCACAAGCAAAGGGCCAAAGGATGGGTTGTGGCGGGGCCGAACTAGGATCGACGAGGGCGTAAAGGACGTGTTTTTGCTCGGCATGGTTCCGCCGTTATCGGGCCTTTTTCATAGTTGCCAACGACAACTATGCTCCGGTTGCTCAGGCTGCGTAACGCAGTCTGAAAGACCGATTTAAAGTCCTGACGGGTTAAGCTCCGGCAGGCGGGGTTCGGAGGCACCTGGCAACAGAAGCCTCCACTTCCTTCCCCCGCTTCTAAGCACTTGAGCAACCTCACTTTCCGTTTTTCAGTTTTTCAGCGTTTTACAATTCCGTTCGCGGTCTGGCCTTGTTTGAGCGCGAGCAGCACCGCTTGCCCGCCGGCTTTGCGATCGGCGTGACGGGAATAGCGTTCAACCATCGGTGGTGACATGCCGATCATGTCGCTGATTTGAGCGGTCGAGTATCCAGACTGCCGAAGACGAATGACCGCATTCGCCCGCAAACCGTGCCACACCGCATCCTTTAGTTCGGCGTGGTCTTCTCTCGCCTTGTTGAAGACCTTCCACAATTGATTGGTGCTGAACGGCTTGCCGTTGTCCTGGACCAAGAATGGCCCCGGCCGCTTCTCCCAGGTCGCCATTTCCGATTCCAGCTCGGGGAAGATCGGGCACCACGGGCGCACGCCGGTTTTCTTCTGGCGCAGCGCGAACCCGCCCTCATCAATATCGGTGAAGCCGAGCCGCACCACATCCGAGATGCGCTGCCCGGTGTAGCGCGCAAGCACATAGGCACGGCGCAGCATGCCGGTGAAATTCTCGTCCGCGAACTTCAGTTGCTCCGGCGTCCACGGCTTGTGTCCTTCACCGTCCGCAAAATGCGCCACGCCCAAGGTGGGGTCGCGGGATAGTAGCTCGCGCGGCCCCATCGCCCACCGACACATGGCGCGAAGAGCATCCAGCACATTGTTCGCCTTGCCGGGAGTGTTGGCGAGCCCATCGATCAATGCCTGAACATGCGAAGGCCGCAGCGCGTCGGCGCGCAGGTCGCCCCATGCAGTGCGGACGACTCGGAGTGATCGCCGATATTGCTCCTTCGTGGCATCGCTCAGTTTGCGCGGCAGCGTTGGCCAAGCGATTTCGTGGGCGTCGGCCAGCGCGTTGATGGTGTCGGTCGGGATCGGGCCGACGATGCCTTGGGCCTGCCGAATGGCGTTCCAGAATTCCGGCGAGTGCGGATCGTTCGGAAGCGGGATGCGCGGGCTGGCATGATCGGTTCCACGCCCAGCCTGATAGTAGAAATACTCACGCCCGCGCGACACGACGCGGTGCACGGCCCTGGGCAGATTCACAACCGCTCTGTGCCGGTGACGTGACATCGCGCACCCCCTCTAAAAACGGATCGTTGCTCGCGTCCGGCGCCTTCTCGCCCGACAGGGAGGCGAGCGCCAACTCTACGTCAGACCAGCACCAGCGCACGCAACCAGACGACAGTTTGATCGGCTGGGGCAGCACGCCACGGCGGACCATCTCGTGCACCGTCGTTTCGGACACGTCCAACTCGCGCGCCAGAGAAGCACACGAGAGATAGGACGGCGGGCGGAAGGTCGCCGCACCGCGCGCCATCAACCGTGCCCCCCCTCGCCGCCGAGCGCGACCAGTCGCTCGAACCGCCGCATCACCAGGCTGCCGAAGCGTCCGGCCGCTGCCGCGATTTTCTCAGGCGACAAGTCCGGTGCCTCCTCCGCGGCGCGCCGTCTATATTCCGTCACCATCAACGCGATGGCGGCCGGGCGATCTCCGGCCGGAATGACCATGAGCGCCAACGCCAGGCCGTTGATGGCAGATCGTTGTTCCTCGGTCATGGCCAAGTACACGCCGCGGTCGCGGCGTCCTCCATGGTACGATGGGAATAGGAAAAGCGGGAACTCGGGTTGTGGAAAAACCCGAGTTCGTCAGTCGCTATGGAGTGTGGGCTTGGTCAACGCGGTGCGCGGTGCCTTCGATCGTATGATCGACTGGCACTCAGCTCCTGCGGCGGAGCGGCTGATGGCCTACGCCTCCGATGGATGGCGCAACGACCGTGTGTCCTTCGCGTCCAATGATCGCGCCGAAGCACCAGCTACTAGTGCTGGTATACTGATTTGCGGGGAACGTCAATTTGCTGCCTCCGCGCGCCACGCCTGCACGGACCCCTCATTGGCCTCGCGGAATCGTCGTGCAAAGGTTCCCATGTAGCGCGTCCTGCATACCTTTCCGCAAAACCGCTGCGGCCGGCGGCAATCGTCCAGTGGCTGGAAATTCCCCCCGCACCATTCGCATTGCCTGGGCTCGGCCCGCGCGCGTGCCTCAGCCCGGGCCCGCGCCGCGCGCGCGACATTGGCTTCAGCGTGCTCCGCGTATCCGCGCTTGCTCTTCGCGCGGATGCGGCAAACTTCGCTGCAGTACATCACGTACAGCGGATGAATCGTTGTGCGCTCGATACGCCCGCCGCATTCCTCGTTGGCGCAGATCGTGTAGCCTTCGGTTCCCGTATAACCCCGCTGGCCTTGGTACCAAGTCGGCCTCCGGGCGCCGACACGACGCAGCGCGGCGTCAACGACGTCGGCAGCGGCAACGTCGGCCGAGGACCATGGCCAATGCTGCAGGCACAGCTTGCCGCGCACAGCGTGTCGGGCATCACCTTCCCCCAAAAACGGAGTCGGGACACCGGTGCGGAGCACGTTGGCGACGGTCGAGATCAGGAAGTTGCGCCGTTCCTTCGTGAGCTTGTACTGACGCGATTTGGCAGGCGCCTTGGGCGCCCAAGGTGTCTTTGACAGCACATCGGTATTCCTCGAATTCCAGGGCAGTTACGGGCATTCCCAACAGTCCAACATTCCCAGTGCTTCTCAGGCAGTCACGGCAGTCGCGTCTTTCTTCTCTCCGGTCTGTTCCGATTGCATGTTCATCGGGCTCAGGAACACGTCGGCGTCGGCGTCGGTGCGCGGGTTCAGGCTCTCGAAGCGGCGCAGGTCGTTCGCGCTGTACAAGCCGACCTCGCGGCCGATTCTGTACGCTTGGAATCGCTGCAGCATGTCACCGCGCACGAGCAGGTCGGCATCGAATTCAACGTCGTGGCTGCGCCGGCCCTCATCGCTGAACAGCGCGCGCTCGATGGTGCGTTCCCACTTCGTGAGCCACGGCATGATGGTGTGCTGGTAGAACCAGCGGCCTAATTCGGTGACGTTGCTATAGGAGCCGTTCGACAAGTCGCCGAGCACGGGCGGCGGCACGCGATACATGCGCGCGATCTGCTCGACGCCGAAGCGGCGGCTCTCCAGCATCTGCGCGTCTTCGGGCGCAACCGAAATGGTCTGCCACTTGAGGCCCTCTTCGAGAACCGCAACGCTGCCGGCCTTGCCGCTGCCGGCATAGTTCTCGACAAAGCTCTTTCGGATGTTCTCGCTCGCATCGGTGCCGATCTGGTCGGGATGTGACAAGACACCGGACAACTTGGCGCCGTTCTTGTAGGTCGACGCGGCGAACCGTTCCGTTGCAGCGGCGGTTGAGAACGTTTCGCGCGCTCGCGCCAGCCGGCTCTTGCCGACGATCCCGTCGTCGGAACGGTCCTTCAGATGCAGGACTTCATCGGCGAGCAGGCGCCGGGTGCCGCCGGTGTTGGGATCGCTGTAGTCGTAGGCCACGCGCCTCGAGCCGGCGAAGCGAACGACGCCGACATGATCCGGGTGCAACGGAATCAACTCGACCGGCGCGCCGCGGTTGTCGCGCACGATTTCCGCATAGGCGTTGCCGCGCAGCAGCACATGCGCGGTCATCATTTCCAAGAACTCGACCGGCGTCTGCAGCGTGTTTGGTTCGCGGCCAAAAAGACGGGCGACAGGATGGTCCGGGGCAAGGTCCTTCCCGTCGCCCACGCGGCGATACACCACGAGGGGCAGCGTCGCGATCGTTTCGCTGATGATCTGAACGCAGGCGAAGACCGCGCTCAGGTTCTCGGCGAGATGCGCAGACACCGGCGCGCCGATCTCGGGATCGAAACCGCGCCCGGTCATGAGATCCCACGACGTCGACGCGCTGCGTCGCTCGAAATGCGACACACGTGTCGCTTTTGCCGACTCGCCTGAACCAAATATCCGCTTCAGGAGGCCCATCACAGCGACTCCAGGAACCGGCGAGCAACGGCGACGCGCGGGAATAGCACCGGACGGGAACGGGCCTGGACGAGCGTGCCCTCGTATGCTGGCCAGCTCTGCACGACGCTGATTTCCTTCAGGTCGACGCTGCGCAGTTCGCGACGGTCGCGCTCCCATCGTTCGTCGATCGGGATGAAGGCGAAGCTCATGCCGCCGAGGTCGCCGCGCTCGGCGAGTGCGAGCAGATCGTTGGCGACGGTCGTGTTCGGGAGATCGAGATCGAACGCCAAGCCGCGGCTATCCTCGGACAAACGCAGCGATCCGCTCTTGGTGCGCGCGAGCACGCGGGAAGTGTCGTGATCGACCAAGGCCAGCACGTCCTTGCCAGCGGATAGCGAGATAGCGAATGCGCCGGGCGCGATGGTCTCGACGTAATCGCTGATCCTCGCCTCGGCGCCGAAGACGGCCGCATAGCCTTCGAGCCGCCGGCCCTTGGCGCGCAGTTCTGCGGCGAAGGCTCGGCGTTCGATCATCAGGGGTACACAAACGGTGTCACGGCCATGTTGTTTGTGAACGCGAACGATGCCGGATGTCTCACGGCAACATCAACATCTCGCATCGCACGGATCAAAACGCGGCCGCGAGCGTAGGCGGCGGTTTCAAAAGGGTTAACGAGGATATCTGTGGAACTCCAGTATCCCACCAAAAGTTGCGACCACGCGCCGAAGATGATCGTGGCGAGAGTCGCCGGCGAGTCGTTCGGATTGCCGGGCAGCGCGCTCGTGGTGACGGCCGGGTAACCGGCAAGCATGTTCGGCGCTTCCATCAGGAAGTCGTGGTGAGCGGGATAGACCGGAGGACTGTCGCCGTTCGGGCCGTCCTTCAACACCGACCGCAGCTTTCTGACCGACCATGCGTTCATCGCCCACCCGAGCGAGCCGATCGCCGCGTCCGCGTGCTCGACGCTGGCGATGAAGGCCAATATGGTTTCCCAGTTAATGCGAACGCTCAGGTCGATCTCGGTCGCGCCGGCATTCACAATGCCGGTCGGCGTATTGCCGGACCCATTGCCAAGCATGGCCTGCAGATCGATGGCGTTCGCGATGACCGCAGCCAGGTCACGCCGAACTATATTTTCTATGCTCGGAACAGAGTTGATTAATGTTCTGCGGCTGTACGACGTCATGCTGCCGACCGTCTTCGGCGAGAGCACCACGTCGTCGAAATCAGGGTCGGTTTCCGTCAACGCCGCATCTTCGCTGAGCCACGCCGCCACACTGGATTTGGTCTGGCGAGGTATGTCCTGATCGCCGACGAGGCCGTCGAGGATGGTTGCGCCCAGGCGGCCGGTGACGATCGCGCTGCGCAGCAGGTCGATAAACAGGTCGCCGCGATGGGTCTCGGGATAGAGCGATGCAGCGTCACCGCTGGTGAGCAGCGTGCGCTTCTCGATGCGGAAATATTCGTCGGGCACTGCGATGCCGGAGAACTTGCGTCCGCTGCGGCGCGCGACCTCTTGCGAAATCTCACGCTCGAACGCGGCATCAACCGGATCGCCGAGCCGAGCGTTGATTGCCTTGACCAGCGAGAACTGGCCCGCGCGTTGCTCGTATGAACCGTCGCCGTGTCGGCCGCTGTGCAGGATCGCGGGCGCGCTGCGCTCGGCTTCCTGCAGATCGCGGGCGCGCTCGATCTGCTTGTCGAGGCCGGCGAGCTCGGTCTTGAGTGATTTGTGTGTGGTGTCTTCGTCGGCGGAGTAGTCGCGCTTTTCAGCTTCCGCCTTTTCGTTGATGCCGCGCATGTCGGCGACAATGCCGGCGCGCTTCTCCTGCAATTCGTGCAATCGCATAGACGCAACTCCATCTAGCCGGACGTCTCCGGCGTTGGGAAATAGCGCGCCATCACGGCGGGCCGAAACAGTTAGGATACTAAGTGATTTGACCAGGAAAGGCAAAAGATCCTCACGCCGGCGTGAGGTTTCAAAGGGCTGTTTATGGGCTGACCGTCAGCACGCCCCGCGTCGCGTAAACGCTCGCCCGCTTGGGCGCCTGCCGCGCTGCCAGTCCGAGCGCCATGCAGGCCGCCACCAGACCGTCAATGCGGCCGGTGGAGCGGTCTTTCGCTAGTTTGCGTCCGCCCGCCGGGTCGGTGAGCGCCACCGCATTGCCGACGCACATCCGCATGACGGGGTGATCCGCGTGCCGGAGTTGGCCTTGCAGGACCGCGGTTTCCATCGCGGCCAGGGCGGGCGAGGAATCCTTCCAACCCTGGCCCCATTCCACCATCTCGAGCTTCACGCCCTCGTCGGCCAGGATGCGCTTCAATTCATGGATTCCCCAACGGTCGTAAGCGCACGCTTCGACCTTATAGTCGGCGACCAGCTCGGCCATGCGGCGCACCACGAAACCCTTGTCGATCGCGCGGCCGGGGCAGGTTTCAAGGAAGCCCTGTCGCGCCCATAGTCGGTAGGGAACATGGTCCCGCTTCTCGGCCTCCTCGAGCTGGCCTTCGGGGTAAAAGAACCACATCAGCAGCTCGCCGCCGGTGGGGAAATACGCCGCCAGAGCGGTCAAATCGGTGGTGCTCGACAGGTCCAAGCCCAGAATGCACCGCTTGCCGAACAGCGCCGCCGGGTCGATCTCGGCGATGCAGGCGCGCCAGTCCGGCGCCGTCAGGAAATGCGACGCCGCGTCGATAGGCTGATTGAGATAGAGCAGACGGAAGGACGGCTCGCGCGCCGGTAGCCGCTTGGCCTGCTCGGCGGCGATGCGCATCTCGTCGAGGCTACGGAAGTCGCCGAGCGCCGGATTGGCAGCGTGCCAGGTTTCCTCGCTCCACGGGTCGGCCTTCTCGTCGGCCGCATAGATCGTGGCGTGGAAGGCCGGGTCTTCGATCTCGCCGGCGTTCACCCGTTGCCCGTACCGAACCAGCTCGCTCATGACGTGGTCGGGGTTGTGGCTCATGGTCGAGATCGCCACCAGCAGGGGCTCGTCGTGGGCGCCCGTGCCGGTGATCAGGTTGTCGTACAAGTCGCGCCCGTGCCACTGCGCCACCTCATCGCACACGCCGAACGACACCGACAAGCCGTGCGCCTTGCGGGCGTCGGATGATAGCGCGCCGTAGGTGGAGCGTGTCTCGATGTCCTCCAGCGTCTTGGCGTGTTCCCGGATGATGATGCGCTCGGACAGCTCGTCATCGGCCCGGATCAGCGCCACCATCTCCCGCATGGTCAACGTCGCCTGCCCGCGATCCGCCGCGGCGCTGTAGATCTGCCCGCGCGAGATGGCCTCAGGCCCCGCCAGGTGACAGAGCGCGAGCGCGGCGCTCAACTGCGTCTTGCCGTTCTTGCGAGGAACAGTGATCAGCGCCTGCCGGACAATGCGCCTGCCGTTCTCATCGGTGCGATAGATCGCCGTGATGATCTCGCGCTGCCACGGCCGCAGCCGGAACTTGCGGCCGGCGTGCGATCCCGAACTGATCGTGAGGCTCTCAATGAACTTGCAAAGCCGATCGGCGCGCGACAGGCCGGCCTTGCGCCAGGATGTGCGGCGACGCGGCGGTTTCGCACCCGGTTTGATTGGCTTGGCGCCAATGCCTCGCAGGCCCATTATTGCGGCTCATTCTCAAGTAAGTGGTTTTTGTTGGGGGGCCCCGCTGTTCGATCGCGAGGCTGCAGCGATGCAACCGCCCAGGGGTGCGAAGGATCGCGTAAAGATCCATCTGCGTTGCATCCACGATGTATAGGCCTGACCCATGGCTTGCCCATTTCATCGCAACGAGTCTTGGCGTTGTGGCATGGGATGCACAACGCCATGTGATTGGCCGGATCATACGCAGCACCACCAGGCAATGGAATGATGTGATCCACGTGCTCGCTCGGCCGTTCACCGCAGCCCTCGCATATTGGATCACGCCTCAGCTTGCGCTCACGCACACGATGCCAGCGTCGCTTGTCGTACAGTCTGCCCATTAGAGTCGCCACACACGCAATCCGTTGAGTAGCCGGTCCATGGTGTACGGCGCCACGTGCCAGCCCTTGTCGGATATCGGCGTGCGCGTGTCGTACCAGTGGGCGACCAATGATTTGACCGCGATCTTGGCGCGTGCCGGCACGTGGGCCGCAAGGTCGGGAGGCGAGTTGTCATCGGCTACATAGCCGCTGATGAACTGAATGCGAACAGCATTGATCCCATCGTATGTTGCGGGCCAGCGTGTTGTCGGCGTCGGGACAATCCAGCCGGGTTCGCTCGACGTGTCCACCGTATACAGCGTTGGCGAAAGGGTCCGCTCAATGCCGTCCGTGTCGTCATACGTGACGCTTGCGACCTCGATCAGCGGCGACCGCGGCAACCGGACCTCATTCCTCGGAAAGCAGTCAAGCGAGAGCAGGAACTCCGTCGCGACCATGATGCGACCGGTCGCCTGCTCGACGTGATCTCGAGCGGCCGCGATTAGGTTTTCGATCAGCTCGTCTTCATCATCATCGACGATGTGTCCGAAGGTCTTGGCCTCGGCCACGGTGACGGGCAGCGAGGCGGGCGGCGTGACGATGGTGATCGCCATTAATGTCTCTCCAAGAGCAGGGCGCGTCTCACGACGGGCCGGGGTGAACATAGCATATTTATGTGTAACATAGCTCCCTCGCTTGGGGGCGAACGCTACGACCGGCCGCTGGTGCTGAGCGCGTGAAGGGGGAATGATGATGGACATCGCTGCTTATCACGAGGCCGGGCACGCGATCGCGTGCCTCGCCAATGGCGTTGAAATCATCAAATGCTGGATTACCAACACGACACCAACGCCGACGGGCAAGACGGAGCACGCAATTCCCGTATACTCGATTGTGGGCGAGCGCGGCGTCACGGAACAAACCTACACGGCCGAAGTCGAGGCGGCCTATCTCAAAACAATCGTGATCGCGCTCGCTGGAGAGGCCGCACAACGGAGATATGAGCCGTCGTCTCTGGATGGCGACCTCGCAAGCGGCCTGGACGGCGATCGCGCAGAAGTGCAACGGCTGCTGATCTGCATCAAGGGCTCGGACGATACCAAAGGAGTAATGCTCGCGGAGTGCAAGCGCCAGGCGGCCGCGCTTATCGACGACGAGGAAAGGTGGAAGGAGGTTCAAACGTTGGCCAAGGCACTGATTCATCGGGGGTGCCTGACGGGTGCCGAGGTCGCGGCCCTCTTGTCCAAGCAAATTTGTCCATAAACGGCTTTATAGGTGCGGCCTAGCCCCGAATAGCTTTGCTTGGTATGAGTCGGGACTGGCGAGGCGCTTGCGCCATTTGGAAACTTGCTGGAAGCTAATCCCGGTTTGCTCCTCTGCTTTAGGTGCATCAATTATCCCCGGTCTGCGAGAATTGCTTTTCCCTGGCCCCCTGACGTTGCGCTCCCACCATGCGCAGAACTGCTTCTGCTGCTCCATCTTGTCGCGGGTCTCCTCACCAGTTCCGGAAACTTTCCGGGACTGCCCTTTCCTTCGCCGCCGCCTTTTCCATCGGCTCCAGTGCGCGCCGGATGGCGTCGATCTCGCTCGGCAGAATAGTTTTCACGTCACACCCAAGATTAGTGAAACAGGCATAGTTATAGCCCCGCTAAGGGTGGCCTCTAACGTAGAGAGCCAGTAGCGGAGTTTCCCTACCGAACCTGCCTCAGCGCGTATCCCTCGGATGCCCTTTAGGGTCCGCTTACCTTCGTGGCCCGACTTTAGGTCGGAGCTGGAAAGAGGCGGCGTCGTGGGCCAGACGACGGGCCTGCATCTATATCCCGGATGCAGACGGTACGATGTGTGCCAAACTTGTCCGAGTTCTGAGCAGGGGTCTTCGGCGACCATCCGCTCGGGTCGGGGCTAGCTCCCCGCGCTGTGTTCTCCGGTTGAGCGCACCGGCACGCTGGCTGCTCATCGCGACGCTGGCGGAAGGATTTGTGCCAGTGTCGGTTCGCGGGGGCAGAAGCCAATCCGACCCGCTTTCGTCCGCTCAGTCGGCGTGATGCCGGGCGGTCCCTTCCGTGATCTCGAACTCGTTTTTCAGTGTCGGGCGCGCGCTGCCTTGGCGCATGAGCGCGACGGCGATGGCGAGACCCAGGTTCTGCGCTTGGGCGAACGCCCAGCCCCCTTTGGTTTCGCCCCTGGTGGCGGCCCAGCCGATTTGAGCGGCCGATGCCTTGCCGCGCAGGCGCAGGAATTCCAGCGCCTTTTGCTCGCGGGCCTCGCGGGATTGGCGGTGCGGGCTCATTCTGCGGCCTGCGGAAATAGGTGCGGAGTTTCTGCGGAGTCGGTGCGGAATTCCGCGCGCACGGCGGCAACCGTCTTGTCCGAAACTCCGCACTCCGCAGCGATGGCGCGATTGGATTTCTCAGGTTGACTGCGGAGGGCAGCCTCGACGGCGGCTCGGCCGTCCGTCCTGCGCTTGCCGGGGGCCGCCTTGGTCTTGGCCTCGAACTCGTCGTAGGCAGCGTTGACGGCCTGCCAGTCGATGTCCGGGCGGGCGATGGGGCCAGCCTCGCGGATGATCGCCTCGGCAAGCCTCAGCGCGTGCTCGGGGGCCACGACCACCCATTGATCCTCGTCGGGGCCGTACCGGCCGCTCTGTCGGATCACGACCTCGTTGTTGGGATTCGTGTAGACGGCGATCGCCATCTGCTCAGGCACGACGATGATGCCCTCATGCCACTCGAAGCGGTCCTCGTCGCTCATGGCTGCCACCGCTGCGGCAGGCCGAGCCGGCGGCGGGCTTCGGTGTCGCGGCCCAAGGCGGCGGCGACCATCGGGAGCTGATGGAGAGGGTTAGCCAGTGACGCGAATAGCGTTTTACAGTCGCGCGGTTTGTTCCGTGCCCGTTCAGGGTTTTCCGCAGCCTCGTTGGAAAACGCATCGCTCTGATCCGCCACAACAAATTGCGGCTGAGGTACAAGCCTCCACTTCCCTCTTCCTTTATTGTTTATTGGTTTTGTTGGCCTTTAGCGTTGGATCAACGCGGGACTAATATCGCCCAAAGTCCGGCAACCGGTCAGAGCCATCGTCAATTCCAGCTCTGCGCGCAGGATATGGATGACGTGCGAGACCCCGACGGCGCCTGCTGCTGCGAGCCCATATACGTAGGGCCGCCCGACCAGCACGGCGGTTGCGCCAAGCGCCAGCGCCTTGAATACGTCGCTCCCGCGCCGGATGCCGCTATCAAGCAGGACGGGAACGCGTCCGCCGACCGCATCGGCAATGTCCGGCAGGACACCGATGGTGGATGGCTGGGCGTCCAGCGTGCGGCCGCCGTGATTGGACACGACAATGCCCCCGATATTCGCGTCCATTGCACGCTTGGCATCCTCCATCGTCATGATCCCCTTGAGGAGAACGGGCAGCGATGTCAGCGACCGCACCCATTCGATGTCGTTCCAGGTCGGCGCGGCTGCCAGCAGCGGGCCGCCCAGCAGCACGCCGCTGCCGGCCTCGCCAGTTTGCTGCGGTGAAGGCCGCATGCCGCGCAGATTGATTGCTTCGATACCCGGCGGCAGCGTGAAACCCGCACGTTGTTCTCTGTTGCGCAAGCCGCTCACCGGCGCATCGACGGTCACCACCAATGCCTGATAACCGGCAGACTGGGCGCGCTGCACGAGCTCGCGAGTGAAGCCCCGGTCGGGTTGAACGTAAAGTCTGCTTCGAGCCAAACCACTGCGCCACCTCGCAGTTTCCGATCGCTCTAAATACAAAGCCCCTTAAGCAAATACAAAGCCCCTTAAGCGCCGCCGGCTTGTCGTGCCTTGCCGGAGGTCGTTTCCCGGGACACGGCCCGGGTTGCACCACCTCGGATTTGGCCGGACTGGCATTGGCGTGGCCTCATGACCACGTTATGGTCGAGTCGATTCAGCGAAGCCCAACCATGACCATCGATCATATCCGCTATGACATCCTGACCCAGGACGCCCTGCGCAGTGTCGTGCGCACCGTGCTCGAGGATGCCGCAAGGAATGGGCTCCCCGGCGAGCACCATTTCTACGTCGCGTTCGACACCCGTGCGGACGGCGTGAAGCTCTCGCAGCGTATGCGCGCGCAATATCCGGAGGAAATGACCGTCGTGCTCCAGCACCAGTTCTGGGATCTGGTGGTGACCGACGAGCAATTCGAGGTCGGGCTGTCCTTCGGCGGGGTGCCGGAACGAGTGGTGGTTCCGTTCGCGGCGATCAAGAGCTTTGTGGACCCCTCGGTGCAGTTCGGGGTCCAGTTCGAGATGCTGACCGCGGAGGAACAGAGCAACAGCGAGAAGGCTGCCGACAACGCCGGCAAGCCGGCACGCCCGCCTGCCGAGCACCGTCCGTCATCGGACGTCACCGCCGTGCCGACGCCGGCCAATCCGCCGACCACTCATCCGACCACGGCCAAAAAGACATCGGCAAATAAGGCGGCAGCCAAGAAGCCGCCCGCGGAGCAGCAGAAGGACAAGGATGGTGCCGAGCCCCCCGCCGGCAGCGGCCAGGTCGTCAACCTCGATCGCTTCCGCAAGAAGTAACGCACCCGCCCGGCTCGTATCCCGATTCCGAAGTTCGTACCCATTTTCGCAGCGACGTCTTATGCGAACTTTCGGAATCGAAGGACACTAGCAACTCTTTTTGAATCTAGTGTGGCTTATATTGCTAGTGGTCATTTGATTCTAATTCGCAAAGTCACCCGCTGAGAAGGGATGCGAATGTTAGAATCGGACCACTAGCGCGCGCAGTCACTGCGAACGATGCCTAACGCACCGGACCGGACATGGGCAGAAAACCGCGAAAGCCGGCGACCCGCACCGAGACCGACACCTTCGGCCCAATCGAAGTCCCGACGGAGAGCTATTGGGGCGCGCAGACCGAACGGTCGCGCCGCAATTTCCGGATCGGCGATGGGCGTATGCCCGTCCCGCTGATCCGCGCGCTCGGCATCGTGAAGCGCGCCTCCGCCGACGTGAATAACGCGCTGGGCTCGCTCGATGCGCGACGCGCCAGCGTCATTGCGCATGCCGCACAGGAGGTGATCGACGGCAAGCTAGACGATCATTTTCCGCTCGTGGTCTGGCAGACCGGCTCCGGTACCCAGACCAACATGAACTTGAACGAAGTGATCGCCGCCCGTGCCAATGAAATGCTCGGCGGCAAGCGCGGCGCAAAGTCGCCCGTGCATCCCAACGATCACGTCAACATGAGCCAGTCCTCGAACGACAGCTTCCCGACCGCGATGCACATCGCGGCGGCGATCGAGATCGCACACCGATTGCTGCCCGCACTCACGCACCTGCAGCGCACGCTTCAGCGCAAGAGCAAGGCGTTCGCGAACATCATCAAGATCGGCCGCACCCATGCCCAGGACGCAACGCCGCTGACGCTTGGACAGGAATTCTCCGGCTATGCCTCGCAGGTGCAGAATGGAATTGGCCGCACTCGTCTTGGCCTCAAAGATCTCTATCCGCTCGCGCAGGGTGGCACCGCCGTCGGCACCGGACTCAACACCAAGCCGCAATTCGCCAAGCGGGTCGCCAAACGGATCGCGCGGCTCACCGGCCTGCCCTTTGTCAGCGCATCCAACAAGTTCGAAGCGCTGGCTGCACATGACGCGATCGTGTTCGCGCACGGCGCCCTGACGTCGGTCGCGACAGGACTGTTCAAGATCGCAAACGATATCCGCTTGCTCGGGTCTGGACCGCGCTCGGGCCTCGGCGAATTGATCCTGCCCGAAAACGAGCCCGGCTCGTCGATCATGCCTGGCAAGGTGAATCCAACACAGGCCGAGGCTCTGACGATGGTCTGCTGTCAGGTATTTGGAAATCACACCACGATCACGACCGCCGCGAGCCAGGGCCACTTCGAACTCAACGTCTACAAGCCGGTGATCATCGATGCGATGTTGCAGTCAGTCCTTCTGCTTGCAGATGCGGCGCGCTCCTTCGCCGACAATTGCGTCACCGGCATCCGTGCCGACAAGACGCGCATCCGCGAACTCATGGAGCGATCGTTGATGCTCGTCACCGCGCTCGCGCCGACGATCGGCTACGAACGTGCTGCGGCAATCGCCAAGGCGGCGCATGCGAACGGTACAACGTTGCGCGAAGAGGCGCTGCGCCTCGGCGATGTCTCGGCCGCCGATTTTGATCGACTGGTGCGGCCGGAGAAGATGACCCGACCGGGCTAGTATCCCGATTCCGAAGTTCGTCTGAATTCGCAGCGACCTCCAATACGAACTTCGGAATCGAAGGACCACCAGCAACTCATTAATTCCAGTGTGGCTTAGGGTCAGAAGTCCGCAATTCGGACTCGCTGCAACAATGGTGCGGACTTCTGAACCGCCACACTAGCGTTCGATCATCACCGCAAATTGTGGCCCAGTTCGCGCGCGAATAGATTCGCGAACGCGGCGAGTGCTGCTTCAAAGAAGCTCGAGCGCGAGTGGCGCACGACAAAAAAGCGGTACATGGGTGCGCACCAACAACTAATTTTTTGCATGCGCTCGGCGAACGGCGGTGCGAAAGTTTTTCGTGTGATGCTGAGAGTGCTTATGCAACCTAAAATAGTTATGTGTCAGACACGGCATCGCGAAATCCTTTATCTATCGCACTTTTGTAACGTTGGTGCTCGCCGCTGCTGCGCTCGATTTCAACGCTAGATACACTTGCGCGAGTATCATGAGAGTCGAGTTCCATCGCAGTGCCTGGAATTTCCGCGAAGCTCGAACAGGATTTGCCAGTTCTTGCCACGGTATGGGCGCATTTAACGCAGAAGCACAGGGGTAACGCCGGACCCGCACTAGCAACAAGCCCGGTGTTATCGAGGCGGCACGGGATGGGTGACGTCATCAACTTTCGCAAGGCTCGCAAGATAGCCGAACGGTCGCTGCAAGGGGGTCGAGCAGCGGTCAACCGGCTAAAGCACGGTCGCCGCAAGGCGGAGTGCAGTCTTGCTGCTGCGCGAGACGCGAAATCCCGTTACGATCTTGAACAACACCGGGTCGACACGGGAGATGAGCGATGAAGTCGCCGGTAATTAAACGCTCTATCGTTATCGCTGGTCACAAGACCAGCGTGAGCCTCGAAGATGCGTTTTGGAAGGGGTTGAAGGATATCGCGGGCAGCCGTGACATGACTTTGTCGGAACTTGTCGCCGCGATCGATTCAGAGCGGCGGCACGGCAACCTGTCGTCAGCTATTCGCCTGTTCGTCCTCGATCACTATCGCAATCAACAGACGGAAGAGCGAGACCAGCGCAGCCCGGCTCGCGAGATGATTGCTTCGCGACCAGCGGCCCCGATGCTACGGGCCGAGTAGGTTCTCAAGCCACGAGCGAGACGCCGGACGTTGCGGCTGCGGCCGTTTGGGCGGCGTGTGTTGCTTCGTCGCCGCCGGCGGGCGGATGTCCGTCGGCGGTGGCGCTGTCTTAGCCGCCGGGGGTCGTTGCGGCGATGCTTTGGGCTGTGGTTGCGGCGGGAGCGGAGCAGCCTTCTCCGGTGCAGGTGCCGCGGCAGGAGCGCTCGGCGTCGCAGCCGGTGCGCTCGGTGGAAGAGGAAGCTCGCGCCCGGTTTGCAGCGATTCGATACGCTTGTCCTTTTCCTCGATGGCGCGCAATGCAAGCCAGCTTGTGAATGCCGCCACGTCGAGTGTTCGCTTCGGCGCGTCGAACGGTCCGCGCAATGCGAGGGCGATCTCCGGACGGATACCTTCGAGTGCGCCGGAGCCCGGCGCACCCGAAAGGACAAGCTGTGCATCGATCGCGCTGTCGGATAGATCGAGGCCGAGCGTAACGCCGAGTTTGGCGCCTTTTGCCTGAATCGCCGTGTTGGCGAGACGCAGTTGGCCGGCTGCGACCATGATCTCTCCCTGCGCCAGCGCGACGTTCAGTGTGCCATTGCCGAACGCGGCCTCCGTGCGGTCACGGATTCTCCCGGTATCGATCGGAAGTCCGTCATCGACGCTGCGGATCACGGCCGCGAATACCGACGGATTGACGCGCAGGACCTGTCCATCCTGAACGGTGAAAGTCCCGTTACCCCTGAGCGCACCAATCAGCGCGATCGGGCTGCGCCCGGTGCCCTGCAGATCGAGATCGATCGTGGCGCGGCCGGTCAGCGCACCCTTGTCCGGAAGCAGGTCGGAGAGACTGACCCCAGCAAACCTGACCTGACTATCCAGGCTGAGGCCGTCGTTGCCACGCTCGAAGCTCAGCGACCCGGCGACACGTCCGCCCGCGATCGAGCCATCGATTTCTTCGATCGCAAACGAATCACGGCCGAACTGCAGGACGCTGCGCATATTTGCTACGCCAAGCTGCGGCGAGAGCGTCGCGCGCCCGATCCTCAGCTTGATCGCTCCTTGAACGCTGCCGATCAAGCCGCGCTCGAAAGGCTCGGACGGCCAGCTTGCGCCTGCCACATGCGGAAGGCCAATCACTGCCGTAACAGCCGCCGGTAGATGCATGGCGCCCAGCGAGAGCTCGCCGCCAACGCTGATCGCTTCGGCGAATCCCAGCGTGAGACGGCCGCTGATGTCGGTACCAGCGATCGTTCCGGCGAGGTCGCTTAGTCCGACGGCGCCCTCGGCAAGTGCGAGCCGTGCGGACACCGCAGCCGGAATGATTTCCGTCTTGGCGCCGGCGGAGCGCGGCGAGCGAACATTCGCGCGCGTGACCGTGACATCCATGTCCGCTGTCGGCCCCTGGCTGCCAACGAGGCGCAATCGTCCTTTCGCAGAGGCGTCGAGTGCGTCGGCAACCAATCGGCCGTCGACATCCATGTCGCCGTCGAACGCGCCGCGCGCGGTTGCGGTAACGCGCGCGGCACCGTTATCGTAGGCGAGAAAACGCTCGAGGCCGAGAAGAGCGATGAGCACCGCGCCCTCGCGAGTTTCGACTTCCCCATCAAGATTGACGCGTGCGGAACGGAGCCGAGACAAGCGGTCGATGGTCAGGTCTTCACTATTCGCGTCAACGTCGCCCTGCAACGAAACGCGCAGCGCGCCCGCATTGCCGCCGATTTTGAAGCGCCCGTGCGACTCGCCGGACGACGCGGTTCCGCCAACCTCAAGTGAGGCGTTGAGCTTTGCAGGCATGACCCGTCCGCCGTTGCGGCGCAGCTCAGCGGCGGCCTGCGGTGAGATTCGATCCAACAGCGCGGCAAGGCCGTCAAACCGGCGTGCATCGACATCGAGTTTCATCGAACCGCGTGGCGACTGCCGGCGAGTATCGATATTGCCGCTCATCGCCAAAGCCATGCCGCCAAAATCGCCGATCGTAAGCCGCTCGACATTGAGGCCGGTCGCATCGAAGCGGATGTTTGCGTCTGCGCCCCGCACCTCTACGCCAGCGAGCGTCGCCCGATCGACTTTGGCCGACAGCGCGCCTTCGCGCGGAATCTCGAATACGGAACCGTCGAACAGCCCTTGCAACAGGCCATAGGCACGGTCGAGATCGATATCGGGTGCGCTCATGACGGCTTCGATGCGCGGCGGCCGGGAACCGTTACCTCGGAAATAAGCGAGCCGCCCCTCGACCGACATGCGATCGAGTTCGGCCTTGAGCCGATCGACCGCGATCTCGTCATTGCTCAATTTGAAGTCGCCATCCACGCTCAGGCTGGCCGCGGCCGTGATCTGATCCTCCGGGCGATTGGTCAGCCACGCGACCAGCGTGCGCGGATCCTTCGATGCGAGCCGCATTCGCCCTGCGAAGGCGACTCCGTCCGCAATACTAAGACGACCCGACATCGCGAGCTGCGACAAGCCGGGGGCCCGCATTTCGAGCTTTTCGACGTTCCAACCGTTGGCTTCGCTGACGAAATCGCCGCTCAATCGCTGCAGCGTCGCGCCGGCCAGGGTCAGGCTTTCGACGCTGACGCCAAGCGTCACCGGGATCGGCAGACGCTGCGTCCCTGCGAAATAGGCGGCGAGGGCCTTGATGGCGGCCCGCGGCTGGCTCCGCTGTGGCTCCGGCAACACCAGGATACGGTCGAGGTCGACCTGGGGCGACGACAGCACACCGGTGAAGCGGGGCGACGGACCGAAATTGACCCGTGCATCGCCGCGCATACGGATCGGCCGCTCGTCCGGGCCATACTGGAACTCGATCTGCTCGACCACTGCGCGCCTGCTGTTGCCGTCGATCTTCCCGGTCAGGCGCCACGGTTCGAGGATTTCGGCCTGCGATCCGGCCGGCGCCCGCGTGACCGGACGCGCGAGCGTCATGCTGCCGACGAAGCGCGGGACGCCGTTCTCGATCGAAACGAAGCCCTCCGCGTCAGCGGTCAGCGGCCGATCGATCGGATCGACGTTAAGCCGCACGCGCAGGCGATCATCGCCGAAGCGGCTCGCGGCGATGCGGTAGGGATAGTGCTGCCCGTCGGCGTAAAACGACCCCTGCCCTTTGATCGGACCGGATAGGGTGCGCAACTCGCCCTTGAAATCGAGTTTGTCGAGCACCACGCCGTATCCGCTGGCGGCATCGGCGAGCAGTGCACGGCTGTCGCGGATGTCGAGCCGCTCGATCGAGATCGCCTCCGGGTCGAAGCCGACTGCCGGCGCTGGCCATTCGAGGCGGCCGTCGCGGTCGAGCGCCATCGCAATCTCGGCACCTTCGAGAATCACATCAGTGGCCTTCAAATCTCCCCGCACCAGGGAACCGAGTGAAAACTCGATACTGAGCCGGCGAGCGCGCAGCGAACCGGCGTCTCCCGGCCTTGTGACGTCAATGCGGGCCAAATTGAGCGAAGGGGTCGGGAGCAGGCGGGCGTCGATCGGTCCGGCGATCCGCACCTGCAAGCCGGTGATGCGGCTGGCCTGCGTCTCGAACTCGGCGCGATACTTGTTCCAATCGACAAAATGCGGCCCGACCAGCGCCGTCACCAGCGCCAGGATCAATGCAATCGCGATGCTGAGCAGCGTAGCCTGCACGCCGTCTCCAACCTGGTTCCAAGCCGGTCGATCCGGGCTCTGTCGCCTCGGACATCGTATATGCGCCCGGAACGCCCCCAGCGCGAATAAATCAGTACGATACGGGCCGCCGGACTACGACCACCGGGGCGCGCGAAACTGAACCTGCCGGCAGGCGCTCCACCCCTCGACCGGGAGCGTCGCCTTCTTCGTTTCGGTTGACGGCAAATCTATGTCGCGTGCGCGATTGTACGTCTGCAGCGCTATGCAAAGCTGACAATCTTTCCAGGATTCATGATGCCGTCCGGATCGAGCGCTCGTTTGATCGTGCGCATCGCATCGAGCGCTGCGCGGCCGTGCTCTGCCTCAAGGTAGGGCATCTTCCCCTGCCCCACCCCGTGCTCGCCGGTGCAGGTTCCATCCATCGCGAGGGCGCGGGCGACCAGCCGCTCGTGCAACGCCTTCGCACGGGCCACTTCGTCGGCGTCGGCCATGTCGAATGTCATGGTGAGGTGGAAATTGCCGTCGCCTACATGCCCCATGATCGGCGCGACCAGCCGGCTCTCCACGATGTCCTGCTGGGTCGCGGTCACGCATTCGGCGAGCCGCGAGATCGGCACACACACGTCCGTCGCAAACACGCCGGCGCCGGGCCGCAGCGCGCGGCCGGACCAGTAGGCGTCGTGGCGGGCCTGCCAGAGTTTCGTGCGCTCCTCCGCCTTGGTCGCCCAGTCGAACGGGCCGCCGCCAAGCTCCGCGGCGATCTCGCCGAAGCGGCGCGACTGTTCCGCGACGCCTGCCTCGCTACCGTGAAACTCGACGAACAGCATCGGCGTCTCCGGCAGCGCCAGCTTCGAATAGGCATTCGACGCCTTCACCTGCAACTCGTCGAGCAATTCGATGCGCGCGACCGGAATGCCAGACTGAATGGTGAGGATGGTGGCGTTGCAGGCGACCTCGACCGACGGGAACGGACAGACGCCCGATGCGATCGCCTCCGGAATGCCTGCAAGCCGCAACGTCAATTCGACGATGACGCCGAGCGTCCCTTCAGAGCCGATCATCAGCCGGGTGAGGTCGTAACCCGACGACGATTTCTTGGCGCGGCGCGCTGTCGTCATCAGTTCGCCGTTCGCGAGAACGACTTTCAGCGACAGCACATTGTCTTTCATGGTGCCGTAGCGCACGGCGTTAGTGCCGGAGCAGCGTGTTGCCGCCATACCGCCGAGCGATGCGTCGGCGCCCGGATCGAGCGGAAAGAACAGGCCCTGATCGCGCAGGTGTTCGTTAAGCATCTTGCGCGTGAGGCCGGGCTCGATCACGCAGTCGAGGTCCTCCGCATGCACGGCCAGCACCCGATTCATGTCCCGAAAGTCGATCGACACGCCGCCATGCGGTGCGTTGACCTGGCCCTCGAGCGACGAACCGGTGCCGAACGGGATCATCGGCACGCGATGGGCAGCGCAGATGCGCACGATCTCCTGCACGTCGGCGATGCTCTGCGGAAACACCACGGCATCCGGCGGCTGGTTGGCGACCCAGGTGAGCGTATTGCCATGCTGCTCGCGCACCGCCTGCGAGGTGACGAGACGATTGCCGAATTTTTGCGTGAGCAAGGCAAGCGCCGCGGCTAGTACGTGTGCCTCGCATCGCTTGTTCACGGCTTCGTCTCGTTGCGCTGCCGGATCACGTTGGTCACCATTGCGGTGATGCTCGGCACCTCGTCGTCGCGGAACGGGATCGGCCGGCACATGTCCATGACGATCACACCAAGCCTCGCCATCCGGTAGGACGCATAGAACGAGTTAGCGGCGGTGCTGGCGAGCCGCTCCGCCAGCGCGCCGCCGAGCTGCTGCGCGATCGAGGTCGAGGCGATGTCGACAACGCCGAGCTTGCCGGCCTCGATGACCAGCCGGCGCAAGAGGTGCACGGTCGCGGCCGATGTGGGCCGATGGCCATAGGCTGCCGCAATCCGGCGCACCATGCGCACTCCGACCGCAAGGAAGAACAGCGCATCGCTCAGCGCGGTCGGGCTGATCGCCGTGATGCCGAAGGCGCGCAACACCGCAGCGCGGATGTGCTCCTCGGCGCGCGCGTCGAGCGGCTTCATTACCGTGCGCGAGAGGATCTCGAGCTGCTGCGCCACGTTGTGATGCGGCTGTACTTGGCGTTGGAACAGCTCGATCGCGGTCTGCGTCTCGCGCTCGCGCGGCACCACCGCCAGGATATCTGCGATCGTCTTCTGGGCGTCGCGCGGGCTGACGATCTCCTGCGCAAAGCGCTGCCGGATGCCTTCGACGTTGCGCAGCCGCCACAGGCTTGTGACCTCGCGCGCAATGATCGCGCCCGCGCCCGCGACCCCTGCAACCACCGCAGTCGCGGCAAGCGCCCCAAGCGCACTCGAGCGCTCGAACGCAGCGGCGACCCACCAATAGGCATCGACGATGAACCAGCCGGTGATGAACACGCCGAGAGCGGCGAGCCCGAACGAGACCACGCGGCTCTTTCTTGGCTCGGGCGTGACGATCGTCTTCGGCGGCGGCTGCACGGCAACAATCCGGTCGCCGCGCTCGGACATCAGCACCTGCGGGGCGCTGCGCGGCGGCACGGTACGCGCCTCGCCTTCGATGACACGAGGCTTGAGTGGTTCTGACGTCATCGCAGCCGGTCTCCCACCAAGAATTCCAGCGCCCGATCAAGATTGATGTGAGCTACGCCATCGACCGGCGACGAATCGATCACCGGCGGCTCGAACACCGGCACGTTGAGAAATGGAGCGTTCCAGGTGTCAGGCCGCGGTGGCCGGATCGGCACGGTCCCGACGAAGAATTTCGCCTGCTTGTCGCTGCCGACCGGCCGGCCGACCACGACCTGCACGCGCTGGCCGTCGATTTCTTGCGTATCCTCGACGGTCGAGATCACGGACGCGATCGGCATGACGTCGAAGCGCGCGCTGCTGCTCTTCGCTTCGATTGCCGGAAACGCCGCCATGCTGCGCAGCAACTCCGCCAGATGGTCGCGCTGCACGTCAGGCACGTGATCGGCCTTGGTGGCCGCGAACAGCACCCTGTCGATGTGCGGGCCCCATAGAAGCTTCGAGAACAGGCTGCCGGAGCCGTAGCGGAAGCTTTGCAGGATCGACTCAAGCGCAAGCCGCTGATCCTCGAATGCCTCGCGGCCGGCGAGCAGCGCGCGCAGCACGTCGACCAGCACGATCTGCCGCGAGAACCAGCGGAAATGGTCCTCGTAAAAGCGCGCGACCACCTCGCGCTTGTAGGTGTCGTAGCGCTCTTGCATCAGCGCGCCGAGCGTGTTCGGCGCCAGGTGGGTGTTGTCGGGCACGTCGATAGGCGCGAACCAGAGGAACGGCGCGTCGGCGAGCGTGCCCGGGCATAGGAAACGCCCTGGCTGCAGATGGCTCAAGCCATAAGCGTCGCGCGCCTTGATGAGGAACGCGCGATAGAGGTCGTGCGCCTGCTTGGCGACCTCATCGCTCGCGGGCTCATCGTGCCGGTGTTGCCCCATGAATGAGAGAAACTCGGATGCCGCTTCGGCGCGGATACCACGCCGGTAGAGTCGCAATGTCGCGCGCGACCACTCGGCATAGGATTGCGCAAGCAGCGGCAGGTCGAGCAGCCATTCGCCGGGATAGTCGACGATCCGGATCGTGATCGTGGCCGGAGTGCCGCTGATCTCGCTCAAGAGCTTGCCGGGCGCGGTCGCCGGCTGGAAGCGCATCTCGATGCCGATCTCGCGCAGATCGTCGGTGCCTGCGGGCCAGAGCGGTGCTCCGGCCGCCATCGCCTCGATGTTGTCCTGATAGCGGAAGCGCGGCAGCCGGTTGGCCCCGGCGTCCTCCAGCCATGTCCCCATCAGCCGATTGCTGGCAACCACGTTCAAGAGCGGCATCCGGTTCGGATTATGGACCGCGCTCAGGATGTTGTGGATCAGGCTGGTGATGAACACTGTCTTGCCGGAGCGGCTGAGTCCGGTGACCGCCAGGTTGACGGTCGACCCCTGCGCCATGTCGGCGAGGTTTACCGCATCGGAGAGCCACCCTGACGCCTTGGCGACGTAGGGGGCATACCAGGTGGTGGCCATCGGGGCGTTCTCGCTCAAGTTCCCTGCCGCGCGAATATCGGGGCTGTGCACCAGAATGGAAGTCTGGTTCCGTTGTTTGGCCTAAAATCTCGTAACTTATGCAGAATCTGCTCGGCTTGGGCGCAAATTCTGGCATGATGGTCCCCGTATCCGGGTGCTGCCATGTTGGATCGCGTTGATTTCGAGCCGCTGTTCTTCGCGCCTTTCGTCTCCTCGGTCATGACCGTCGAGGAGGACTGGATCGACTACAACGGCCATCTCAACATGGCCTACTACAACGTGCTGTTCGACCGGGCGGTCGATGAGGCCTTCGAGCTCATCGGCTGCGGTCTCGACTACGTGAAGAGCCGCCGGCACTCCTGCTTCACCGCCGAGATCCACGTTCGCTATCTGCGCGAGCTGCACGCCGGCGACCCGGTCCGGGTGACGTTCCAACTGCTCGATTACGACGCCAAGCGCATGCACTACTTCGAGCAATTGTTCCACGCCAAGGAAGGCTGGGTCTCGGCGACCTCGGAGAATATGTCCCTGCACGTCGACATCGCCGCGCATAAGACGGCAGCGTTCCCGCCTGCGGTGACGCACTGTCTCGCGCGCATGAAGCAGGCGCACGCAAAGCTGCCGCTACCGGAAGCGGTCGGCCGCAAAATCGCCATGCCCGCAAAGGGTTGACCCCTCCCGTTCAGGGGCATCGAATGCCATCTTAGGCGTTAAGATTCGCCTTGGGGCGCAGGCTGGCGCACGCGCCGGCTCCAACTGGACAAATAATGGCCGAGCCGGAAAAATTCCCGCGCGATGACAACGCGTTGCCGCCCTATCCTCAACCGGGCGGGATTGCCGCGCGTGCGATGGCGAACCGCGCCCAGCCGGACTACCTCAACGATCTCAATCCGGAACAGCGCGAAGCGGTGGTAACGCTGGATGGTCCGGTGCTCGTGCTTGCGGGCGCTGGGACGGGCAAGACCCGCGTGCTGACCACGCGTATCGCCCACATCCTGGCGACCGGTCGCGCGCGCCCGAGCGAGATCCTCTCGGTCACCTTCACCAACAAGGCCGCGCGCGAGATGAAGGAGCGCGTCGGCCGCATGGTCGGCCAGATTGTCGAGGGCATGCCGTGGCTTGGCACGTTCCATTCAATCGGCGTGAAAATCTTGCGCCGGCACGCCGAGCTGGTGGGCTTGAAGCCCGACTTCACCATCCTCGACACGGACGACCAGATCCGGCTGATGAAGCAGCTGATCGCGGCCGAGAACCTCGACGAGAAGCGCTGGCCCGGCCGCGTGCTGGCGCAGATGATCGATAGCTGGAAGAACCGCGGGCTCACCCCCGAGCAGGTCCCCGCCGGCGAAGGCGCGAGCTTCGGCGGCGGCAAGGGCAAGAAGCTCTACATCGCCTATCAGGAGCGGCTGAAGACGCTCAACGCCGCCGATTTCGGCGACCTCTTGCTCGAATGCATCCGCCTGTTCCGCACCCATCCCGAGGTGCTGCGGCAGTATCAGCAGCGGTTCAAATACATCCTGGTGGACGAGTATCAGGATACGAACGTCGCGCAGTATCTCTGGCTGCGGTTGTTGGGGCAGTCGCAAAGCGCGCGCCCTATGGACTCGCAACCGAGTCCGAATGCCGCTGTATTCACGACTGGCGCCGCGGGTTTTCCCTCTCCCCAGGGGGGAGAGGGTGGCGAGCGAAGCGAGCCGGGTGAGGGGGATCAGGTCTATCGAGAGTCCGTTCCCCCCTCACCCCACCCCTCTCCCCAACGGGGAGAGGGAGCCGGGCGGAGTTCGCCGCTCGCGAGTCCATCGGTCGCGCCCAAGCCTCACCAGAAAAACATCTGCTGCGTCGGCGATGACGACCAGTCGATTTACGGCTGGCGCGGAGCCGAGGTCGATAACATCCTGCGCTTCGATCACGATTTTCCCGGCGCCAAGATCATCCGGCTGGAGCGCAACTACCGCTCGACCGCGCACATCCTCGCCGCCGCGTCGCACCTGATCGCGCACAATGAAGGCCGGCTCGGCAAGACGCTGCGGACCGAGGACGAACCCGGCCACAAGGTGCAGGTCACCTCCTGCTGGGATTCGGAGGAGGAAGCGCGCTCCATTGGCGACGAGATCGAGCAGCTCCAGCGCGATGATGGGACTGGTCAGCCGCACAATCTCGACGAGATCGCGATCCTGGTGCGCGCATCGTTCCAGATGCGCGAGTTCGAAGATCGCTTCGTCACGCTCGGCCTGCCCTATCGCGTGATCGGCGGTCCGCGATTCTACGAGCGCATGGAGATCCGCGACGCGCTGGCCTATCTGCGGCTTGTTGCCCAACCTGCTGACGATTTAGCGTTCGAGCGCATCGTCAACGTGCCGAAGCGCGGACTTGGCGACGCCACACTCAATGTCCTGCACAACCACGCCCGCAAGCGCCGCGTCCCACTGATGGAAGCGACGCGCGCGATCGTCGAGACCGACGAGATGAAGCCGCGCCCGCGCAACGCGTTGCGCGAGCTGGTCGGGAATTTCGACCGCTGGCGCATGATGAAAGACGCGACGCCGCACGGCGAGCTGGCGCAGGTCGTGCTCGATGAGTCTGGTTATACAGAGATGTGGCAGAAGGATCGCAGTGCCGATGCCGCCGGCCGGCTCGAAAACCTCAAGGAGCTGGTGCGCTCCATGGAGGAATTCGAGAACCTCGCGGGATTCCTCGAACACATCTCCCTGGTCATGGACGCCGACAAGAGCGAGGGCGACGAAGCGGTCTCGATCATGACCATGCATTCCGCCAAGGGTCTCGAATTCGACACGGTGTTCCTGCCCGGTTGGGAGGAAGGCCTGTTTCCGAGCCAGCGCACGCTCGACGACCAGGGTCGCATGGGCCTCGAGGAAGAGCGACGGCTCGCACATGTCGGCATCACGCGCGCCCGCCGGCGCGCCAAGATCTATTTCGCCGCCAACCGCCGCATGCACGGGCTGTGGTCGTCGAACATCCCCTCGCGCTTCCTCGACGAATTGCCGGAGGCGCATGTCGAGGTGCAGGAGGCGAAGGGCGGCTTCGCGTCCGGCATGAGCGCCTACGGCAATGCCGGCGGCTCGCGCTTCGATGAGATGACTCATTTCGGCTCGGGCTATTCGACGCCCGGCTGGCAGCGCGCGCAGGCGCGCGGCAAGAGCTTCACCCGGCGCGACGGCGGATTCGAAGAGGAAGACGCGTCGCAGGATTACGACGCGGACCATTTCGCTGCTCGCGGCTCCGGCGCAAGCAGCGGCCCGGCAACGGGCGGGTCCCCTCCCCCCTATTCTTCATTTTCCCCTCCCCCGCGTGCGGGGGAGGGTCAGGGAGGGGGCGGACGCAGGCGAACTTTCGGCCGCGACGCCGCGCGACGCCGCGACCCACTCACCATCGAAGGCGAGCTCGTTGCCAAATCCACCGGCACCGTCTCCGCCTTCACGATCGGCGACCGCGTGTTTCACCAGAAATTCGGCAACGGCAACGTCGTGAACATCGACGGCAACAAACTGACGATCCAATTCGACAAGGCCGGCGAGAAACGCGTGGTGGATAGTTTCGTGGAGCGGATGTGATCATCACCAAGACGATGCGCATCCGCCCTCACCCCTTCGGCTTCGGCACCTTCGTTCGTCGCTTGCGCTTGTATGAGCGCTGGCGTTCGCCGCACAGCCATTCGTCATCATGCGCGAGCGACTTGTAGGACGCCGCGACGTCGAAGTGCGCGTCGCGTCCGTCGCCGGGTATTGCCTTGCGGCCGGCGCGCAGCGCATCTGCCGCCATCTTGCGAAATGTCTTTGATCGGCTGGCCGGCATGAGCGCGCTTTCCAATCTTGAACTGATTGCGTGATCGCAACACGGTGGAACTCGCGCACGATAAAAACAGCGGTTCACTTGTATTAGCTGACTTCGTGGCCAATTGACTGGTGTGCCCGGATATATTTCCGGGCTGAATACGAAAGATAATCCTATGACCAACATCAATATTACTGCAGCCGATCTCAGCCAGCCTGCGACTCCGGTTCAGCCCAGCCAGAACCCGCAACAGAACCAGCAGCCGGGCGACAACCAGAACCAGCAGCAGGGCGGCGCGCCCAGCAAAGACAAGCCGGCGCAGCAGAAATAAGCGGCACCGAACATTCGAAAGGCCCGGCATATGCCGGGTCTTTCGCTTTATGGGAGAAGCAGGGCCATGCACAACGATCCCACGATGCGGCGACATCCGCCGCCCATCGCCACCGTGACATCCACGAAGACCGCGATCTACAACCCGCCGAGCGACGGATTTCCGTTCATGGCGGCGGTGTTCAGTCCGAACGGTACGGTCCAGGCCTTCCGCGCGTTTCCCGCGCGGCGGGAAGCGGAAGCGTTCGTGCAGGCGTTCATGCAGGAGAACGCCGGCGAGCACGGCCTCGGTGGGTTCAGCCTGGAAGAGGCGACGATCGTCCCGCGCGGCTGACGCGAGCCCGCGCTTGATCTTTCGCGATGCGCCTGGGTGCAGTAGTGAACACGCAGCCGCTTTGACGCGCCGCATCTGAAACGCCAGTGGCGTGACCAAGCGCCGATCGGCGGCTCGACTTCGCAGTTGTGTGGTCAGCCTCGCAAACCGCCACGCCGAAGCAGCGCCATCACGGACGCAGCGCCTGAGTGCCGCCGATCATCAGCGGCCCGGTCTGGATGCTCAACGGATCGATGATATCCAATGTCGCGCCGTCGCGATCGTTGGAGCGCAGCGTGTCCTGGCCCATGAACAGCTTGAGACCGACAAGGACGCGGTGGTCGGTGATCTTCAACTCGTCGCTGTCGCCGCCGCCGAATGAGATCGGATCGAACTTCGTGTCCGAACCGCGATATTTCGCGAACAGAGAGAACGGTGTGGTGGCGAAGCGGTGTTCGAGCTTCGCTTCCCACAGCCACGTCTCGAAGCCATTCGTGGATCCGCTCGCCGGGATGAAGGACTCGTATTCCACCTCGCCATTGGCGTAGAGGACCGTACCTTCGAGCAGAGTGTTGGGCGTGAAGAAGTACCGCCCGGTGCCGCGCACGAACCACGCATGAGCGTTCACGTGAACGTTCGCGGGCGTGCCTAACACGGTGTCGTAACCGCCCTGGAGGTAGAGGGTCAGTTGGTTCCAATAGAGTTGGCCCTCGCCGCCGACGACGATATGCCGTTGTGCCTCGCGGAAGCCGCCGCCGGCATCGCCGGCGCCCGCGAACAGGCCCAGAAGACCGGATTGCGAATTGCGCCAATTGATATGGCCGCCAATCAGATAGCTGTGGTTGGAAAAGTTCGACGAGAACGGCCCGCCATTGTCGAGCTTGTACGAGGTGCCCTCGGCCTGGACGTCGAGCTGCACGCTCATCGACGGGTTGATCCAATAATTGCCGCGGCCGGCGCCACCCAGCACCCAGCCATCAAAATCGAACGCCTCCTCCCGGCACGTGGCCCCAACCACGCAAAGGGTGTGCCTGAACTTCGTGGTGGCCCAGCCGCCGTAGACCTCGACGTAGCCGCTGGCCTGTTGCACGACCGGAGGTGCAAACGGCGGCGCCTTCACCGGCATGTCCGCCGCATTGGCGATGGCAGCGGAGATCGCGAACGCTGCCGTGCTCGTCAACAAGCGAGTGAAAGACATTGCTCAGGCCCCCCCAAGAAACGAATATGGTGGTGGTTTTATACCAAGCAGAACCGCGAAAGGGGCCGTTGTACGTTATCCCGCACGATTGCTGTAACTATGTTGCTGGAGCGCCACAGGAACGCCGGTGTGGCAAAACGAAACGAGCCGCCCTTGCGGCGGCTCGCTTCTAAAACCTCGTCCCACGCTTGAGCGGCGCGGCCCGCACTCAGTTGAGAATTGGCGGAAGCAGGGCTCTGAACTCCTTGATGTCCAGGGTGGCGCCCTGCCGGTCATTGGACAACAGCGTGTTCTGACCCATGAACAGGCGCAGGCCCGCCAGGACACGGTGGTCAGTCACCTTGCTCTGGTCAAAGGCGAGAGACTCGTCGAACTTGGCTTCCGAGCCCTGGTACTTGATGTAGAGGGCGAACGGCGTCGCCGCAAAACGATGCTCGAGCTTGGCCTCCCACAACCAAATCTTGAAATTCTGCGGGTCGCCCGGATTAAAGAAGAAATCGATCTCGCCGTCGGCGTACAGAACCGTTCCTTCGAGCATCGTGTTGGGCGTGAAGAAGTACCGGCCAGTGCCGCGGACGAACCAGGCTTGCGGCTCGAAAAAGTACGTTCCAACCGAAGTGTCGTATCCGCCTTGCACATAAAGGGTGAACTGGTTCCAGTAGATTTGACCTTCACCGCCCACGATCACGTGCCTGCGTGACTCGAAGTCGAACAAGCCTTGCTGATCGCCGGCAGCCGCGAAGACACCCAGCAGACCGCGTTGCGAATCGCGCCAGTTGAAATGGCCGCCAATCAGGTAGCTGTGGCTCGATTGGTTCGCCGTAAAGCCTCCTCCTCCGAAGTCCACCTTGTACGAGGTGCCTTCCGCCTGGGCGTCGAGTTGCATACTGATATTGGGGCTGAGCCAATAGTTGCCCCGGCCCGCACCGCCTAGCGCCCAGCCACGGAAGCGTTCGTTGAAGAAGCCAATATTATCGGAAAACCGGGTGCTGCCCCAACCGCCATAGACTTCAATATAGCCGCTGGCCTGATGCACGACGGGAGGTGCAAACGGCGGCGCTTTCATCGGCATGTCCGCGGCATTGGCGATGGTGGCGGCGACGGCAAAGGCCGCGGTGCTCGTCAGCAAGCGAGTGAAATACATAGCTCTGGCTCCCCCCACGAATGAATATGACAGTAGTCATATACCCAAGCGGAACCGCGAAGGGAGGCCGTTGCGGGTTATCCCATTCGATTGCTGTGACTATGTTGCTGGACGGCCACACAGGATTACCGGCCGCCTCTCACCGCCGCATCTGAAACGCCACCAGCGCCGCGACCATCACCGCCCCGCCGAGCGCTTGCAGCGGCGTGATCACCTCGCCCAGCACAATGCCAGAGGCGATGGTCGCGAGCAGCGGTTCGAAATTCATGAACAGTGCGGTCCGGAACGGGCCGATACGCGCGGTCGAGACGAAGATCATCAGCACTGCGATCGCCATCGCGATGCTCGATGCGATCAGCGCAAACCAGCCGGCCGCGGTCACCGGCGGCTGCCAGTTCATGGTCGCGAACGCGGCGGCGACGAACACCACGGTCGCGGCGATGAGCGACCAGAGCGTGATCAGGCGCGAGTCGGCGCCTTGCAGCTTCGCGCGGGTGAGCAGCAGGATGACCACCCGGGTGCATGACGAGAGCAGCGCGAACGCAATGCCCGCGAGCGCAACGCCGCCCGGGTGGGCGCCGATCATCAGCGCGAGGCCCGCGAACGCCGCCAGTGCCGCCAGCGCGCCGGCAAGGCCAAGCCGTTCGATGCCGGTGGCGGCGGCCGCAAGTCCCGTCAGCAGCGGATAGGTGAAATAGGTGAGGATCGCGAGCGGCACCTCCATCACCTCGATCGCCTTGAACAGGAAGAAGACGTTGCCAGCGAAGAGCAGGCCGATAAGCAGGGCAAGGCGGCGCTGCGGCGTGGTCAACGGCTTCGGTGCCGCGCCCACGAACACCCAGGCGAGAAGCAGCGGCACGCCGATCATGCCCCGAAACAGCGCCATGGTGAGAACGTCGGCCCCGGCGTGCAACGTCACTTTGGTGGCGACATCGGCGAACGCGAAGCACGCGGCCGCGATGATGACGGGTGCGATCGCGGCGACTCGGCTGACTGGCTCAGGAGGGATCACCGGGTGCTTGTAGCACGCACATAAGATGTGAACAGCGCAGCAAGCAGTTGTAAAAGCCCGCGTACCGCCTGTAGGATTTCCCACATTGCCGTACAGCGGCTTGATACGGGAGAGGACTGCCATGGCCAAGGCCAAGAGGACCACCCACCGCAGCTCTACAGGCACAGCGCCAAACTCTATGCGGTGCGCGACAAGTCCGGGAAGTTCAAGGACATCCAGACCTACAAGCGTGCGCACTCGGCCGACCTGCGCAAGAAGGGCAGCAAGTCCGACGCAAAGTCGAAGGCGAAGTAACGCACTGACGTAGCTTCGGGCAAAACAAAGCGGCCCGCGCAAGACGGGCCGCTTGATCCGATGACAGAAGCGCGCTTGTAACCGAAACGCGCTTGCCGCCGGCCGATGCTATTTCAAGTCATCCGGCACGGTGCCGCCGCTTGCCATCATCTTTTCGATCACGTGCTTGTGCAGCCACATGTTCATCTCCGCAGAGCCGTTGAGCTGGCCGGTATAGCCGAGCTCCTGCGCGAGTTGCTTGCGGGCGTTAAGACTGGAATCGATGTCGAGCAGCTTCATCAAGTCGACAATCGAATGCCTCCAATTGTAATTGGAGCGGCCGGTCTCGTCGGCCTTTTTCTGAATCATCGCCTCGACCTGCTCGCGGGTCATCGGCGTGGGCTTGCTGCCACCGGTGACGGCCGAGGTGGCGGCGCTCGCTGCACCTGCAACCGCCGCGCCGGCCGCTTTCGCGGTACCGAAAACTGCATTCACGATACTACCGAAAACGCTCATGGTAGACCTCCTCGCTAGGCGCACCGATGCGGTGCGGCGGACCACATGTATTGCACGCACGCCGGTTTACAGCATTCCGCAGCAAGCATCTACAGCAGCAAGCATCTAGATTTGCGCCGGCGCTGGCAAGGAGTCGCCTACCCTATTTGCACCGCACGCGTGACGGAGCCGTAAAACTGTCGCAATCACAGAGCGGCTTTTATTTTTGGCGGCAGGCCGCTGCTTCGCGTCCGCCGATGCGCTAGACTTTTGGCTTCAAACTGCGGGCGCATGCCTGCAATCCATGCGGAGGGCGAAGGCTATGAGCGGCATCATCTGGATCATCATTGTTGGTTTCGTCGCAGGCATGATCGCGCGCTGGCTGTCGCCAGGGCCGAACACGCCGTCGGGCTTCATCCTCACGACCGTGCTCGGCATCGCCGGCGCATTCCTCGCCACCTTCATCGGCCAGATGATCGGCTGGTACCGGGGCGACCAGGGTGCCGGCTTCATCGCCGCGACCTTGGGTGCGTTCGCCGTGCTGTTCATTTGGAATCGGCTGGTGGCGGGCGGCATCATCGGCGACCCTGGCAATCGGCGGGTCTAGCCCTTATCTCGCGCTCGCGAACGGTTGCTCGTTCGCTTGGACAGGAGGCTCTCCATGGGACTGCTCGATATTCTCAACGGAATGCAGAACGGCCCACGCGGCCAACGCCAGCCGACGCCTCCGGGACAAGGCGGCGGCGGCATGTCGCCAATCATGATGGCCCTGCTCGGTCTGCTCGCCTACAAAGCGGTGAAAGGCCTCGGCGGCAGCGGCGCTCCCGCGGGGGGCGCACCAACAGGCGGCAGCGCACCGACTCCCGTTCCGCCGGGCACGCAGACTGCCGACAGCGGTGGCGGCGGGCTCGGTGACATTCTCAGCGGCATGCTCAACGGCCCGCGCGGCAATCCCAACCGCACCAGCACGCCTGCTGCCGGCGGAGCCCCTGGTGGCGGCGGCCTGGGTGATCTCCTCGGAGGCCTCCTTGGTGGTGGAAATCCCGGCGGCATGACGAAGCCGGGTGGCAACCCGATGGCGGGCAACGCCGGTGGACCTGGTGCTGGACCTAGTGCTGGACCTGGCGCCGGACCTGGCGGTCTCGGTGGCCTTCTGGGTGGGCTGCTCGCGGGCGGCGCCGCCGGCGGTGTGCTCAGCGGCGGTCTCGGCCAAGTGCTGCAGGATCTCCACCGCAGCGGCCAGGGCCGCACGGCGCAATCCTGGGTCAGTCCCGGCGCGAACGAAGACATCGCCCCCCACGATCTCGCCAAGGCGCTCGGCGCCGACACCGTCGACGCGCTCGCCCAACACACGGGCATGTCACAAGACGAGCTGCTGCATGGCCTGAGCCAGAACCTGCCGCAGCTGGTCGATCAGCTCACCCCCGACGGCCGCCTGCCGACCGAAGAGGAAGCAGGGCGCTGGTGACCCTTCCCGCGGCGTCCCTCTGACGCCTTCGCAATGATGGGAGAGCGGCCGCGACGGCCCTCTCCCATTTTCGTTTGCCGAATGCGCCGGCATTCGCCACATCAGTCGGTATGCCCGCCGCAAAGCCCATCATCCTCTATGTCGACGCCGATGCCTGCCCGGTGAAGCAGGAGGTCTATCGCGTGGCCGAGCGCTTCGTGCTGCGCGCCACGGCACTGAAAGTCGTTGTGGTGTCGAACGCGCCGATCGCAGTACCGCGCGCGGACTTCATCGAACGTGTGGTGGTGGGCTCAGGCATGGACGAGGCGGACAACTACATCGCCGAACGCGCTTTGCGCGGCGATGTCGTGGTCACTGCCGACGTGCCGCTCGCCGCGCGCGCGGTCAAGGCCGGTGCCGAGGCGATTGCGCCCCACGGCAAGCCGTTCACCGAAGACGCTATTGGCATGGCACTCGCCACCCGCAATCTGATGAGCGATTTGCGCAGTGCCGGCGAAATCACCTCCGGGCCGAAGCCGTTTGCCCCACAGGATCGCTCGCGATTCCTCTCCGCCCTCGACGCCGCGCTTATGCGGCTCACGCGCGCGGGATTTGGCAAGTCCTGAGATCGGGCCTGTGAGATATGACGCTGCATTGGCCCGGTCCCCAAACCAAATCGCGCTTCAGACGTTGTCTTTCATCAGGAGGACGCCATGCCAATCACGCGGTTCATTTACATCACCATCGACCCCGCCGATGTCGACAAGGCTGTGGATATCTGGAAAAAGGAATGCGGGCCGCTGATGATCCAGCAAAAGGGCTGCATTTCGGAGCGGCTGCTGCGCAGCCGCGACGCGCACGAATTTATCTCCTGCTCGGAATGGGACTCCGAGGCCGATATTGAGATGTACGCGCATAGCGATGCGCATGCGGAGATCGTGCGGCATACGCGCAGACTCAAGGGCGCAAAGGCGGAGGTGAAGCTCTATGAGGCGGTCACCTAGTGGTCCGATTCTAACATTCGCAAAGTCGCCTGCTGAGAAGGGATGCGAATGTTAGAATCATAAGGACCACTAGCAAAATGTGAACTGCTAGTGGAGTTTTGGATTTGACATTCGCTTTGGGAGTCTGCGGTCAACGGGGTAGCGAATGTCAAATCCACTCCACTAGTATGGCGGTCAGACGTCCGCGCATTCTCGCGGCCGTTTGCGCGCGCGCTTAGGCCGCCCGCCCCTGCGTCAGACCGGCCGTTGCGGCCGCATCCGCATAGGCCGCGTTGATCGCCGCAATGCTCTTCTCGACCGCGCTCCATAGTTTTGTGATTTCGGCGGCGGCGAGCGAATTCGGCTCGGCCTCACCGGCGCTGGCGCCGGCCGCGAGCGTGAAATTGAATGCCGCGCGATGGCTGATCTGGCCGGCAAACACCGGCACGCCTTCACGATCGAGATAGGCCCGTGACTGTGCGACCGCCGGCGCCTCGCGCTCGTCGCGCTTCACCGGACAGGCATTGAGCACCACTGCGTAGGGCTTGTTGCGCTCGCGCGCGGTCTTCACCGTCTCGCGCACGGCGTCGAGATCGAGAAAGCCCGGCCGCGCGGGAATCAGCACCAGCGTTGCGGCGCGGATCGCCTCCTGCACCACCACCCACATGGTCGGCGACGTGTCGACAAAGACCCATTCGGCGCCGGCCACCTGTGCCAGCGCCAGCGCCCGGTCGATGCCACGCTCCGCGGTCGCGAGCGGCAGCGCCGCACCCGCTCGCAGGCGGTTGCAGAGCGTCAGCGAGCCCTGTGGATCGCCGTCGATGATCTGGCACTTGTGTCCTTGCGATCGGGCGAGCGCGGCGAGGTGGGCACAGAGCGTGGTCTTGCCCGCGCCGCCTTTGCGCGAAGCCACGGTGATGACGTTCATTGAGGGCGCTCCCTCCTTCTGGGGACGAGCGAGCCTATGGGAAGGAGCCTGGGGTCCAAATGGTTAACGAATGGTTAATAACGAATTTTGATGCGTCGTAGGCTTACTTCCGCGCGCTGGCCCAACGGAGGTATCCAAGGAAACCGATGCAGGACGCCCGAATCCCACGTGCGTGCGGAAATCCCTGCGTGCGGAAATCAACCCAGTCCGACTATCGGCAACGAACGCGCCGGCCGTTGCGGTTCACGTAAGTGTGCGAGGCGCGTAGGACCGGAAGCGGGCGCATGAGTTCGACCTCGCGTTGGCGCCTCGGCCTTCGATCGCGTCCCATCGGCGCTGATGCTCACGCCAATTGCCGCCATACATCAGCGGATGGTCGTACCAGTTGCCGCCGCGAAACTGAACGGTCTCGAGCGGGGCCGCCGCAACACCGGCCGGCGGAGCGACGGGTGCTGCGTCCGCCGTTGCACCCGTGAGTGCCGCCGCCATGATCGCCGGAATGATCGTATTCTTAAAAGTCATCTGCACACTCCCTCAACTATCTTGTTGCGATTGTTGTCTCCTGAAACTGGGTGCGGATTGCGATCCGATTGCGGCGTCGCCTTAGCCTAATCTCGTTGCCATCAGTTGTTTACCACGCCCACGCCTCGCCGTTGCCACGACCACGGGCGACGCCCACTGTCGCCCTCGACGGGCAACATGGGTGCTTCCGGTCATGCGTACGTTGGCCATTGCCGTCCTCGCCGTTATCGCACTGTTCGCATCGACGGCGGCTGATGCGAACGTCATCATCTCAATCGACAAGTCGACGCAACGGATGACCGTGTCGGTCGACGGCGCCACACGCTGGACCTGGCCGGTCTCGACCGGACGGCGCGGCCATGCCACGCCTGCGGGCAGCTTCAAAGCGTTTCGCATGGAGGAAGATCACTACTCCAAGGAGTGGGACGATGCGCCCATGCCACATTCGATCTTCTTTACCAAGCGTGGTCACGCCATTCACGGCAGTTTCGAGACGCGCCGCCTCGGCACGCCAGCGTCTGCCGGCTGCGTGCGGCTGCACCCCAACAACGCCAAGCAATTGTTCGCCTTGGTGAAGAAGCGTGGCGTGCTCAACACCTCTGTCGTGATTTCCGGCGAGGAGCCGCGGAGGTCAGCGCCGGCCGTGGCGACGCAGAAATCCTTGCCCAAGGCTGTGCCTTCTCCGCGTCGCACGGTGCGCGGCGCGCCGCAATACGATGACGAGATCGAATACGCCGATCCGCGCGCGCGGCGGCGATCGTATCGCCAGCCGGCTCATCAGCAGCACAGCTATCCGCGAGGCTACTATCCGCCCGCGCCGCCTGGCTACTACTACGCGCCGCAGCCGGCACCGCAGGATTACCACTATTATCGCTGAATGTGCTGCACGGCATGCCTGCCTCTAATGGGTTGGCACGCTTGCGGCGCGGGTTATAGACGACGGTGCCGACAAAGGCATCGGCGTGTTCATCAAGATCGAGCGCGCCCCCGACGTGCGCGGCAAGCCGTTGTCTTGAAGCATGATCGCCGAAAGTGAGAAATCAATTTTCAGCAAAGGTCATGCTCAAACACAAGCTGGTCCGCATCATTCTCGCGGCGAGTCCAACATGCGGACTTCTGAACCTAAGCCATACTAGAATTAATAAGTTGCTAGTCCATGATCCGATTTCAATTGAATCGGATCATGGATCTAGAGGCCCGCAGCACTGTCGTCAGCGTGCGAAATCGACCACTTCGGCCGTCGTTTCGACTGCCACCGATTTTTCAGTCTCACCCGGCATCGCCGGGAGCTGCAGCACCGTTGCGCGCTGGCCTTCCATCAAGCGTGTGACAAGCACCACACGGCCATCAGGGAATTCCAACGCGTCGTGGTGCACGTGCGGCGATTCCGTGTCGATTTGGCGGAAGCGCGCGACTCGTGCCGGGACGATGTCGCGGCCACGGCTGAGGATGTGATCGAATTCTACCTCACGTTCGAAAGCCAGCTCCGTTCCCGGCCGCAAGCATACCGCTACGCCCGGATTGCTTTCATCGGAAAAGCCACGCGTGATCGATTCCCCGAAACGGGTGGAGACGAGCCTGTCGCCAACCTCCGCCGCGCGCGAGGCAATGTGTTCAAGGCTGTAGTCGCACATGGACGCACTCCTTTAGAGGCATTCCTGACCGAAGCGGCCGGACGCCTGCTCGGCCGTCGCCCCATCAGACAACGAGCGTCGAGAGCCCGTGTTCCATCAGAGCAAAAAAAGCAAAAGGCGCCGCGGAATGGCGCCTTTTGGTCTCAAGTCTGCCTAAGCTTGAAGCTATCGACATGCCCAGGGTGGAAACGCGCTGTCCTCATCGCGGTCACCGGTGCAGGAGCCCCATTGCGGGGATAGCCGGGTGTTGGAAGAGTAGTACCCGCCCCCATAAGGTGCGGCGCCATAGCTGTAATACCCGGGCGCTGCGGCGTACGCATACCCGGGCGCTGCGCCGTAAGCATAGTAGCCGTCATTGTATTGCGAGGCTGCAATAGCACCGCCGATGATCGCGCCGGCGGCGAGGCCTGCGGCAGCCGGGCCGATCCAGCGCCCGCGATGCCAGCGGCGATACTGCACCTGCTCGACGCTCCCGACATCAGCGCCATTGAGCGCCAGCGACTGTGAAAGCGGCGCCGTTGCGGCGGGACCGGTACCGAGCAGCGGGACGGCGGCCGCAATGAGCGCGGCAGCGAGAGTTCGGGTCGGTAGTCTCATGTCATTCTCCAACGTGGGTGGTGGTGAATATCATTCGATATGCGGACGTCGGGCCGCAGCGTTGATAGGGATGAAACCGCTCCAGCCCGCCGCCCGTTCCCAATTTCGCTTCGCGCGAAACCATCGCACCGCTCACAAACGCGTGTGCACTAAAAACAAGAATATGCTGCACTGTGGTGCGGTTCCATGGCAACACCGTTCGAACGTCGTATTGAATCATGACATGGTGAAAGGCGAATTGTTTCCGCGCGGCAAAGCGCAGGAACAACAGGCACGAACAAGACTAAAGATTGTGGAGATTTAGTTCGGCCATTGCAGTTTCATCACGAATTCGTCGACCGGACCAGCGGGTGCGTCGAGGAGAAGTCGCGCGTGTCGCTTGGACGGCGCAGGAAAGTCGGCTTCGCCGATAAATTTGAATCCTGCCGCCTCGATCTCGCTGCCGAATCTCGCCGCGCTGCCGCCTCTTCAATGCGCTGCAAGCTCTTACACTGGGGCCGGCCCCGCTGCCGCCGAATGATCCGCGATCACCAGCATCCCACCGGGTCCGCCGGATTTGAGTGCCGAGAACATCCTCTTATTCATCGCGGCTCGCTCGACCTTCACGTAGGTCACGCCGTGATAGAAAAAGAAGAAGGCAATAAAGATCGAACCGCCACGCTTGTCGATTATCACAGTCCTCACGATCGGGCGCAGCAGTGATCGCAGCGCAGTCCGGAATGTTCTGCGCATTGGCGCCGAAGGCCACGACAATGGCAATGGCGGCAGACCGCGAAGGTTTCGGTCTACGCCGCCACGCGATGCATCGCGACGCCGGCGTAGTGGCCGTGAATCGCTTTCACCGACTTGTCGATCGCCGTCCACAGGCTGGCGATCTCGTTCGCCGCCTCGGATCCGGCCTCGTATTCGGCGGCACCCTCGCCTTCTGCCAGCGCCAGCGAGTAGTTGTTGCGCGTCGTGATCTGGCCGGACCAGACCGGGACGTTAAGGCTGGTCAGCGCCGCACGCGCTTCGCGCACGAACGGCGATTCAGTGTTGTCGCGCCGCGGCGGCACGCCGTTGATGACGACCGCATAAGGCCGGCGGAGCTGGCGGGCAAGGTCCATCGTTTCCTTAATCGCGGCGAGGTCGAACAAGGTGAGCCGCGCCGGAATGATGATCAGCGTCGCGGCATGGATGGCATCGGTGACCACCGCCGACATCGTCGGCGGCGTATCGATGAACACCCACTCGTAGCCTTGGCGCTTGGCGGACGAGACGATGGCGCGCACGCCGTCGGTCCCATCGACCAGCGGCGGCTCATTGGTGCCGCGCAGCTTGTGCCAGAGCGTGAGCGACCCCTGCGGATCGGCATCGACCAGCAGCACCGACCGCGACGGCTTGTACGCGTGTGCGGCCAGGTGAGCGGTCAACGTGCTCTTACCCGAGCCGCCTTTGCGCGACGCGAAGACGATGACGTTCATGGGCAACCCCTCGGTAAACCCGGTGATTCGGCGGTGAAAATAGCATGACCCGTGATTCGGCCCTATGGCACCCACGTGAAATTGACCCCCGCCGGTGACCGGCCACGGCGAATTTTCGCTTGAAAAGCGCCCTGCCGGCCGGGGACCATGCTAACTGGGGGTATGGACCCCCGGCATGATGAAGCGTGAGACCTACCGTATCGAGGACATCTACGTGCCGGTAAAGCGGCGTGCGACCCTCGTCCCGGCGACCGTCGACGAGATCGCCGCCAGCATCCTGGAGGTCGGCCAGCAGAGCCCGATCCTCGTGCGCCAGGACGGCGCGCGCCTGGTCCTGGTGGAAGGCCTGCACCGGCTCGAGGCATGCAAGGCGCTCGGCGAAACGACGATCGCCGGCTACCTCGTGCAAGCCCGAAAGTTCTAGTGGTCCGATTCCAACATTCGCATCCCTTTCTCAGCGGGCGACTTTGCGAATGTTAGAATCAAAGGACCACTGGTGTCCTTCGATTTCCAAGTTCGTATAAGAGGCCGCTGCGAAATGGTACGAACTTCGGAATCGAAACCCCAGTAGGGGAAATCGCGGCTCTGGAGCCGGCGGCGAATTGTCCGGGCAGCGCCGTTGTGTTGACGTCGCTATTCTGCGAGCGTGAGCTCACGCATCAGGCAATTTGAAACCGTGGGACCACCGCCATGTCATCGACAGCGATTTCGCGAATTCTGGTCGGTCCTTATGGGCTGCACGCGCCGGGACTCGCCACCCTTGTTCTGTTTTTGACGTTTCTCTGGGTGTTCAATTTCACGACATTCTTCTGAGGCTCTTCTGAGCACACAGGTTCTCCCGAGCACACAGGCCGACCTCCGGCCGCTTCAAAAATCGTTCTGTTTGAGATCGTATGAGCCCTTGGGCCCGCGCGCATAAACCTTGATTGCGGCGTTGTAGATCACTTCTCGATTCGAATCGAAAGCTTGGAGCAGGCCAGCCTCGTCCAGCCGCATGTCCGGCTGCACGCGCTTTAAGGCATCCTCGGTCACGTAAAATGACGCTTCCATCGCGCTGTCATATCCCCAGAACCGCACTGCACGGCGCGTTGCGTCATACGAGCGACTGCGATTGGGGAAAGTTAGAGCCATGGCGGGCCGCCTTCGCGCTGTTATCCCTGTGATGCGGCGCGGCGCTTCAGAGGGTACCGGGAGCTGTCATAGAGTCTGCGGATGCCATCACTGCCGAAGCGCTCCTCATCGACCTGCAAGTAGGCCCCTAGCAGAAGCTCGCTCGGAAGCTCTTCGATGGCGAACCGGATTGCGGCTGCGGCCGTGTCAAATCGCTTGTAGCTCAACGGACTGCGGCGCGGCTTACGGCTTCGGGTGGGAAACAGCTCAGCCGAGCGTCCGTAGTCGAACACGGTTTTAGACTCGGAAACGTCGGAAGCGTCGTGTCTGTCACAACCGCTATCAACGGTTTGAGTGGTTCCCCCGGGCTCTCCTGTGTCGGTCATGTGTTTCTCCAGTATTCTTGGTGCTGCAATCGAATGCCTCCCCTCAAACCCTTATTGGATATGGGGTCTCCGGACAGAAAAGCCAGCGTCTCCGCGGGTATATTTGAGAGGCCGCATATTTACCGGCCAAATTCTAAGGGATTTCCACCAACTTGCGCCCAGCACGAACAAGGGCGACGATGCACGCAGGCGCGTCGCCAAACGCGCCAGGGTCGCGTGCTTGCGCCGAGATCCGACTCACCTGAAGGACGTTCCGTATATCGGCACGCCGCTGCCGTTTTGACGTTGGCCGGATTGACCAACTTCGACTATCTTGACCTCATAGCAACGAGGAACCGTCCATGACAAAAACCATCCGTCTGCAAGGTGACAGTAACGCCCACGACCGGCCCTGGCGGGTCGCGGTCGAGCAGGGTTTCTTCAAGGCCGAAGGCCTCAATGTCGAGTATCACGAGGACAACCCGAAGGGCGTCGCCGGGCGGGTGGAGAACTTCTCGGAGCGCTGGAAGGAATCCCAGCTTCAGGCTGGCGCGCTTGACGTCTATCCGGTCTGCGAATGGGGCGCGATCGAGCGCGTCCAGCAGCTCGGCGCCGGCAAGATCATCGGCCTTGATACCACGGCACGCACCGGCGCGATCATGGTGCGCAAAGATTCCAAGATCACGAACGTGGCGCAGCTGCGCAATGTTCCGATCGCGGTGACGTGGCATGCCGGCACCTTCTACGCCGCCGTCGAGGCGCTAGAAGGGGCTGGCGTTCCGTTCAAGGAGATCAAGCTCGAGCACGCCAACGACCGGCTCGATGCCCTGCTCTCGGGCAAGAATGAGGCCGCGGCACTGATGGAACCGCTGGTCAGTCGCGCCTTGGCCGCCGGTTGCCGTAAACTCTGCGACCTACGCTGGCGTGGCGGCATCGTCGCCAGCGACGACGTCGATGACGACACTGCCCAAAAGATCACCCGCGCGCTCAACCGCGCGGTCGAGTACCTGCGCGCCAATGACGAGCGTTCCCGCGACGAAGTGCTGCGGGACCTCACGCCCGAGCAGCGCAAGGCCGGCATGATGCCGGAGCTCCTGGGCGTGCAAGGTTACAAGCCGTCCGAATTCCAGGAAAAGGTCGACTGGATGATGCAGCGGGGCTACCTCGAACGGCCGCCGCAGTATGGCGAGGTCGTGCGCGGCAAATAACCGCCGTGAACAAGTTGGTTGAACGAAGCCCCGGGCGGACCCTATCCCGGGGCTTTGTTTTTACTTCTGCCGCCGCGCCATGATGCGTCGCACCAGCGGCCCCCAGCGATCGATCTCAGCCTGCGCGAACGCATTGAGCTCGGCGGGCGTCATCGGCGCTGTCTCGATCGCATCGCGTTGGATAGTCTTGCGGATTTCCGGCCGATTCATTGCCTTGACCACCACCGCGTTGATCTTGTCGACGACGTCGCGCGGCAGCTTCGGCGGCCCCGACAGCGAGAACCACGTCACGGAGACGAAATCCTTGTGGCCGAGTTCACGGAAGGGGACGTCCGGCAGATATGGCAGCCGCTTGGCCGATGTCACCGCCAGCGCATCGAGTGTGCCGGAGCGGACATGCTGGGCAATGGCCGTCCAGGTCAGCACCGAGGCTTTGACATGGCCGGCGACCAGATCGACGATTGCTTGCGAGCCGCCCTTGTAGGCGATGTGGTTGAGCCTGACCTTCTCCAGCGTCGCCAGATATTCCGCATTCCAATTGCCCATGGTGCCGAACCCCGCCGATACGTAATCGGTGCCGGTCGGCTGCTTGCGCGCATAGGCAAGGAACTCGGCATAAGTCTTGATGCCAAGCGAGCGATGCACCGCCAGCATGTTCGGCGTACCGCCGAAATACGCGATGTGGGTGAGATCGCGCATCGGGTCGTAGCTGACGTTTTTGTTCATCGCCGGCCCCACCACGATGACCGGAACGCCGGACACCATCAGCGTGTAGCCATCGGGCTCGGCGCGGGAGACTGCTTCCGCCACCGGAATGCCTCCACCGCCCGGCCGGTTCTCGATCACGAACTGCTTCCCGAAGGTCTGGCTCAATGCCTCACTGTAAAGCCGCGCCGCCGTATCGGCGGCACCACCGGCAGCGAATGGCACGATGATGCGTACCGATTTGGTGGGCCACTCCTGCGCGGCCGCCGGCAAGGAGGCCAGGACTGCGGCGACAAGGGCGAGCGCGAGCGATCGGTGTCGTTTCATGGGCTTGCTCCTGCTTCCTTGTCTATGCGGCCAACATGGCTGCCGGCCATTGGGCATGGTGTCGCCGCCTATTGCGGAATGAATTCCAGGATGAAATTGTGTAGCGGTGCATCACCGATGTTGTGCACGACGTGGATGACAGGCTCACGCCAGTTTACGATCACCGGCTCGGTCTCGGTCATCTTGCCGTCGTGCCAGACCTGCTGGCGCAGCATCGGGCCGTTATTCAACCGGATTTCGACCCGCTGGGCGTGGCTGCGCCGCGGGCGCGTATCCCCGGCGGACAGGATCTCCTCGGATGCTTGGGTTTGATCGTGACCTCGAAAAACGGCGAGCCGACCGCGATCCCATAGGATTGGCGGGAGGCGAAGACCGCAAGCTTCCCACGCTTCATGGGCCGCTTCTTGCCTTCCGAGCTGAGGGTCAGATCTCCCATCGCGAGAATCACACGGTCCTCACAGGTGCCCGGGCTGGCCACGGCGCAGGGGGCGATGTTGCGGCTCACGCGCACGTACTCGTTCTCGAGGACGGTTGCCGGCTTCGCGCCCGGCTGCGCATTCGCATGAGCCGAGGCGAGACAGGCAAACGCAACAATCAGGGACAGGCGGCCCAAGGGCCCGCGACCAGTATGCATCAGCGTCCTCCCGGAGTTTTTGTCCCGCGAGCTTATCGCGTTTTTGAGTTGGTTGTTGATTGCGCGATTTATTTGCCCGCAAGCCAGATTGCATAGCGCGCGATGAGCGCGCCCGTATGCGGTGCACCATCGTAGTGTACTGGCTCTGCCAGCGGCCGCCCTGCGGATGCAAGCCGCAGCGCCATATAGCGATAGGGCTCGGGATACTGCGCCACCTGCACGTCATGCATCATGCGTGCAAAGGCCTCCGTGGGCACGACCGGATCGAGACGGTCCTGCTCATAGACTGCGGCGCGTTCGAGGATCTTCCATTCGCCGCCACGGCGTTCCAGCCGATCGAGGAAACGCGCCCGCGAGGTCATGTCGACAGACTGGCCTTCGATCGCCTGCCGCACGAGGATGACGATCGTGGTTTCGGCCGTGGCGCGCTCGCCATTGACCCGCACCAGCGGCGCCATGATCAGGTGCTTCGACGGTCCGCCGCGCTTGCAATGCTCCACGAATTCCGCGAACGGCCCGCGGAACCAAGACACCGCGATCTCGCCGTCAGGATGGAACGTGGAAAGGAGCTCAGGCCAGCGCCGTTGGTCGCGGCAGAGTCCCCAGGACACGATGACGTCAGCGCACGCAAGCTTGTCTTCGGCGGTCATGGGTAGGGGTATTTTCTCCGTCATGGCCAAGCGTCGGCATGACACGGTTGTAGCAAGCCATTCAATGATGGCGCGACTGGATACTTACCCCGCCTTGATCCCTGCCGCCGCGATCACGCGGCTCCAGGTCTTGATCTCGCGCGCGACGCGATCGCGGTAGGCTTCCGGCGTGGACGGCGTCGGGATGTTGCCGGCCTGGGCAAGCTTCGCAACGATATCAGGAAGCTTCAGCGCTCGATGCACTTCGGAATTGAACCGATCGATGATCGGACGCGCCGTTCCCGGCGGCATCACGAGACCGAGCCACGACATGAACTCGATGCCGGGAACGCTCTCCGCCACCGTTGGCGCTTCCGGCATGAGCGGGTAGCGGCCGGCAGACGAAACAGCGAGCATGCGAAGCTGCCCGCTCTGGATGCGCGGGAACATCGACGTCGCCGCATCCACCATCACGTCAACGCGACCACCCAGCACGTCCTGCAGCGCCAGTGCGGTGCCGCGATAGGGCACCGGCGTCATCTCCGTTCCGGACTCGAGCTCGATCCACTTCGTCAGCACATGATAGATCGAGCCGAGCGCGGTGATCGAATAGGTCAGCTTGCCGGGGCTTGCCTTGGCCTTCGCCAACAGATCGGGGAAGGACTTGATCGGCGAATCCGGCTTGACGGCATAGACCATCGGATAGCCGCAGATCTGCGTCACGAACGAATAGCCGTCGATCGGGTGGAAACCGAGATTGCGCAGCGCCATCTGCGGCGGATATCCGGCCGTCATCATCATCGCGGTGGTGCCGTCCGCCGGTGCGCGGCTGACCATCTGCTGGGCGACCGCACCGGCGCCTTGCGTGTTATTCTCGATGGTGATGGTCTGGCCGAGTTGAACCGCGAGCTTCTCGGCGAGTAGTCGGCTGACGATGTCGGGACTGCCGCCCGCCGCGGTGCCCACGATGATGCGGATCGGCCTGGTTGGCCACTCCTGCGCATACGCGGGAAACATCGGCAGGGTCGCGAGCGCAGCCGCGCTCCGCAGCAGCGATCGTCGCGTAACGCCCATGACGTTCCTCCCAGTGGCGTGCTTTCTTTATCGAAGCGGAATGCCCGCCTTCGCGACCAGCTCCCGCACCGCGGGAATTTCCGCCTTGATGCGGGCGGTGAGCTGGTCCGGCGTGCCGGCCACCACTTCGAAACCGGCCTTCCGCGAAAGTTTGCGTACGTCGGGCCGCTGGAAAGCGGCGCGGCTCTCCTTCGCCAGCAACGTGAGGACATCCTGGGGAACGCGGGCCGGCGCGAAGAAGGCAGTGAAGGTATCCGAGACAAAATCCTTGTGGCCTGCCTCAATCATGGTCGGCACATTGGGCAGTGAGAACCAGCGCTTCTCGCTGGTGACCGCAAGCGCACGCAGTTGTCCGCTCTGGATCAGCGACTCCGCGGCTGCCAAGGCGACCGAGCCGACCTGGACCGTCTTCTCCAGCACGGCCTGTGCGGCCGGGCCGGCCCCACGGTACGGCACATGCACCATGTCGATGCCGGCCCGCAGCTTGAGCAGCTCGCCTGTGAGATGCGATTTTGTGCCAACGCCGGGACTCGAATAGCTGAACTTGGCCCCGGTGGCCTTTGCCTGCGCAACCAGGTCCGCGATGGTCTTGATGTCAGAATCAGCCCTCACCACCAGCACGTTGGGCGCGTTGACCAGTTCCGATATTGGTGCGAAGTCCTTGAACGGATCGTAGGGAAGCTTCTTGAACAGCGCAGGATTGACTGCGACCGCGGTCGACGTAACCATCAGCGTGTAGCCGTCGGGCGTCGCGCGTGCGACCTGCCCCATGGCGGTGTTGCCGGCGGCCCCCGCCCGATTCTCGACCACGAACTGCTGCCCAAGCTGTTTCGACAGCACGTTGGCGAGCACGCGTGCAATGATGTCGGTCGGTCCTGCCGGTGCAAACGGCACAACCAGCGTGACCGGGCGGTCCGGATAGGCGGCCGCGACGGACTGAAGCAGGCACGACAGCGCTGCCGCGCAGGTGGCGGTCAGCGCCATGCGGCGCCACTGAGTGTAACACGCGGTCGAAGGCATCGTTTCGCTCCCCCTGTTCTTATCGCCGTCATGATCGGGCTTGGTCCGGCACGATACGGCTCATAACTGGCGAGGCAAGGCCCCAAAACCGCGCATGGTGCGGCACATAGGCCCCGCATCCCTTTGTGAAAATCGGTGGTCAACGCTGTGGAAAGTCTGGGGAAAAGGCTCGAATCCGCGGTTGATAACGCGGTAGCTGAAGACCCTGCGCTTGTGGGCAATTCCCTGTGAACCTTGTGAACAAACCTGATGGCAGCGGTGGTTGAGTCTCAAAATGCCCTATCCGGCCCGACCGTCGTCGCCCGGCTGGAGGCCGGCGCGCCGGACGCCGCCCGCACTCTCCTTGACCGGTTGGCGGAGGTCTTCGACGCATCCGATGCGGTCGTGTCCAGCTACGACACTGGCGGCTGCTGGACAGTCGCGATCCATTTCAACGATCCGCCAAACGAAACCGCCGTTCGCGCGCTGGTGGCCCTTGCGGGAGGTGCCGAGGCGGCGAATGGTCTCGTTTTCGAGACGCTCGCGGCGAAGGATTGGGTGAAGGAAAGCCAGGAAGGCCTTACACCCGTGGAGGCCGGCCGTTTTATTGTCCACAGCGAGCACTATCGCAGGAGCGTTCGCCCCAACCGCGTCGGGATCGAGATCGGGACCGCGTTCGCGTTCGGCACCGGACATCACGGCACGACGCGCGGTTGCCTGCTGGCGCTCGACCAACTTCTCAAGGCGCGACGTCCATTACGCGTCTTGGACATTGGTACCGGGACCGGCGTGCTTGCGATCGCCGCGGCGAGGGTACTGCACCGCCCGGTGCTGGCGAGCGACATCGACCGGCGCGCGGCGGGTGTCGCGCGCGACAACGTCCGGCGCAACCGCGCCAGTGGTGTGACGGTCATTCATGCCGCCGGCCTCGGTATGCGGCGGTTTCGCGACCGCGCGCCGTTTGACCTCGTGCTCGCGAACATTCTGCTCGGACCGCTGCAGCGGATGGCGAGACCGATGGGGCGGCTGTTAGCCCATGACGCCCGAATTGTTCTGTCCGGCGTGCTGACGTCGCAGGCCAGCGCTGCGCTCGCGGCCTATCGCAACGAAGGCCTGACCCTCGAACGCCGTGTCGTGCTCGATGGCTGGTCAACGCTGGTATTGCGGCGCGGGCGCAATTAAATTGCTTCGTATGTTCGAAGCCAAATTCCAGACGTTCGACGACGCAGCTAACCCGGCGGAGAGCGCACCGCGGGTGGCCGCGCTTCGCACGGAGCTGGCGAAGCGCGGGCTCACCGGCTTCATCGTCCCCCATGCCGATTGTCATCAGAGCGAATATCTCCCGGCATCGGAGGAGCGCCTCGCCTGGCTGACCGGCTTCACCGGCTCGGCCGGTGCGGCGATCGTGATGATGGAGCGTGCAGCGCTGTTCGTCGACGGCCGCTACACGCTGCAGGCGCGCGAGCAGGCCGACACTGCGTTGTTCGAGATTGTACATCTGGTCGAGACGCCGCCCGATCAGTGGATCGAGCGCAATCTCACCAAAGGTGACGTGCTCGGCTTCGACCCGTGGCTGCACACCGCCGATGGCGCTGAGAAACTTGCGCGCGCCTGCGCCAATGCCGGCGCGGCCCTGGTCCCGATCGAGCCCAACCCGATCGACGAATTGTGGAAGGGCCGCCCTGCCCCGCCGCTCGGTCCCGTGACGCTGCACGATATTCGTTTCGCGGGCGAAGCGGCACAGACGAAGCTTTCGACCATCCGCCCCGAGATTGCCAAGCTCAAGGCCGACGCGCTGGTGGTCTCCGATCCACACGCGGTCGCCTGGACGTTCAACATCCGTGGTGCCGACGTCTCGCACACGCCGCTGCCGCTCTCCTTCGCCGTTATCCCGCGCGAGGGACGACCGTCGCTGTTCATCGAATCCCGCAAGCTCTCGAACGATGTACGCCACCGGCTTGAAGAATTGGCCGATGTTCGTACGCCCGGCGATTTCGCCGCCGAACTAACCTCGCTCGGCAAAGGTGGCAACACTGTCCGCCTTGACCAGAGTACCGCCGCCGACGCGCTGGCACGGATCGTTACGGGGGCCGGCGGTAAGGTCACCAAGGGCTCCGATCCGATCGCGCTGCTCAAGGCGGTGAAGAACCCAGTCGAGATCGACGGCGCCCGCGAGGCGCACCGACGCGACGGAGCGGCAATGGCACGCTTCCTCGCCTGGTTCGACCGCGAGGCGCCGCACGGCAAACTCACCGAGATCGGCGCTGTTGAGGCGCTCGAAACTTTCCGCCGCGAGACCAACCTGCTCCGTGACGTCTCATTCTCGACCATTGCCGGTGCTGGGCCGGACGGCGCCATCGTCCACTATCGTGTCACCCGCAAGACCGACCGCGTGATCGCGCCGGGCGACCTCTTCCTCATCGACTCCGGCGGTCAGTACGAGGACGGCACCACCGACATCACCCGCACCGTCATCGTGGGCGAACCGGCGGCGGAGATGCGCGACCGCTTCACCCGCGTGCTCAAGGGCCATATTGCCATCGCGACCGCGGTGTTTCCGGATGGGACATCGGGTGCGCAGCTCGACTCCTTCGCGCGTCAATCGCTCTGGCAGGTCGGCATCGATTTCGACCACGGCACAGGCCATGGTGTCGGCAGCTATCTCTCGGTGCACGAGGGACCAGCGCGTATTTCCAAGCTCGGCACGGCGCCGCTCAAACGCGGGATGATCCTCTCCAATGAGCCCGGGTATTACAAAGCCGGCGCCTATGGCATCCGCATCGAGAACCTCGTGCTGGTGATTGAGGGGCCTGATGTCCCGGGCGCCGAGAAACCGCTCAATGCGTTCGAAACGCTGACGCTTGCGCCGATCGACCGCAGGCTCGTCCAGCGCGATCTGCTCACCACCGCGGAAATCGCGTGGCTTGACGCCTATCACGCCCGCGTACGCAACACCCTCGATCCCCTGGTCGATACGCAGACCAATATCTGGCTCGATATCGCGACCCGGCCGCTATCATAGTTAGCCATCGACGTAGATGAAACGTGTCGGGCCACCCTTGCAACATGGCAAATTCTTCCATCCTTTCCTGACAGATTGAAAATACTGTCGCGTTGCAGGGTGCGTTCCCGCTCATTAGTTTCAAATTCGGAGAGCATCCATGAGCTGCTGCGACGAAACCACCGCCCGTGTGCCCCCAACCGACCTGTCGCGGCGCACCCTGCTCAAGGGCGCGGCGGTCATTGCCAGCGTCCTCCCTGGCGCGGCCACGGCTCAGGGACGCAGCATCAAGCTCGCCTATTGCAGCCAGCTTTTGTGCGGCGTGCCCTACGAGGTCGCGCGTTCGGCCGGTCACTTCAAGAAACACGGCCTCAATGTCGAGCTGGTTTATACCCGCGGCGGCAGCGCGGCGATGCAGGCGCTGGTCGGCAATGCGGTCGATTATGCCGCAACATCGCTCGACGTCGCCATCACGGCCTTTGCCAAGGGCGCCGCCATCAAGCGCTTCGCCGTCACCGGACGGCTGCCGCTATTTGCTCTCGTCACGGCACCGAAGACCGCCGATCAGATCAAAGACGTCGGCGACCTGCAGGGCCGCACCGTTGCGGTGTCCGGGCTCGGCAACGCCGATCATGCGCTGACGCTTTACCTGCTGGCGGAAGCCAAGGCCGATGCCAGCAAGGTCAAGTTCGCCACCATGGGCGTCAATCTTCTAGAAGCGCTGCGTCAGGGCACGATCGATGCTGGGCTCGTGCAGGAGCCGGCGCTCACACTGCTGCAGCGCTCCGGGGCGCGCGTACTGGTCAACGCCATGAACCTCGATGACGCACGCCGCTACCTCGGCGGAGCCTACGAATTCATGGGTGTTGCCGTGCGCGCCAAGGAGATGAACCAGCGCAAGGACGAGATGGTGATGCTCACCCAGGCGCTCACCGATGCGCTCAAGGCGATGCGCGGCATGAACGGCGGCGAGCTGATCGCCGCGTTGCCCAAGGAAATGGTCACCGGTCTCGACACCAAGGAATTCGGCGAGATCATCGTGCGCCACCGCGATTCGCTTTATCCGGAGGCCGTCGACATCGATCTCGCGGCCGCCAACCGCGTTGCCCAGACGCTGATCGTGGGCGGGCTGCTTCCGCCCGGCGCAAGTATTTCCGGGCTGCACGACACTTCGATCGTGAAGGGCTAACACACTGCGCGTACGCGATCTCAGCATTTCGTATGGCGACGAGCCGGTCCTCGAAGGCGCGAGCGTCGAAGTCGGCCAAGGCGAGTTCGTGAGCCTGGTCGGGCCATCGGGCTCGGGCAAATCGAGCCTGCTGCGCGCCGTGATCGGGCTGCAAAAGCCGCTCGCCGGCACCGTCGACCCCGGCGTGAAGCCCTCCGAAATCGGTATGCTGTTCCAGGACGACGCGCTGCTGCCGTGGAAGACCGCGCGCGACAACGTCGCCCTCGGGCTCGGCTTCCGCGGCTGCGCGCAGAAGAGCGCACTGGTGCAAGCCGACTATTGGCTTGATCGCCTCGGGCTTGCCGGGTTCGAGCACCGCTACCCACGCCACTTGAGCGGCGGCCAGCGCAAGCGCGTTGCGCTCGCGCAGGTGCTGGCGCAAATGCCGAAGCTCCTGTTGATGGACGAGCCGTTCGCCTCGCTCGACGCCATCGTGCGCGCGCGAGTCATCCAAGACGTCGCGTCACTGGTCGAAGAGGAACGCATCAGCGTGCTGCTGGTCACTCACGACCTCGAAGAGGCGATCAGCCTGTCGGATCGTGTCTATCTCCTCTCACAGGGACCGCGTGCGCGGATAACCCAAGTGTACGACGTGCCAATCCCGCGGCCGCGCGATCCGGTCAAGGCGCGCGTGCATCCGTCGTTCGCGCCGCTCTACGAGAAGCTTTGGAACGACCTCTCCCATGAGGTCGCATTCGACCAGCGCGCCGAGGCGGCGGAATGATCCTCACCGACCCCCGTTTTGCGTTGCTCCGCCAGTTGACGGCCTTCGGCCTTTTCCTCCTGATCTGGGAGGCCGCCGGCCGCTACGAATTGATCAATCCTCTGTTCGTACCGAGCCCAAGCCGCATCGGCGCTTCGCTGTACGAACTATTCGCGGACGGCCGTATCTGGCCGCATCTTGAGGCCACTTTCACCGCTGCCCTGGTCGGGCTGGCGCTCGGAATCATCGTCGGTATCGTGCTCGGCGTCGTCGCGGCGCTGGTCCCGCCAATCGCGGAACTGGTCGAACCTGTCATGACGCTGCTCAACGCGATCCCGCGCGTGGTGCTGGCGCCGCTCTTCGTGATCTGGCTCGGGATCGAGCTCGCCTCCAAGATCGCGCTCGCCTTCATCCTGGTCGCGGTCGTGATCTTCTTCACGGTTTATGGCGGCATCCGGCAAGTCGACCGCAAGCTGGTCGAGCGAATCGTGACCCTCGGCGGCAGCCGCTGGGACCTGGTGCGCCACGTCTACCTGCCTTCGGTCGCGGCCTGGGTGCTGGGCAACCTCAAGGTTGCTGTCGGCTTCGCTTTTACCGGCGCCACCGTCGGCGAGTTCGTCGGCGCGAGCCGTGGACTTGGCTATCTCCTCTCCTTTGCACAGTCGACCTACAACGCTGCGCTGATGTTTGCGCTGATCTTCCTGATGATGGTGGTCGTGCTGTTGATCTTCGCTGCCGCCGGCCGGCTCGAAAAATTCCTGCTGCGCTGGCAATAGCGCATGATCCCGAAAAGTGGGAACCGGCTTTCGGATGCGATCATGCACCACGAAAAAATTAGAACAAGATGACCGCAACCTGCCGCGAACCGTGCTGCAGCGTGGCGCCACGTATGACGGTTGCCGAGCTGTTTGAGCGCGGCTTCCGCAGAAGCCGTGAACCACTGCGGGCCATCGTAGGCGCCACCTGCACCAGCGCGGAGGACAACACCGCCGCATTCAGCCTCGATATCGTTGACGGCAGGATCAGCGCGGTGGGATTTCACGCCTCCTGCTGCGCCACGCTCATCGCCTATTGTGAATACATCGCCGAAGTCGCGCCGGGCTTCGAGCTCGCCATCGCGCGCGAACTGACCGCCGCCAATCTCGTCGCCAGCGTGCCCGGCGTCCCTGCGCCCAAGCGCGACCGCGCCGTGCTCGCAATTGCCGCCTTCCGCGCTGCACTGCTCGCGGCGGATGATCTTCAACGGGGAGAACCGAATAATGAAAGTCGCCTACATCTTCGCCACGCAGCGCCATAACATCTCTTATGTGCTTGCCAAGATGATCCTGCCGCAGCTCGAGCAGAAGCGACACGGCGTGGACGTCGTCGGCATGTTCTTCTTCGAAGACAACAACTACGTCCTGGTTGACGGCAATCCGATCGGCGCGCGGCTGCACAAGGTCGCCAAGGAGACCGGCATGCTCCTGATGGGCTGCGACCAGTGCTGCTATGAGCGCGAGATCGCCGACAAGCTCTTCCCCGGCGTGCCGATCGGGTGCTTTCCCGACCTCTATCAGGCACTCGCCGGCAACATGCCGGATCAAGTGATCACGCTCTGAGTCAAAAGGCGACGCGGAACTTTGCCGCGCTGCAAACGTTGTCAGGCAGCACGGTAGCGAGCGAGGCAACCATGCTGACGACCATCCTGATCGTGATTCTGATTCTCGCGTTGATCGGCGCGCTGCCCACTTGGCCCTATAGCCGAAGTTGGGGCTACTATCCCGGCGGCGGCATCGGCCTGATCCTGATCATCCTGTTGGTTTTGGCACTGACAGGACGCGTGTTACGACGCACTCTCAAAATGGCATGATGCCCGGGCTCATCCCGGGCATCATGCGTTTTGTCACCGTGTCTCGCCGATCAGCTTCAGCCAATCATCCTCTGTGAGAACTTCGACATCGAATTCCTTGGCCTTGCCGAGCTTCGAGCCGGCGCCGGGACCGGCAACGACGTAATCGGTCTTCTTCGACACCGAGCCCGCGGTTTTGGCCCCGAGCCGTTCGGCCATCGCCTTGGCCTCGTCGCGGGTCATCTTTTCGAGCGAACCCGTGAATACGACGGTCTTGCCGGCAACCGGCGAGTCTTTCTTCACCGCTTCCATCGGCTCGACCTCGATCTCGACGAGCAGCCGGTCGAGCGCATCGTTGTTGCGCGGCTCCTTGAAAAACTCGACCAGCGCATCCGCAACGACCTCGCCGATGCCGCCGACCGTGGTCAGGTCTTCATAGGCCTCGCTATCCTTGTCCTTGGCCGCATCCTTGAGCGCTGCGCGCAGCGCCTCGATGGTCCCAAAATGACGAGCAAGAAGGCGGGCATTGGTCTCGCCGATGTGACGGATGCCGAGCGCATAGATCAGCCGATTGAGGGAAATTTTGCGCCGAGCGTCGATCGCATCGAACAGGTTGCGCACCGAGACCGCGCCGTAGCCTTCGCGGTCGGCCAGCTTCTTCGCGGCGCGTGCGTCACGTGCCCGTAGCGTGAAAATGTCTGCCGGCTCCATGATCAGCCCGTCGGCGAAAAACGCCTGGACCTGTTTCTCGCCAAGCCCCTCGATGTCGAAAGCGGTGCGCGAGACGAAGTGGCGCAAGCGTTCGACCTGTTGCGTCGGGCAGATCAAGCCACCGGTGCAACGGCGCACCGATTCCCCCTCCTCGCGCACGGCATGGCTGCCGCAGGCCGGGCACTTGGTCGGAAATTCATAGGGCTTCGCCGTCTTTGGCCGTTTGTCGAGCACCACGTCGACGATCTGCGGGATGACGTCGCCGGCGCGTTGCACGATCACGGTGTCGCCGATGCGGATATCCGTGCCGCCGCGGATTGGCGCACCGTCATTGCCGATGCCTTTGATGTAATCCTCGTTGTGGAGCGACGCGTTCTGTACCACGACGCCGCCGACCGTCACCGGCTCAAGCTTCGCGACCGGCGTGAGCGCGCCGGTGCGCCCGACCTGGATCTCGATGTCGCGCAGCACGGTGGTGGCCCTCTCGGCCGCGAACTTGTGCGCGATCGCCCAGCGCGGGCTGCGCGATACGAAGCCGAGACGGTCCTGCCAGTCGAGGCGGTCGAGTTTGTACACGACGCCGTCGATGTCGTAATCGAGCTTCGCGCGTTTCTCCTCGATGTCGCGGTGAAAGGCGAGCATCTCGTCGATGGAACGGACGATCTTCCAGAGTGGGTTGGTCCGAAACCCGATCTTTCCGATCCACTCGATCATGCCGGATTGCGTTGGCGCCGCCTTGTCGGCGATCTCGCCCCAGGAATACGCGAAGAAATGCAGCGGCCGCGACGCCGTGATGCTGGGATCCTTCTGCCGCAGCGACCCGGCCGCCGAATTACGCGGATTGGCAAATATCTGCTCGTCCGCTTCCGCCTGCCGTTTGTTGAGCGCGAGGAAGGCTGCCTTGGTCATATAGATTTCGCCGCGCAGCTCGCAGAACGATGGAATCTTCTTGCCCTTAAGCTGGTGCGGAACCTCTTTCACCGTTCGGATATTAGCGGTGACGTCCTCACCTTCGAAGCCGTCGCCGCGGGTGGCGGCCTTGACCAGCGTCCCGTTTTCGTAGCGCAGCGACATCGACAGCCCGTCGATCTTGGGCTCGGCGGTGAACGCGATCGGTTCGTCTTCCTTGAGATTGAGGAAGCGTCGGATGCGTCCAACGAAATCGGCGACCTCGTCGGCGTCGAACGCGTTCTGCAGCGACAGCATCGGCACTGCATGGCGCACCTTGGCGAAGCCGCGCGCCGGCGCAGCGCCGACCTTGCGCGACAGGCTCTCCGGCGTGCGCAGGTTCGGGAACGCCGCCTCGATCGCCTCATAACGGCGGCGCTGCGCATCGTACTCCGCGTCCGATATGATCGGCGCGTCCTTCTGGTAGTAGGCTTCGTCGTGCTCCTTGATCTCGGCTTCGAGCCGAGCGTGCTCGGCCTTGGCCTGCTTCTCCGTGAGCTTGTCGACGGCCGTTTTGCTGGTATCGCGAGGTGCCATGCGCGTTTTCTACGCCATGCTGCGGTCCGAGCCAACGTGGTCGGAAAGCGATTTGCCTCGTCCATATGGAAGGCTAGGATCATGTCATCCGACCAAGCCCGGCTCAAACGAGGCATTGGCGGTATAACAGGGAGGCTACCATGTCGCTCGACGATCGGATCGCCAGCCGTCGTAAATTTCTGCAATTTCTCGCCGCGAGCCCGCTACTCGCGGGATCCGACCTTGCCGCTATGGCCGCGGAAAATCCGTCGCTATTGCCGGACCCCATGCTGTGGAGTCCCCGTACTCTTGACCGGCTCATCAAGTCGCCGAAGGAAGCGATCAGCATCTTTGATTTCGAGCCGGTGATGGCCAGGAACGTCCCGCCGGCGCATTTCGGCTATATGGCCTCGGGAATCGACGACGAGACGACGCTGCGCGCCAACCGCGAGGGCTTCCAGAAATTCGTGCTGCGCCCCCGGCGTCTGGTCGACGTCAGCAAGGTCGACACGAGCGTCGAATTGTTCGGCATCAAGTACAGCAGCCCGGTCGGCATCTGTCCGACCGGCGGACACAAGGGCTATCACCCCGAGGGCGAGACCGCCGTTGCAACCGCGGCGAAGCTCGGCAATCATTTGATGTTGCTCTCGACCCAGGCAACGACCTCAGTCGAAGACGTTGTCAAGGCGCGCGGCGCCCCGATCTGGTTTCAACTCTACGCCACCAACAAGTTCGAGGTGGCGACCCACCACGTCAAGCGCGCCGAGCGCGCCGGCTGCGTCGCGGTTGCGGTGACCGTCGACCGCAGCGGCGGACGCAACCAGGAGACCCTGTTCCGGCTCCGTCCGAACGACACGCGCAATTGCAGCCAGTGCCACGACCGCAGCACCATTTCAACGAACAATGCGCGCAAGCCGGCCTATGACGGCCTGGACGTCAGCGGGCTGCAGAACATCCAGTCGTCGATGATGAGCTGGGACTACATCCAGAGGCTGCGCGACCAAACCAAGATGAAGATCGTGCTCAAGGGCATCATCACCTGGGAGGACGCGGAGCTTGCCAGGAAGAACGGCATCGATGCGATCATCGTATCGAACCACGGCGGACGCTCAGAGGACGGAGGCCCCTCGACCATCGAGTCGCTGCCGGAGATCATTGCGGCGGCGGGCGGCATGCCAGTCTTGATCGACTCCGGCTTCCGCCGCGGCTCCGACATCGTCAAGGCTTTGTGCATGGGTGCGACCGCGGTTTGCGTCGGACGGCCTTATCTCTGGGGGCTCGGCGCTTTCGGGCAGCCGGGCGTCGAGCGCGTGCTCGAACTGCTGCGCACCGAGACCCGCAGCATGATGCAGCAAATGGGCGCTCCCGCGGTCAAGCACCTCGTTCCGGCGATGGTGCGACGGGCCTGATCCTGCGTCTTAACACGACGGCTGTCCCCATCCTCCCACATGAGGATGAGGACAGGCTTGCTTTCATCCACATTCGGAGCGTGTCATGCGAGCATTCGCAATGGCCACGGCTGCCCTGCTCATGTTCAGCGCCAGCGCAGCCGCCCAAGTTACCTCACTAAGAACGCCGATGCGGAGCATCGGCTATGGAGCAAAGCGAGCCGGGTGGGGATCGAGTTCGTGCGCTGTTTGATCCCCACCCAACCCTCCCCCTTTTCAAGGGGCGGGAGCACACCGCCGCTGCGGCGATTGCCTCGACCAAACTCATCAGGCTTAAAGGTCCTTCTCGGCGAGTTCGCGGAACTCATCGGGGACTGACCGGGAGAACTCGAGCGCCGACCCGTATTCAACCGCCTGCCATCCGAAACGATCGCGGATCTTGTCGACGGCGCGATCGGCCATCCAACGCGCGACGCCTCTCTTGCTGCCGGGCCGGCGCTTTTCATCGTCAAGCCCGAGCGGGAGTTCCAACTGCAGATCCCAGTGCCTCTCGAGATGCGACACGGAAATCCCCAAGAGCGAGATGATTCTCTCTTCAGGATGATCCACGAATGCCAAGCGAACGAGCTCCTCGGCGACTTCGGCAAGACTTGCGGTCGCTGAGATTGGCGTATCGAACGTTATGGAGCGTGTGACGGAACGGAGGTCGGCGAACCGAATGCGGACTGTCACGGTCCGACCAGGCCGGGACTTCGCCCGAAGCCGCGTGGCGACCCTGTCGGCGAGATAACGCAGCGTCGGTCGAAAGATTCGCTCTTCAGCGGGCTTCCTGCCGAGCGCTGACTGGGCTCCGGCCGATTGCGCTCGATGGTACGTTTTGATTTCTCGCCGATCGCGATTCCATGCCAACGCTGTGAGTTTCTCTCCGGCCGCACGACCAACCACCCGTTGGAGCGACCATCCCGGCATTTTCGCAAGCTCGCCGATGGTATGGATGCCTATCTCGGCCAGCCGCGCCTTGGTGGCCGGACCTACTCCCCACATCAGCTCGACCGGCAGATCGTGAAGGAAACCTAGCTCGGTCGCGGGATCGACAACAATCAGGCCATCGGGCTTGGCGACTTGCGAGGCGATCTTGGCGAGATGCTTGGTGCGCGCCACGCCGATCGAAATTGGAAGACCAAGCTCCGACCGCACACGACGCCGTATAGCGTTTGCAATGTCAGCAGGCAGACCGAAGAGATGGGTGCAGCCCGCAACGTCAGCAAACGCCTCATCGATGGAAATCCGTTCCACGAGGGGAGTGAAATCACTGATCACGCCGATGGCAGCATCGCCGAGCCGCTGGTATTGCTTGAAGTGACCACCAACAAAGATCAGTTGCGGACAAAGCTCGCGCGCCCGCCATCCTGACATTCCGCCGCCGACCCCAAAGGCCTTCGCTTCGTAAGAAGCGGCGAGGACGACTCCGCCACCGACGGCAATCGGCTTGCCGCGCAATGTCGGATCAAGCAGTTGCTCGACCGATGCGTAGAAGGCATCGAGATCCGCGTGGAGGATGGTGGCCATTGTTTCCATCCCGACCCTGCGAACCGTCAAGAAAATCAGTGACCGTCGCGAAAACGCTCAGCCTTTCAAGCGTCGAGCGGCGCGTCATCAACCAATGATGAACAAAAAGAGAACATAAAGTCAATAACCCCGCGCGACGTCCTCACCACGATGAGGGGCCGAGAGCCTGCGCAGGCCGGGAGAGATTTGTCAGCAACCCTATCCCGCCGCTCTGATCAGGCGCTCGGCGGCGGCCCGCGCTTCGGCGGTGATCTCCGCGCCCGCCAGCATGCGCGCGATTTCCTCGCGGCGGCGCTCGGCGGCAAGCTCCGCAACCCGGGTCGCAACTCGCTTGCCGCGGTCGAGCGTATCCTTGCTGATCAGGTAGTGCCGCCCCGCCCGCGCGGCGACCTGCGGCGCATGCGTGACCGCGATCACTTGCGAGCGCTGCGCCAATCGCGACAGCCGCGCGCCGATGGCATCGGCAACGGCGCCGCCGACCCCTGTGTCGATCTCGTCGAACACCAGCGACGGCGCCGAGCCGCGGTCTGCCAGCACGACCTTGAGCGCCAGCAGGAAGCGCGCGAGCTCGCCGCCGGACGCGACTTTCATCATCGGACCGGGCCGCGTGCCCGGATTGGTCTGCACCCAGAACTCGATCCGGTCGAAGCCATGCGGACCAGGCGAAGCCTCGTCGGTTGCGACATTGGTCGTGAAGGTCGCGCGCTCGAGCCGCAACGGCTTGAGCTCGGCGTTGACCGCCTTGTCGAGCTTCTCGGCCGCCTTACGGCGCTTGCCGGAGAGCGCGGACGCCGCCGTGCGATAGCGCTCGACCACCTCAGCCGCCGCCTTTTCAAGTGCCGCGAGCTTTTCGGCGCCCGCGTCGATCAGCGCGAGATCGTTGGCGTGCCGCGCGGCCAGCGCATTGAGGCCGTCGACCGGCACGGTGTACTTGCGGGCCGCCGCACGCAGCGCGAATAGCCGCTCTTCGATGCGTTCGAGCTCGCGCGGATCGTGATCGGCGGATGCGAGCGCCGCTTCGAGGTGCGCGCGCGCCTCGTCGAGCGCGGTGAGCGCGGTGTCGAAGGCCTTGACCGCGGGCTCAATGAGCGCCGGCGCATGCGCGGCGCGGCGTTCGAGCCGCCGCACTGCTGAAGCAAGTGTTGGCACCGGCGACTGCGTGCCGGCGACGGCATTATGTGCGTCGCGCAAGTCGCCCGCGACTTTCTCGACCTGCATCATGGCGGCCCGCCGTTCGGCCAGCGACGTCTCTTCCGCTGGCTCCGGGCTGAGCCTTCTCAACTCCTCCACTGCATGGCGGAGCCACTCGGCCTCACGTTGCGCGCGCTCGACATCGGCGCGATGCGCAGCGAGTTCCTCCTCGCGCGTGCGGCGTTCGTTCCAGAGCTTCGCCACCGCCGCCGCTTCTTCATCAAGGTCGCCGAACGCGTCAAGCAGCCGGCGATGGGTCGCGGCATCGACCAGCGCACGGTCGTCATGCTGGCCGTGGATCTCGACCAGCGCCGAGCCGAGCGCGCGCAACGACTGCACGCTCACCGGCTGGTCGTTGACGAAAGCGCGGGTGCGCCCATCGGAAAATTGCGTGCGCCGCAGGATCAGTTCGTCATCCGCCGGGATGCCGTTGTCGGCCGCGAGTGCACGCATCGGATGGTTGCGCGGCAGCTCGAAGGCAGCGGTCACCTGTCCCTGCTCCGCGCCATGACGCACCAGCGAGGCATCACCCCGAGCGCCGAGCGCCAGCGCGAAGGCGTCGAGCAGGATCGACTTGCCGGCACCGGTCTCGCCCGTGAGCACGGCGAGCCCCTCGGCGAAATCGATGTCGAGCCGATCGATCAGGACGATATCGCGGATCGAAAGCCGCGTGAGCATGCCCAAATCCGTCCCACTAGCCCCCGGATGGCCCGGGCATTCGCCTCTGACAGATTCGCTATCATCAAAGACAGTGGCATTCGCAACCCGGGCCTGGCCGGGTTACGCGCCAAAACTGGGCACGTCGGTCGGATTCAACCTTGACTGTACCCGATCCGCCCTCAGTGTGGCGGTTCAGAAGTCCGCATCATTCTCGCGGCGAGTCCGACATGCGGACTTCTGAACCAAAGCCACACTGGATTCAAAGAGTTGCTAGTGTCCTTCGATTCCGAAGTCCGTATAAGAGGCCGCCGCGAAATGGTACGAACTTCGGAATCGGGACACTAGCCGGTGCTTCCGATGCCGAGCTTGCGGAACGCCTGGCTAATCCAGGAACCTTTGTTTTCCGACGGCTGCAGGCCGCGCTGCTGAACCAGCGCATAGGCGTCCTTGTACCAGCGGCTGTCCGGGAAGTTGTGGCCGAGCACGGCTGCGGACGTCTGGGCCTCACCGACAATGCCGAGCGACAGGTAGGCCTCGGTCAACCGCAGCAGCGCCTCCTCGACGTGCCGGGTGGTCTGGTAGCGGGTCACCACGATCTTGAAGCGATTGATCGCTCCGGTGTAGTCGCGGCGCTCCATGTAATAGCGGCCGACCATCATCTCGCGCGCTGCAAGCATATCACGGCCGACCTCGATCTTGCGCTTGGCAGAGATCGCATATTCCGAATTCGGATATTTGCGGACCACCTCGTCGAACGCCTGCATCGCGCGTTCGGTACGGTCCTGGTCGCGGGTGACGTCGCGAATCTGATCGAAATAGCAGGATCCGACCAGAAACTGCGCGTAGGCGGCGTCGGGGCTGCCAGGATGGAGCTGGATATACCGCCGTGCGGCGGTGATCGATTCATCGTAACTGCCGGCCTGGTAGTAGGTGTAGGCCGACATGATCAGCGAACGGCGTGCCCAGTCGGAATATGGGTGCTGCCGATCCACCTCCTCGAAGCGCTTGGCCGCCGTCTTCAGGTCGCGCTTGTTGTTCAGGAGATAGAGGCCCTCGTTATAGAGCTTGTCGGCAGGCTCCTCGAATTGCTCTTCTTTGGTGCCCCAAAGGCTGCTCAACGTATCGCAGCCGATCAGAACCGGCGCGAGCAACGTCACCGCGAGCGCACGCGCGATCCAATGAACGCGCCGATCGGTATTCTCCGACGTGAGCAACATACGCACCCTGAAGCTGAAATTAAGTCCCCCGGCCGAACCCCACGGGCGCCTCACGCGTCAAGGGATACCCGATAACCTACGGCTCGACCAAGGGAATATGCGGACAATTCGCCCGCAATGTGGCGGAAGGCGGCTGGGCCAACGTTACACATGCCCTCGATAACAGCTAATCTTAGGACACGTCCGGGGCATAGGCCGGCACTGCCTGCCGCACAGCCAGATCGCCCTGACCGCGCGCGGGACGGACCGGCTCGGCTTCGGCCAGCGTCCAAGCACTGGTGTCGGCCATCAGCGCAGACAGGGCGGCATGGTTGAGCCTGTGGCCGCCACGTACCGAGCGATAGAGGCCCAGGATCGGCGCACCGGCCAGCGCGAGGTCGCCGATAGCGTCAAGCACCTTGTGGCGGACGAACTCGTCCGGGAAACGGGTGCCTTCCGGATTGAGGATGCGGCTGTCGCTGATGACCAGTGTGTTCTCAAGCGAAGCACCGAGCGCGTAGCCGGCACTCCACAGCTTCGAGACATCGCGCATGAAGCCGAACGTACGCGCACGCGCGAAATCGCGGCGGAAGGTCTCCGGCCGGCCGTCATAAGCGATAGTTTGGCGGCCGATCAGGGGATGATCGAATTCGATCGCCGCCTCGATGCGGAAGCCGCGCGAATACGGGCGGAATTCGGCGACGGCATCGCCAGTCGCGACCGAAACCGGCTTGAGCACGCGGATAAAGCGGCGGGGCGCGGCAAGCGACTTGAGGCCGACATGGTCGATGGCCCGGACGAATGCAGCGGCGCTGCCATCCATGATCGGGACCTCTGGACCGTCGATCTCGACCAAGGTGTTGTCCACGCCCAGTCCTCGCAGTGCAGCAAGGATGTGCTCGGCCGTGGACACCAGCGGACCCGACGCATCTCCGAGGACGGTGGCGAATTCTGTCGCCGTGACGGAACGGGTATCGACCTTGATTTCGCGGTCGCGCGAGCCCGGCAGGCCGGTGCGGACGAAACGGATGCCGGCATCAGCTTCGGCAGGATGGAGGGCCAGAGTGACGGGCAACCCGGAGTGGACCCCGATGCCGGTCAACACCGCCTGATCGCAAAGCGTTGTCTGCTTGCCGAGCTTCATACCCCGTCCCACCTGCGCGCCTGCCCGCCTGCTGGGCCGACGACCTTCACTGCAGCGACACACGGATGTCGCTTTGCTACCGTCAGTTGGGACGCGGACTTGTTGAGAAGTATTTTTGTTGCAGCGGGTTGCCCGCCGCACCAGTCCCCCGACGAAAATCCCCTTACGTCGGGGCACCTTAATCTGGCCGGCTGGCAACTCAAACTCACGGTTTTTTACCAACTGTTACCTCGATCCGGCCGCATTCGCGCCGTCGGATCGTCGCAAAATCCACCCTCGTAGGGACTCTGGGTGTAAAAAAGGCGCCTGTGCCTTGTCTGTGGGCGCGGCGCCGAACCGCCCGTAGAGTGAATTTCCCCATTTATGGCAATCGGTTACGGCTCTGCCCGAGAGGTCTCGGGATAATCGGGCCGGTCCCCGCCCCCTGCCCCGGGGACCGGCCTCCCACCCCCGAAATGCCCCCTCTATTTGGCTTGGCGCCGCAGGAACGCCGGGATGTCGAGTTGGTCTTCTTCCGCCGAATTATGCACAGGAGCTTGCCGACCCAGCGGATCGAGCCCCTGGTGTGGTGCCCGCCTTGCGTATTCAGATACCGGCGACTCGGCCGGCCGCGACTCAGGCGGACGCTGCGCCGGTCGGGGCTGCATCGGACGCGTCGGCGGTTGCGGAATCGGGCCCATCCGGGGCCGCGGCGGCTGAGGAACCCGCGGTTCTCGCGGTTCTTGCGCTTCTTCCTCGCGCCGGAGGCCGCCGCTACCGCCAAGGCCGACCGAAGCGAGCCGCTGGAGCAGTCCCAGCCGCCGCTTCTCCGGCGGCTCGACCGGCGGCGCCTCGCCACGCATGACGCGCAGCTCGTTTTGGGCCGGGACCGGCAGCTCGTCGATTCGCGGCATCCGCGGACCGCGATTCGCGGGCCGCTCCGGTGTCGGCGGAATGAACGCGCTTGGTGGCGGCTCAAACGCAGCTTTCGGCTCCGGCGACGGCTCCGGGAACAGCGACGGCTTCGGCTGCATCGGCCGGATCGTCACGTCGTCCATGGTCATCGGCAGCACCGCAGCCGCGATCGCGGCCTTCGCCGCGTGCTCGATCGCGTCATTGGCGCGACTCGGGGCGTGCGTGACAGGAACCGATCCGGCGCGCGGCGGCGCGCGGTGCTCGGTGCGCTCGACCCGCTCCGCCAGCCGCTGCTGGTCGGCACGCAGCTTTTGGGTGACCTCGGCGAGCTTTGCCTCCGGGGCCGACACGGTGGCCGCGGCCTTCGGTGCTTTCGCCTCGGCGGCGTGATCGATGCCGGTGGCCACCACCGAGACCCGGATGATGCCTTCGAGGTTCTCGTCGAAGGTCGCGCCGACGATGATGTTGGCCTCCTGGTCGACCTCCTCGCGAATGCGGGTCGCAGCTTCGTCGACCTCATAGAGCGTGAGATCGTGGCCGCCAGTGATCGAGATCAGCAGGCCCTTGGCACCCTTCATCGACGCGTCGTCGATGAGCGGATTGGAGATCGCGGCTTCCGCGGCCGAGAGCGCGCGCTTCTCGCCGGAGGCCTCGCCGGTGCCCATCATCGCCTTGCCCATCTCACGCATCACGGCGCGGACGTCGGCGAAGTCGAGATTGATCAGGCCCTCCTTCACCATCAGGTCGGTGATGCAAGAGACGCCCGAGCGCAACACCTCATCCGCGAGCGCAAACGCATCGGCGAAGGTCGTCTTCTCATTCGCCACCCGGAACAGGTTTTGGTTGGGAATGATCAAGAGCGTATCGACGACCTTCTGCAACTCGGCGATACCGACTTCCGCGACCTTCATGCGGCGGATGCCTTCGAAGTGGAAGGGCTTGGTGACTACGCCGACGGTAAGGATGCCCATCTCCTTGGCGCAGCGCGCCACAACTGGCGCCGCGCCGGTGCCGGTGCCGCCGCCCATGCCGGCCGTGACGAACACCATGTGCGCGCCCTGGAGATGATCGCGGATCTCGTCGATCACCTCTTCAGCGGCGGCGCGACCGACTTCCGGCTGCGAGCCAGCGCCCAGCCCCTCGGTGACCTGCACGCCCATCTGGACGACGCGCTCCGCCTTCGACATCGTGAGCGCCTGGGCATCGGTGTTCGCGACCACGAATTCGCAGCCCAAGAGCCCGCTCGTGATCATGTTGTTGACGGCGTTGCCGCCAGCGCCGCCCGTGCCGAAAACGGTGATACGCGGCTTGAGCTCACGAATGTCAGGGATCTTCAGATTGATGGTCATGGCTGCCTCTTCATTGCGCGAGCGTCGCAGGTCCTGCGATGTCGCCGGTCGCGCCGGTCCGCCACCGGCTGCATGGGTAAATCCTCAGTCATCAGAAGCTCTCTCGAAGCCATCGTCCGACTCGTGCGAAATAGCCGCCCGTTCCAGTCATCGCGTGCCGCGTTGACCACGGTTCATTGGGTTCGAGATGTGCGAGTTGCGGGTAGACCAACAAGCCCGTCGCCACCGCGAAAGCAGGTCCCTTCGCTTCGTCGGGCAGTCCGCCGATGCCGAGCGGACGCCCGATGCGTACCGGTCGGCCGAGGATCTGCGTCGCGAGCTCGGCAAGGCCGGTGAGCTGGCACGCGCCGCCGGTCAGCACCACCCGGCCGCGCGGTTCCGCTGCGAACGGCGACGCCGCGAGGCGGTCGCGGATCATTTCGAGAATTTCCTCGACCCGCGGCTTTACGATACGCACGACCTGTGCGCGTGACGCGTATTGCGGCGCGTCGCGGTCGTCATGATTGAGCGGCGGCACGGAGATCATGTCGCGCTCGTCCGAACCGCCTGCGAGCACGCTGCCGTAGAGGGTCTTGATGCGCTCTGCGTCGGAAATGCGAGCGTTGAGCCCGCGTGCGATGTCCATCGTCACATGATGGCCGCCAAGCGCGAAACCGTCTCCGTGGACGAAGCGGCCGCCGCTGAAAACTGAGATCGTTGTCGTACCGGCGCCCATGTCGATCAGCGCCGCGCCGAGGTCGCCCTCGTCGTCGGCCAGCGCCGAAAGCGCCGCGGCATAGGGGCTCGCCACCATCGAAGCGACGTCAAGATGACAGCTTTCGATCGCATACATCAGGTTGCGGACGACCGACATGTCGGCGGTCATCACATGCATGTCGATGCCAAAATTGCGCCCCAGCATGCCGCGCGGATCGCGGATGCCGGCGACGCCATCGAGCGTGTAGCCGATCGGCAGCGAATGCAGCACGGCGCGGCTGGGACGAGCGGAATGCTGACTGCCGGCTCCGATGACGCGCGCGATATCGTGATCGGCCACGGTCGAGCCATTGACGACCACCGAGGCTGACATCAATTCGCTAGCCGGTTTTCCGGCCGAGATCGAGACCATCACGGATTCAAGCTGCAGCTTGGCGGAGCGCTCCGCCAGATCGATGGCCTGGCGCAGCGCCTCCTCGGCGGCCTGCAGATCGACCACGGCGCCGCCTTTGATGCCGCGGGCATAGGTGTGGCCAAATCCGACGATGTCGATCGTGTGGCTGCGCTGACGCAAGACATCCTGCGCCGCCCGCGGCTTGAGCCGCGCGATCAGGCAGGCGATCTTGCTGGTGCCGACATCGAGCGCCGCCACCAGCGCCGAGCGCCTCGGCGACACCGGCTTCGCCTTGGGCGTCAGGCCGAGCTGGAGGACGGTCATGCGCGCCCTCCCTTCTTGCCCTTCTTGATCAACTCTTTCAGCTGCTCCTGCCGCGCCTGTCCCGCCTTCTCGGATAGGCGCACCGTCACGCGATCGGGCAAACGCATGTCGACCGCAGTGATATCACGGGTCAGGAGCTTCACCTCGCGGTCGAGCATCACGAGTTGCTCCAATGCGCCGGCGACCTCGGTTTCGGGAAGCCGGACATCGAGTCCATTGCGTAGACGCAAGTTCCAGCGGCGCTCGCCAACGAGAATGGAGGCGCGCACCTGATCGCGGATCGCAGGGAAACGGCCGAGCAGCACGAGGAAATCCTTGGCGCGGGATTCGGCACCGCGACCGACCACCAGCGGTAGCGTCAGCAGTTGCGGTGCCACGAAACCTTCCAGCACCGTGCCGTCATCGGCGATGACGGAGACGCGGCGGTCCTTCTGCCACAGTGCGAAAGGCTCGCGCTCCTTGATCTCGATCTGCAATTGACCTGGAAGGAGCTTGCGGACTGTCGCGTCCGCGATCCAGGAATTGGTCTTCAGTCGTTCGCGGGTCGCGTCGACGTCGAGGAACAAGAGCGACGAGCGCCCGGTCACCCGGGCGGCAGCCAACACCTCCTCTTTCGTCAACTGGTTATGACCGGTCACCGTCAAATCCGCGATGCTGAAGCCGACCGCATTGGCGGCCTGATCGCGCGTATCCTCGAGAAAGGCGACGATCTCCGGCACGTGCCCGCCTTTCATAACGCCATAGCCCAGGCCACCAAGAATGAGAGCAATCGCGGCACTGATGCCGGCGCCGCGCGGCAGGCGGACGCGCATGAGCCGGATCCAGCAGCGCTGCAACAACCGTTGGACGTCGGACGCATGCGCGGGGTCCGGGACATATAGCGGACGCGCGCGCAGTGCTGCGCCGGTCGGCGGCTGAGCGCACAGCCGCGCGATCCAGTTCAGCGATTGAGCGATGCGTCCTCGACCATCCATCGCACAAGCTCGTCAAATGAAATGCCCGCGTGACCGGCGAGCTCGGGGACGAGCGAGGTCTCGGTCATGCCGGGCTGTGTATTGACTTCGAGGCAGACCAGTCCCTCCGTCCCCTCGAGGCGGTCGTCAAAGCGGAAATCCGCCCGACTTACGCCGCGGCAGCCGAGCGCCTTGTGCGCCCCCAACGATAGTTCTCGGACCTGTTGGTAAACAAAGGGTGAAATTGGCGCCGGCAGCAGGTGTCGGGATCCCCCCGGCGCGTACTTCGCCTCATAGTCGTAGAACCGGACCGTCGGCACGATTTCGATTACGCCGAGCGCCTGATCGCCGACGACGGCGCAGGTCAACTCCTTGCCGGCAATGTATTTTTCGACGATGACCTGCTCGCCAAAGGTCCAGTCCTCACGGGTCAGCTCCTGCGGCGGATGGGCGTGCCCGGCGGTAACCACAAATACACCGACCGAGGACCCCTCGGCGATCGGCTTGATGACGTAGGGGGGTGGAAGCACGTGTTTCTTCGCGACCTCGAGGCGGTGCGCTACGATCCCCTCAGGCACTGGGACACGGGCGGCGCTGAAGACCGCCTTGGCCATATCCTTCTGCATCGCCAATGACGAAGCGAGCACGCCGGAGTGGCTGTAAGGAATCCCGACAATCTCCAGGAGACCCTGCAAGGTGCCATCCTCGCCCGGCCGTCCGTGCAGCACGTTGAGCGCCACGTCGGGCTTGACGGTGTTGAGTACAGAGGCGATGTCGCGACCGACGTCGATGCGCGTCACCCGATAGCCGAGCCGCGCCAGCGCATCGGCGCAAGCCCGGCCCGACCGCAGCGACACCTCCCGCTCGGCCGACCATCCGCCCATCAGAACGGCGACGTGCTTGTCCATGCTCCTTGCTTCAGCCGGCTGATTCGCGTCAGAGTCACTAGAATCGAGATTGAGCGAGCCGTCGAGAGTCTTGATGGAAATTCGTGCCTGAAAATGCGTGTGCGTCCGCGCGCGCATCGCCTTGACGTGATCGGCTAGGCGCGACGCTGCGCCTGAGTGCTCGGCTCGAGCGAAGTCTGGAACCCGTCATAGAGCCAGGCGAGGCAGCGGTACATGTGTGCCTCATCCCAGTCGGCCACGGTCTCGTTGCGCACGTCCCGTGCGATGCCTTCAGCGTGATAGAACTCCCACAGCGCGCGCGACTCGAGCTGCAGTCGCGCCGTGCGCAAGATGCGCGCAGCCTCGAAGCGCCGGAAGGCACCGGCGAAGTCGCCGCCGGCGGCATGGATCAGTTCCGCCAGGCAGAGCCCGTCCTCGATGGCCATGCAGGCGCCCTGCGCGAACGATTGCAGTGGCGGATGCGCCGCATCGCCGAGTAGCACGACACGCCCCTTCGACCAGTGCCGGATCGGATCACGGTCGCCGACCTGCCAGCGCCGCCCGAGATCCATCATCGCGAGCAGGTCGCGCATCGCTGGATGAGCATCCCGATAGGTATGTTGCAATTCGGCCCGATAGGACTCGACATCACCGCGTTCGCCGTGAGTCGAGGTTCGGAACACGGCGACGACATTGAACAGCGTCCCATGGCGCAGCGGATAGTGGACGATGTGGAAGCCCGGCCCACCCCACAGCACCACCTCCTGGCGATGCACGTCGGCCTTCAATTGGGATATCGGCACGATGGTGCGGTGGGCGACATAGCCGATCGGACGCGGCTCGCCGTCAGCAACGAGCTTCGCGCGGACCAGCGAGCGGAAGCCATCGGCGCCAACCAGTGCGGGACCAGTGAATGTGCGGCCATCGGCAGCGCTCAGCGCAACGCCGCCGTTGCGCTCCTCGAAGCTCGTCACCATCGCTTCCGGCACAAGCTCAATCTCCTGCCTGTACTTGCAGGCATCGAGCAGCGCGTTGTGCAGGTCGATGCGGTGAATGATGATGTAGGGGTGCTTGAAACGCGCCCGGAATGACGCGCCGGTCGGAATGCGCGCGAGTTCGTTGCCAGTCAAGGCGTCGCGCATCAGAACGGCGGGCGGGCAATCGGCCTTGTCCATCACCGCGCCGGTGAGCCCGATGCGATCAAGCACGTGGAAGACGTTAGGTCCGAACTGGATGCCATAACCGATGGCGCCGAACTCGGGCGCACCTTCCAGCACGCGGCTCGGAAGACCGCGCTGCGCGAGAGCAAGCGCGGTGGTGAGGCCGCCAAGCCCGCCGCCCATGATGAGAATGGGATCGCGACTAGACAATTTCAAACTCCGATCCGCTTGATCTCCCACTCAAGCTCTACGCCAGACGACTCCTTCACCCGCTTGCGCACGGTCTCGCCCAGCGTCTCAATGTCGGCGGCCGTGGCGTTGCCGCGATTGATCAAGAAATTGCAGTGCAGCTCTGACACTTGCGCATCGCCGACCACCAACCCGCGGCAACCGGCGGCATCAATGAGCTGCCAAGCCTTGTAACCGGGCGGATTCTTGAAGGTCGAACCGCCGGTACGACTCTTGATGGGCTGCGTCGCTTCGCGGGAGTCCGTGATCTTCTCCATCTCAGCAGCGATGACCGCCGGATCGCCGCGCGTGCCTTGGAACAGGGCCTCAGTGAAGATGATGTCATCGGGCGCGCCGCAGTGGCGATAGGTGTAGTGCATTTCCCCATTCGTGAAGAGGCGGACATTGCCGGCACGATCGACACCGCGCGCTTCGACCAGCGCATCCTTGGTTTCGCCGCCATAAGCGCCACCGTTCATGCGTAGCGCACCGCCGACGGCGCCCGGAATGCCGCGCAGGAAGGCAAGCCCGGCGAGCGCCGCTTCCTGCGCCGCGCGCGCAACCCGGACGTCCGGCACAGCTGTCCCAACGCGAATGCGCTCGCCTTCCACTTTGATGCCCGAGAATCCACGCCCCAGGCGGACGACCATGCCTGGCACACCGCCATCGCGCACGATCAGGTTGGAGCCGAGGCCGACCACGATCACCGGAATGTCGGGGGTCAGATTGTCGAGAACGTGAGCAAGATCGCTTTCGTCCTCCGGCATGAACAGAACCTGCGCCGGCCCGCCGACGCGGAACCACGTCAGCGGCGCCAAGGGCTCGTTCGGCAGCAAGCGCCCGCGCAGTTGCGGCATGCGCGCTTTCAATTCGGGAATGAGATCGGGAAAGGCCATCGCCGGCCTGCTCACGCCACCTTGCCGGTCGCCGCGAGTTCGCTCGGCAGCGCATAGGCCCACTGCGTGATGTTGCCGGCGCCGAGGAACACGACGATGTCGCCCGAGCGCGCCAGCCGCTTCACGATACCGGCAATGTCCTGTGGGTCGTCGAGCGGTATCACCTGGCGGTGACCACGCGCGCGCATGCCCTGCACCAGCGCATCGCGGTCGGCGCCAGCGATCGGTTGCTCGCCTGCCGGATAGACGTGCGCGACCATCACGGTATCGGCATCGTTGAAGCAGGTGCAGAACTGCTCGAACAGCGCCGACAGCCGGGAATAGCGATGCGGCTGCATGATCGCGATCACCCGGCCCTTGCTCGACTCGCGGGCGGCGCGCAACACCGCCGCGATCTCGACCGGATGGTGGCCGTAGTCGTCGATGATCGGCACACCGCTCCATTCGCCGGTGCGTGTGAAACGACGCCGCACGCCGCCAAAGTTCTCCAGCGCCTTGCGGATCATCTCGTCGCTGATGCGGAGCTCGCGCGCCACTGCAATCGCGGCCGTGGCGTTGAGCGCGTTATGCCGCCCCGGCATCGGCAGGCGCAGATTCTTGATCGTGTGCACTTCCTGTCCGGCGCGATTGCGGAACATCACCGCGAAATGCGACGCGCCGTTGGCATGGTCGAGATCGATCAGCCGCACATCGGCCTGCGGGTTCTCGCCATAGGTGATAATCCGGCGGTCTTCGATGCGGCCAACCAGTTGCTGCACGACCTCGTGGTCGGTGCACATGACAGCGAACCCGTAGAATGGCACGTTCTCGACGAAGCCGCGAAATGCGTCCTGCACCGCATCATAAGTCTTGAAATGGTCAAGGTGCTCAGGATCGACATTGGTGACGACGGCGATATCGGCGGGGAGTTTCAGGAAGGTGCCGTCGGATTCGTCCGCCTCGACCACCATCCAGTCGCCGCCGCCGAGGCGCGCATTGGTGCCGTAGGCCTCGATGATGCCGCCGTTAATCACGGTCGGATCGAGGTTGCCAGCATCGAGCAACGCGGAGACCAGTGAGGTGGTCGTGGTCTTGCCGTGCGTGCCGGCGATGGCGACGCAGCTTTTCAGCCGCATGAGCTCCGCCAGCATCTCCGCACGCCGCACCACCGGTAGCCTCTTGGCCCGCGCTGCGACGAGTTCCGGATTTTCCCGCCGGATTGCGGTCGACACCACGACGACCTCGGCGGCACCGAGATTAGCCGCAGCGTGACCGATCGACACGGTTGCGCCCTTGTCGCGCAGCCGCTTGATATTGTAGCCGTCGGAGGCATCGGAGCCCTGCACGACATAGCCCAGATTGGCCAGCACCTCGGCGATGCCGCTCATGCCGATGCCGCCGATGCCAACGAAGTGGATCGGGCCGATGTCTCGCGGCAGTTTCATCCTTGTGGTACTCCCGACTCAGCAGTCCCGGACGTCACAATAAAGCATCAACCAGAATTGACTCCAAACCGCCTATTCCCGGCTGCTGCCTGACGATATGGACCCAGCTCATTTGATGATGCAAGCGATCTGGACCATTGCATGACCACCCTTCCATGGCCCGTCGAGGCCGTCATCTTCGATATGGACGGCCTGCTGCTCGACACCGAAAGCCTCTACCGCGCCGCCATGGTCGCGAGTGCCCTGGGCATGGGCTACGACTTTCCGGACGAATTCTGCCGGTCCATGGTTGGAACCGCGGAGACTGAAATCCACCTCATTTTGCAGCAGCGGTTTGGGGCCGATTTCCCGATTGCACGGCTGTTTCAGGATTGCGAACTGCAAATGCGGCAGCGCCTCGAAGCTGGAGTTCCGGTAAAGGCCGGCGCGGTGGAGTTGATCGGCGAACTGGCGGCGCGTGGCCTGCCGATGGCGGTCGCTACATCGACCTTTCGTCGAATCGCCGAACACCACCTGCGACGAGCGAAGCTGTTCGACTATTTCACTACCGTGTGCACTCGCGAGGATGTGACCCGCGGCAAGCCGCATCCGGACATATTCCTCAAGGCGGCAGCCGCCCTCGGCATTCGCGCGGAACGCTGCCTCGTGCTCGAAGATTCCCACCACGGCATCCGCGCCGCGCATGCCGCCGGCACCATGCCGATCATGGTGCCGGACATGCTGCCGGCAACCGACGAGCTCCGCGGGATGTGCGTCGCCGTCGTCAGCGACCTGCACGACGTGCGCTCGATTCTGAAAGGCCGTTAGGCAGGGATCCGCGCCGTCCTCATCACCAGATCAGCAAGACGGTCCGCGGCGTCGGGCGCGCCTTGCGAACGCGCCGCCTGCGCCATCGCAGCGAGTGTCTGCGGGTTTGCAGCAAGCTTGGTGATCTCGGCAGCAAGCCGCACCGGCGTGAAATCGTCCTGGCGCAAGCGGATCGCGCCGCCCGCAGCTTCCAGCACGCCGGCATTGGCGAACTGGTCCTGGTCAAGCGCGCCGGGCAACGGCACCAGGATCGACGGCCGGCCGATCGCGGCAAGCTCCGCCACCGTCGACGCGCCCGAGCGCCCGATGACGAGATGCGCCGCAGCAATGCGTGCCGGCAAATCGGAGAAGAACGGCGATACCTCCGCCGCGATGCTTAGGCTGGCATAGATCCCGCGCACCCGCGCGAGGTCCTCGTCGCGCGCTTGCTGTGCGAGCAACAGGCGCGTCCGCAGCGACGCATCGAGCTGCTCGATGGCCGACGGCACGATCTCGGACATGATCCGCGCGCCCTGGCTGCCGCCGAACACCAGTAGTCTCACAAGGCCATCTGCTTCCGGCGCAACGAACGGCACCGCCGCCGCGATCGCGGCCGGCCGCACTGGGTTGCCGGTGCGCGTTGCTTTGCCGGCCAGCGCGGGCTCGGCATCAACCACGCCGGCGAACGAGGTCGCAATTGCGGTGACGTGCGGAGCAAGCTGCCGGTTGGCGCGCCCCATCACGGCGTTCTGCTCGTGAATGATCGTCGGAATCTTCAGCACGGTCGCCGCGCCGACCGGCGGCAGCGTCGGATAGCCGCCGAAGCCGACCACTGCTGCAGGCTTGATCCGGCGCAGCACGAAATAAGAGAGCACCAGACCGCGGCCGAGCGCCAGCACGGTGCGTGCGAGCGCGACCGGATTGCGCGCCCGCACGGTATCGCTCGGGATGATGTGGGTCTCGCGCGCCGGGAAGCGTGTGCCATAGCGCTCGGCGCGATGATCGGTGGCAAGGTCGACGTTTACGCCGCGACGCGCGAGCGCTTCGGCCAACGCCTCGGCCGGGAACAGGTGCCCCCCTGTGCCGCCCGCCGCGAGCAGCACGAGCGGCGCACCGCTCGCGTCGGTCACGCCCGGCTCCCGGTGGGAACGAGGCCGTCCTGGCTCGCCAGGTAGTTGGTGCGCGGGCGCTCGCGGGTGAGCGCCAGCAGCATTCCCATGCCCCAGGCGAGCGAGATCATTGACGAACCCCCGTAGGAGACGAATGGCAAGGTCATGCCCTTCGCCGGGATCAGATGGGCATTTACCGCCATGTTGATGGCGGATTGCAGGCCGAACAGGATCGCAAGCCCGGCCGCCGCGAAGCGCTGGAACGGATCGTGATTGCGCAGCGCATGCAGCAAGGCCCGCAACACGATCACCGTGAACAGCAACAGCAGCACCAGACAAAGCACGATCCCGAACTCTTCCGCCGCCACCGCGAACACGAAGTCGGTGTGGCTCTCCGGCAGGATGCGCTTCACAGTGCCCTCACCCGGCCCGCGGCCAAACCAGCCGCCGCGCACGAAGGACTCCACAGCCTGGTCGATGTTGAAGGTGTCCCCTGACGCCGGATCGATGAAGCGCTTGATACGCCGGGCTACATGCGGAACCACAAAGTACGCCGTAGTCAGTCCGACAATCGCCGCGCCGCCGAGGCCTGCGACCCAGATCAGTCGCATCCCGGCAAGGAAGAACAGCGCGCCCCAAACCGCGAGGATCAACACAGTCTGACCGAAGTCGGGCTGCATCACGAGTCCCAGCACGACCGTCACGAGCAACGCGAGCGCGATGGTGTTGGCGGGCATCTCGGGACGACGCGCCGATTCACCGAACAGCCAGGCGATCAGGATCACGAAGGCAGGCTTGAGGAATTCAGATGGCTGAACGCTGACGCCGAGGATCGTCAGCCAGCGGCGGGCGCCTTTGACCTCAGCGCCATAGACCAGCGTCATGAAAAGGAGAACGAGGCTGACCGCAAACACGATCAGCGCGATGCGGCGGATATGGCGGAGCGGCAGAAATGAGGTCGCGATCAACACTGCGATCGTGGGGATCAGGAACAGTATGTGGCGGTTGACGAAATAGAACGGCTCAAGCCCGAGCCGCGCGGCGACCGGCGGGCTGGCCGCCAACGACAGCACGATCCCAGCGAGCATCAGGCCGAGCATCGCCGCCAGGGTGAGCCGGTCAACCGTCCACCACCAGGCGGCAAAAGGCGTGCGCTCGACGCGCGAAACCATGGAAATCCCCGTCCAGGCGATAAGTCCTGACCGGGGTTGGTTGAAGAGAGGTTAACGTCCGGGATTCCGTAGCTTTTGATAAAGGGCGTCCGATCGAGGAGGCTCACTTCAGGCCGGCGGACACCGACTCAAAACTCGTATTCAGGCTGGTACCGATCGCGTTTACGGCTGCCACAATCGCGATCGAGAGCAAACCCGCGATGATGGCGTATTCGATCGACGTGGCCCCGCCCTCATCCTCGAGCAATCCGATGAGACCGCTCACTGCCCGGCTCCCTATTCAATACACGGCGAAACGGGCCAAGAGACCGCACGCTTTGCACATAGTTCGCATGGAAAAACGAAACCCGCCTTGAAACAATCGATTAAATTTGGCGACAATTTTCACGAGAATACGCATTCACACTCATCCAGCCACTCCGACGTTACGATAGGGCCGTCAACGCCGTGGCGCGCTCGGGGTGGATGTCGATCATCCCGGCGAAACCGGTAATCTCAAGGACTTCCCGCACGGCGGGCTGCACGGCGCACAGGGCAAGAGCGCCCTTCAGGGTCTTGACCTTCTTGACCAGCCCCAGGACGACCCGCAGGCCCGCACTCGACACGAACTCAACCCCGGAAAAGTCTACGACCAGGCGCGGCTCGGTCCCGGTGACCAGGGCCTCCATCTGCTGTGCAAACTGGCCGCTTGTTGCGCCGTCCAAACGCCCGCGCGCAGTAACAACCCAGACGCGGCCGACCTGCTGTTCACTGAGGTCCATGACTCAATCCTCTTTCCTGCTCGCGAGGAATCGAAAAAGCAGTCCGGTTCTGCTTGCCATCGCTCCGATAGTCCAGAACCGACGTCAGCTTGCGAACCAAGTGCAGGCCAAGTCCCCCGATCCGGCGCTCCTCAAGTGGCGCCGCGATATCGGGATCAGGTCCCGATCGAGGGTCGAATGGCTTGCCGCGATCACCGATTTCGCCGGAGATACGGTCGCGCTGTACTTCAAGCGCAACGGTGGCTTGCGCGTCCGGGCTTCCGCCGTGAGTGGCAACATTCGTTAGAATTTCCTCGATGACAAGCGCAACGTGGTGCACGGCACGCGCATCGACGCCCGCATCGCGCAAAAACGCAGCCACATCGCCCGTGAGACCGGCGATTGCCACTGGGTTGGGGACAATATCGGCGGCAAAGCGGGTCACTGAAGGTGTCCGGCTGCAATGATCTTTGCGAGCGAGTTCGCGCACGGGTGTCATGCCATCAGGGCGCTTCGGTGGCAACAAATGGCATCTTATCGTCGGCGCCAATGCTTACTAGTGTGGCGGTTCAGAAGTCCGCATCATTCTCGCGGCGAGTCCGACATGCGGACTTCTGAACCAAAGCCACACTCGATTCAAAGAGTTGCTAGTGTCCTGCGATTCCGAAGTTCGTATAAGAGGCCGCTGCGAAATGGTACGAACTTCGGAATCGGGACACTGCGCGGTCGACGGACCATAATCGTCTGGCGGGATTCGTCTCGTGGAGGCGTTATCCTTTGACGAGAGGCATTTCCAGCGATACCGGGTCGCAAACGCCTTGTCGGCGCCCCACATCGCTGGGCGCGACAGCATGATTGGACCCAATGTCTCCTCCCCTCCTTCAGCTTAAGGATATCGCGCTGACCTTTGGTGGCACACCGCTGCTGACCAATGCGGAACTGTCCGTCTCCACGGGAGAGCGCGTGTCCCTGGTCGGACGCAACGGCTCGGGCAAATCGACCCTGCTGAAAATCGCCGCAGGAACCGTCGAACCGGATCGTGGCTTGGTTTTCGTCCAGCCGGGTGTGACGGTCCGCTACCTGCCGCAAGAGCCGGATTTCACCGGCTTCGAGACGGCCCTCGCCTATATCGAGGGCGGGCTTGGTCCGGCCGATGATCGCCACGCCGCCCGCTATCTTCTTGAGCAACTGGGACTCACCGGCCAAGAACACCCGGCGCATCTCTCGGGTGGCGAAGCGCGCCGCGCATCACTCGCGCGAGTACTGGCGCCATCGCCCGACATTCTCCTGCTCGACGAGCCGACCAACCATCTCGATCTCACGACGATCGAGTGGCTGGAGCGCGATCTGGCGTCGCGACGCTCGGCGCTCGTGATCATCAGCCATGACCGGCGTTTTCTGTCGACCTTGTCGCGGGCGACGGTGTGGCTCGATCGCGGAGAAACCCGCCGCCTGGAGCGAGGCTTCGCCCATTTCGAGGAATGGCGCGACGCCGTGCTGGCGGAGGAGGAACGCGACCAGCACAAGCTCGATCGCAAGATCGTCGCCGAAGAGCATTGGCTGCGCTACGGCGTCACCGCGCGGCGCAAGCGCAATATGCGCAGGGTCGGCCAGTTGCAGGCGCTCCGGGAGCAGCGCCGCACGTATCGGGGGGGCGCCGGCGCCGCCACGATGACCGTCTCGTCGGCCGCAGCATCAGGCGCGCTGGTGATCGAGGCGGACGGCATTGGCAAGAGCTACGAGAGCCGTCCGATTGTTAACGACTTCTCGATCCGTATCCAGCGCGGCGACCGCATCGGCATCGTGGGCCCGAACGGCAGCGGCAAGACCACGCTGATCAATCTCCTGACCGGCGTGCTGCTGCCCGATACCGGCACGGTCCGGCTCGGCGCAAACCTCAACGTCGCAACACTCGACCAGCATCGCGACAGCCTCGACCCCAATACGACGGTGGCGGACGCCCTTACGGGCGGCGGCGGCGATACCGTGCACGTGAACGGTCAGGCCAAGCACGTCGTCAGTTACATGAAGGACTTCCTGTTCACGAGCGAACAGGCGCGGACGCCGCTGCGCAAGCTGTCGGGCGGTGAGCGTGGCCGCTTGATGCTGGCGCAGGCGCTTGCCAAGCCATCAAACCTCCTGGTCCTCGACGAGCCGACCAACGACCTCGACATGGAGACGTTGGAAGTGCTGGAGGAGATGCTTGGCGACTATGCCGGCACGGTCCTGCTCATCAGCCACGATCGCGACTTCCTGGACCGGCTCGTGAACGGGGTAATCGCGCCCGAGGGCAATGGCCGCTGGGTCGAGTACGCCGGCGGCTATAGCGACATGCTGGCTCAGCGCGGGATGAACCTGACTCGCGATCAGCGCAAGCCGCCGGAAACGCAGAAGGTGTCAAAGGAGGCCGTTTCGGTCTCCGGCGCGCGCGAACCTGTCCGACGGCGGATGACCTTCAAAGACAAGCACGCGCTTGAAACTCTTCCGGGGACCATTGCCGCGCTGCAAACCGAGGCTAGCGCGCTCCAGGCGAAGCTCAGCGACCCACAGTTTTATGCACAGGATCGGGCCGGGTTCGAAAAACTCAGCAGCGATCTCGGCGAATTGCAGCGCAAGATCGCCGCGGCAGAGGAGCAATGGCTCGAACTCGAAATCCTGCGCGAGGAGCTTGCCAGCGGCTGATCGACCGAGACCTCGCCAAACGAAAGCCCCGGGAGCGAGGCTGCCGGGGCTTTGTCGTCCTGATGGCGTCCGCGATCAGACCGCGAGCTTCAGCTCCTTGGCCGCCCGGAAGGCAACCTTCTTGCTCGCCTTGATCTTGATCGTCTCACCGGTCGCGGGGTTGCGCCCCATGTGGGCCGCGCGCTTGCGCACCTGCAGGATACCCAGACCGACGATCCGCACCCGCTCGCCCTTTTTCAGATGCTTGGTGATCAGTCCCACCAAATCATTGAGCAGCGCCTCACCGCCCTTCTTGGTCAATTGATGCTCTTCGGCCAGGATGGCCGCGAGATGCTTGAGCGTGACCGGTCGGCTGGCCTTCGTGGCTGCGGGTTTCTTGGATGCCTTAGGTGCGCGTACAGGCGCCATGATGAAATGCCCTCTTTATGCGCGATATGCGCTGCTTCAGGCAGGACATGATTCGGAACCAAAAAGAAAGTGCATTTGGCCCTGAATCCCAACGCTTTCGCGCCTATCCAACGGCCGATCTCATCGCTATATACCCCGCGTCGCCGATTGACTGCCAACCATCCGGCGACTAATCAAACCGCGATCCTACCGAAGCCACATCCACCCTTATCCGACGTCGGCCCTGTCCGGGCCCCAAAGGAAAATAGCAGCACTAGTCCCATGCGCCATTTCGATCCGTCACTCGAAGACCGCCGCACCCTCGCCGCTGAAGCCAAGAAAAACCTCCTCGCGAAGTTCAAGAAAAACGCAGATCCGAACAGTCCCGAAGCGATCGAGAAGCGTCGGGAACGTGAAGCCATCGCCGCGGCACGGGCTGAACGCCAAGCCCAGCGGGAGGCAGCGCGGCGCGAGCACGAGGTCGAGCTCGCTCGGCAGGCTGCGATCGCCGCCGAGGCGGCACGCGAGGCCGAGCGCATCGCCGCCGAAAAGGCTGCTGCGGAAGCAGCGCTGAAGGCGGAGCAAGAATCGGCAGCGGACGCTGAGCTAAAAGAGCAACAGAAGGCCGCCCGCGATGCCCGCTATGCCGCACGCAAGGCGGCGAAGAAGAAGCGGCG
>WHTP01000036.1 GCA_009377695.1 Hyphomicrobiales bacterium | reverse complement strand
CCCGCGCTCCAGCCGCGACAAATGCCGCTTTGCTGTCAAGCGATTGGAAAAGATAGAGCCGCTCGCCGGCGATGATAAAGACACGCTGTTGCGGTCGAGCACGACATATTCGGTGGTCGCCGCTCCGATCGGGAGCGCGGACGCGAACGCCAGGGCAACAAGCGCGGCGCCCGCGGCACCGCCGCTGGCGCGACGAAAGGCAGGCTTTCGTGCATGCCGCGGTGCGGCCATAGTATTGCCGATCCTGTGGGCGATTCGGTTGCGTTGGTGCCGTAAAGCTAGGGTATTGGCGTGACGAAGCCGTTAAGTCCGCCATTCCAGTACCAAGTCACAATGCGAGATGGAGCTGCCGATGGGCGCCGTACTCCGGGCCACGATGTTGCTACTTGTCCTGACCAGCCTGGGAGCTCCATTGGTGGCACAGGAGGGGCCGCCGCCGGGCCCCGCCCCGCAATACGCGCCGGGTGAACTCGTTTCGACCGGACATAGCTTCTTCGGCACGGTGTCGCGTGGACTGGCGAGTGTCATCGAGAAGGCCGTCAGCCAATGGGGCCTGCCCAACGGCTACATCCTCGGCCAGGAGGCCGGCGGCGCGTTCGTCGCCGGGCTGCGTTACGGGGAAGGAACGCTCTACACGCGCAACGCCGGCGACCGCCGCGTGTTCTGGCAAGGCCCATCGATCGGCTTCGACTGGGGCGGCGAAGGCGCGCGCACCATGATCCTCGTCTATCATCTGCCCTCGACCGACGCGGTGTACCAGCGCTTCGCCGGCATCGATGGGTCGGCTTATTTCGTGGGCGGTTTCGGCATGACCGCGCTCGGTGCCGGCAATATTGTGCTGGTTCCGATCCGCTCAGGGGTGGGGCTGCGGCTGGGGGCCAATATCGGCTATCTGCATTTCACCCGTGCACCGACCTGGAACCCGTTCTGAGCGAAACCAATGCGCCCATTGGTCGCCTTTGGCTGCCACGGTTGAAGCTTGCGCGCTGTACGCCCGATTTAGGTTAACGGTTTCCAAAGCTGGCGGCGCATAATGCGTCGTGCCAATGTGGCAGAATCGCGGGTCGCGTAGGAGGCGTAAGCCAGATGATCGAACCGATCATGTATATCGCGATCGGATTCCTGGTCGCGTGCATGCTGATTATCGGCCTGATTCCGGTTGTGCATGCGCGGGCCGTGCGGCTGACCATGCGCCGTCTCGAGGCGATCACGCCGATGTCGATGGCGGAGATCCAGGCGGACAAGGACCAGTTGCGCGCCGAATTCGCGATGTCGACGCGACGCCTCGAAATGAGCGTCGAGCAGATGAAGGCCAAGACAACCAGCCAGCTTGCCGAAATCGGAAAGAAGAGCGAGGCCGTCGGCCGGGTCAAGCTCGAGCTGAGCGAAAAAACCGCCGCCGTGTTCGCGCTCGAAGCGAAGGAAAAGCAGCTTCTCGAGGACCTGCACGAGACGCAGCGCCAGCGCGACGAAAAAACCGCCGCGTTGCAGGCGGCCGAGCGTCAACTCGAAGAAACGAGAGGCCTCCTCGCCGCGACCACGACGACCATGAACGACTCCGCGTTGACCGTCGACAGTCAGCGGGTCGAGCTCGTCACCACATGCGCGCAGATCGAGGTCCTGAAAGGCCAGGTCGATGGGCTCGACAAGGAATGTCGCGAGCTCAACGAGCGCCTGACCATCGAAACCATGGCTGCTGGCGCGACCCGCCAGGCATTGATCGATGAGACCGCGAAATCGGGGGCGTTGGGGAACCGGGTCGCCGAGCTTGAACGCCAGGTCATCGCGCAGACCACCGAAGCAGAGTTCCTTGGGCGACGCGTCCAGGAGCTTCTGGCCCAGGTGGATCAGCAGGGCCGCTCCCTGACGGATCGCGATCAGACCTCGGATTCGCTGCGCAACGAAGCAAGCTCCGCGCACGACATCGTGCTCGAACTGCGCACCCAACTGGCGGATGCCGAAAACCGGCTGCGCACGTCGACTGAAACGCTGTCGGCCGAGCGTGCGGCGCTCACGAACCAGCTCCAGCAGGCACAAGCTGAGCGCGACAAGCTGCAGACTGAGATGAGCGCGATGAAGCGCGAGGTCGAGACCACCTGGGCGACCGAACGCATGGAGAATGCGGTGCTGCGCGAGCGCATCAACGATGTCGCTGCGGAAGTCGCGCGCCTCACCAATGTGCTCGAAGGTCCGGGATCGCCGATCGATACGATGCTTGCCGGCGAGGCCGGCCGCGCCACCACGGCTCCGCTGGCGCCGGCGGCCGGCGGCGAGAAGCGTAACGGCGAAGGCGCCAAAGGCTCGCTCACCGACCGCATGCGGGCGCTGCAAAGCCGCGCCTCGCAGGTGCCGCAACCGAGCCGCGCCTGAGATCGCATCAAGGGGCAGCAAAAAAGGGGGCCCGGCCCGTGCTCGACACCGGCGCGCTTGACACGATCCCTGCGTGCCTTAAATCCTGACCTCGGTCCGGGCGCTTAGCTCAGCGGGAGAGCGTTCCCTTCACACGGGAGAGGTCGTAGGTTCAATCCCTACAGCGCCCACCATTTTTCAACTCCGCTACTGTCTCGCCACTAAATCGGAGCGAATTTGGCGGCCTTCAGCAACTCGGCATTGCGAGCGACATAGTTTTTCGCGTACGCCCCGAATTGCGCTGGACTTTCTGCTACAGCATCGATGCCGAGTCGCGCGAGGCGGCCCTCCTTCTCCAGTTGCCTGACGGCGTTGTTGATCGTCTCGTTCAGGCTTGCAACAAGGTCTGCTGACAGGCCCTTCGGTCCCCAGACACCATACCACGACGTGTATTCCAGTCCGGGAAGCCCGCTCTCTGCTGCGGTTGGATAGCTCGGGGCCAGTTGGGTCCGCTTGGACGACGTCACTGCGAGGCCAACGACGCTGTTTTCGTTCGCCATTGGCAACAGAGCCAGGACCGGATCGATCAAGAGTTGCACGTGGCCGCCGGCGACATCGGTCAATGCTGGAGCGGTTCCCCGATAGGCGACAATCGTCACATTGAGTCCCGCAAGCTGATTGAAGGCCACCGTCGCCAAATGCCCCGGTGCGCCCAATGCCGCAGTCGCAAACGTCCATTTGTCCGGTCGATTGCGGGCATCAGCAATAACCTCGGATATGCTCCGGTGCGGCAGCTTGGGCGACATAACCAACATCATGGGCGCTTCGCCGACTCGGGCAATATGTGCGAAGTCAGCGATCGGATCATAAGGAGCATTTTTCATCACATGCCGCGCCATGACATGTGTCGCAGCCGAGAAGAGCAGAGTTTGCCCGTCCGCCTCGGCGTTCTTCACCACATTTCCGCCTAGCGCGCCATTGGCACCAGCACGATTCTCAACGATGACGGAGTGGCCTTTCTGCTGTTTGATCTTGTCGGCCAGCAGACGAGCGAAAACGTCTACGCCGCCGCCCGCCGCGAACGGCACGATCAAACGGATGGGACGATCGGTCGACTTGCTTGCTTGCGCGAACGATCGATGGGTTGAAATGGCGGTGCCAAGCACCGCGAGCGAGGACGTGATAAATTGGCGACGTGCGACCATCCCGGTTCCCTCCTTCAATCCGCCCTGTATTGCTTGGTGATTTCCGAAGCGCGTTGCCGCCCGCTAGTGCCGCCGATTTGAAGTTCCCACAGCAGTTGCAGCAAACTCGGCTAGGAACTTCAAATCGAAAAGCGGCACTAGAGTCATAGAGTTGCTAGTGCCCCCTTGTTTCCGAAGTTCGTGTCAGAGTGTGTTGCGGGCGTATCACGAACTTCGGAAACGGGGCACTAGCTAGCTAGGCAGCCTGAAGCTTCAACATTCCTGCCGCGTGAAGCGCGTCCTTGATCGCCTGCAACTCGGCCCCGACAGGCAGCTTGGTCGGCGGCTGGATGGCCGGCGATTTGAGAATACCCGCGAGATACATCGCCATCTTCATGCGAGCGTGCGCATTGCCGGTGGGCTCGCCTCCGCCATAGACAACATCCTTCAACGGATTGATGCGGTTTTGTAAATCCGCCGCGGTCTTGAGGTCGCCCGCCTGAACGGCGGCGTAGAGATCGATGATCATCTTGGGGATGAAGGACGCAAAGCCGACCAGCGCGCCATCGACTCCTTGCACCATCGTCGGCAGCAGATATTCGTCGTGGCACGTAAGAACCGTCACCGATGGTTCGGCCTCCTTGATGACCCGCAGGTCCCGTGCGTACTTGTTCATGTCGCGCGTTCCGACCTTCATTGACTTCACCCAAGGCAGCTTGGCCAGTGCCGCGAGTGTTTCGAAGCTGTATGAGGCGCGAGTCCAGGACGGATAGATGTGAACGATGATATCGAGGCCAGACCCCTTCCCAACCGCCGTGAAGAAGTCGACGACGTTGTCGGGCTGGCTCATGCCGAACCTCAACCACCCATGAGGCGGCATGAGCAGTATCGCGCTCGCACCGGCCTCTTTCGCCATGATCGCGTGCTCGGTCGCCTCGCTAATGCCTTCGCAACAGATGCCCGATACGATCGGCACCTTGCCATTGGCAGCCTCGGCCGCAAGACGAGTTGCATGTGCGCGCTGCTTGGCCGTCAGTGCAAACACCTCGCCGGTATGTCCGTTGGTAACAAGGCCGCCGATTCCATGATGGCTGACTAACCACCCCGCAAAGCGACGCATCTCGGCGTCATCGATCTCCAGGTTCTGGTCGAACGGCAACTGCAAAGCAGGGAGGATTCCCCGATATTCCCAAGCCATGAGATGTACTCCTTTCGGGCTGAGCTCGTTTCAAGACGAAGCAGTGCCACCGCTTGCTTCGAGTGCACGGGCAGCATTTCGGGCGGCGATACGCAGCGGATCAAGCGCGCGCTTGCGCAGTTCATCCGCTGATGTACGCACCGTGGGCGCTGCAATACTGATTGCACCCAGTGCGATACCATCGTGATCGAGAACCGGCATCGCCAGCACGCACAGACCCGCCGAGATGGCCGACTCCCCAAGTACGAAGCCATCGGCGCGGATGCGCTCGAGCTTGGGCAATAATCGGGCCCGCGTCACGGGCGGCACGATGAGGCCTTCCTGCGCGGGGCGGGTTTCGAGCACTGGTCTAAGCTTTTCTTCGGGAAGAAAGGCCAGAATCGCCTGTCCGATGACAGTGATGCTGGCAGGAATGCGCGTGCCAATGCGGATATCGACGCCAAGACGAGCGAAACCAGCCCGCACTCGCTCGATGTAGAGCACATCGCCTCCTTCCAGAACTCCGAAGCTTGCGGCTTCGCTTACTTCGTCGACCAAAGAGCGCAACGTTGGACGCACCATCGCTCGAAGATCCTGACGGCCGATGGCGTGAAAGCCGAGGTCAAGCACTTTCAAAGTCAATGCGAAGCGCTTGCTGTCCGGAACGCGCGCCACATAGCCGAGTGCGACGAGGGTGTTGAGCATCCGAAAGGTGGTGCCGGGATCCAGATCGGAAGCATCTGCGATCTCAGTCAGCGTCATTTCCTCCGCCCCGCGCGAAAAGCTTTCCAACACGCGAAAGCCCTTGGCGAGGGACTGCACGGAGTTGCGCTGATTCTTGTCGGCGTTCTTACGCTTCTCCGTCGCGAGGCTGTGCGCAACTGCTGCTTTCCGCGGGCTCTTTGACATGTGACGCACTTTGACGTTTTCGGAATGCGAAAATTTATTCGCGATACGAATAGTACACCGCACCGCTTGTTTGAAGTCAAGCGCGTGATGGTGTTCCCAGGCAGACTTGGTTCCGCTGCGCCTCCGCTGCACCAGTTCGCGAATTGCGATGGAAAATTCGCGGAAATGGATTTTGATGACGCTTAAGTCATTGAGTTCGTTGAACACTGAGAAGCGTTTCACACGGGAGGTGCAATGCCACAGCGCCCACCAGCCTTCGCCGCTTCGCAGCGCCGCTGGCAAGCCAGTCCCAAATTCTCTCGTGCAAACCGGCGAAAAGCTTCTCGTCGAAGCCCGCCGTTCACCTGCGCCTTACGGTTTTGGCGTGACGCGCGTCGCAATGCTCGCTTTGCCGACTTTGACTGCGCTTTGCGGATCGCGATCCTGCGGTGTCGCGATGGCACAGTTGCCAGGCCACGCAGTCACTTCCCGAAGTTCACCGACGGTCTTTGCAGACACCTCGATACCGGGATCGACCTCGACCCGCATCTGATCCGGTAACCCGGCAAGAGCGATATGGACCGCGGCAACGCTTTTGGGCTTATAGTGCATCGTCAGGATCTCCCTCACTGCCCGGTACCGACTGCCAGTCTTGCCGCGCTGGCGAGCGCCCTACGGGGACCCAAGAGCGCCGCTGGCGGCATCAGGGCATTGCGGCGATCAGCGCGTTTTCCCAGGAGTACATCCTCAAATCCGAAGAGATGGCGTGACAGGTACCCGCGACTGGCAATCATCGAAGGAGAACCCCTGCTTTCGGAAAACCGCTTGCTGCCATTCCGGGCACAGAATGGCGCAGCAAGAAAACGCCCCGATGATCCCTGGGTTCCAATACAGCCGTCGTCACAAGGACAGGGCCAAGCCGTTGAATCGATGGCTCGTCAGGCCCGACAGGCCTCAAATCCGCGGGTAAGGGCATCTCCTGGCAAACCGCGGCCGATGAATACCAATCGGCTGGCGCGCTTCTCATGCGGCTTCCACGGACGCTGCCGATCACCCTCGATCAGCATGTGCACGCCTTGGATGACGAAACGATTGTCGTCGCCATTCATTGCGATGATGCCTTTCATCCTGAGGATGTTCGCACCAAGATCGGCTGCAACGCTCTCAATCCAAGGGATGAACCGCTCGGGGTTGAGCGATCCGTCGACGGTTAGAGACAAACTGCCGATGCTCTCGTCATGTTCGTGGTCGTGGTCTTCGGTAAGAAACTCGGGCTCGATGTTGAGAATGCGATTGAGGTTGAAGGCGTCGCGGCTAAGCACCTTGCTGAGATCGACGTCGCAGCGCTCCGCGCGATGAAGCTTGGCGTAGGGATTGATGCGTCGGATGCGCGTTTCGACCTTGGCGATTCCGTCCTCGGGGACAAGATCGGTCTTGTTGAGCAAGACGATGTCGGCGAAGGCGATCTGCTCCTGTGCCTCCGGCGCGCGATCGATCTCGTCAATCAGATGCTTCGCATCGACCAAGGTGACGATGGCATCGAGCTTGGTCTTGCGGCGAACGTCTTCGTCCACAAAAAACGTCTGCGCGACCGGCGCCGGATCGGCCAGTCCGGTGGTCTCGACCAGGATGCCGTCAAAAGTGCTCTTGCGCCGCATCAGCCCACCGAGAATGCGGATAAGATCGCCGCGCACGGTGCAGCAAACGCAACCGTTGTTCATCTCGAAAATCTCTTCGTCGGCATTGACGATCAGATCATTATCGATGCCGACTTCGCCAAATTCATTGACGATGACCGCGTATCGTTTTCCATGCATCTCGGTCAGGATCCGATTGAGCAGCGTGGTCTTGCCGGAGCCGAGATAGCCGGTGAGCAGCGTGACAGGCGTCTGTGTGGGAGTGGAGGTCATGGCCATGTCTTCCGATGAGTTGGATCAGGCTGGCTGGCTTCGATCGGGACGGATGCGCGATCTGCTCACGCCGTTCGGGACCGTGCCTTGGGTGTGCGTGCCATTGCAGCCAAGGGCGCTAGCGCCTTGGAGAGATCGACGCGCGTCACGTTTTGGATCGGCTTCCTGATCTGGATAGCCTTGGTCGGATGTCCCGCGCGTAAGACAAGCACGACGGTTCGCCGGCCGCAGCATCCGGGCTCGCCGCAATCATGCTCGCCGATGCTGACAACCGTATCGTCATGAACATTGAGGATAGCGCGCGCCTGCAGCGTCAGTTCGAGAACGGCATCGGCTCGCGCGTCCGGATCCTTGCGCCTGTAGGTCAGAGCCATCGATCCTTCCTCGATAATGAGCCGCACTCCACAGCGTTAAAAGTGCCATACCGATGATATGCAATGTTATAACATCTCATAAACATGGCAACCGAAGGGCCGGGCAGCGCGGCCGGCTTGGTGTCATCAGGTCCGGCTTACTGGTTGTCCCCCTAGGGCCCGCCTAGACCGGTCACAGTTATTCTATGATTCGATGGAATGATGGGATGTCGATTGCAGGAATGCCCGTGCGCAGCGAATCAGGTGACAGCAAGCATCGCCACGCGCCTCGTTCGTGGCCCAAGTTGCCGGACCCGCACGAACTGGAGCGGGCTTCCGTGATGTTCCGGGCGCTCGGCGACCCATCTCGCCTTCGGCTGCTGGCAAGGCTCGCCGGCAGCGAAATCTGCGTAACGGAATTGGCGGATTTGGAGAATGAGAAACTAACGACGATCTCGGCGCGCCTCCAGACTCTGCACGAGGCGAGGCTCGTCAAACGGCGACGAGAGGCAAAGCACGTCTACTATGCGCTCTTGGACACCCACGTTCTGCATTTGGTGCAAAGCGCGATGGAACATGCAGCGGAAAAGTAGTGACAGGCGATCCATATTGGATCGCAAATAACGGAGACAAACGACCATGGCTTGCAACGAGAAGCATCATCCTCATCACACTCACAAGCACGGCCCGAACTGCGGTCACACCGCGATCCGGCATGAAGGCCATGTGGACTACCTTCACGATGGTCATCTTCATCACATGCATGAGGACCACGTCGATGAGCACGTCATCGCGGTCAATTCCGAAAATCCGGCACGATGCACGCCTGAAACCCGCTGCTCACACCAGCACGGCCCCAATTGCGGGCACGAAGCCGTCCCGCATGGCGATCATGTCGATTATCTCGTAGACGGCCGGCTCCATCATCCGCACGGTGACCACTGCGACGACCACGGTCCTGTGCAGTTCGCCTAGTGCGGCATTGGAGGCGCCCGACAGGCCGCAGGCTCAAGCCTCCCCGCCATCTCGTTTGAACCTGCTCGTTTGAACCTGCGCGTTCCCCTATCCGTCCTCACGCGCGGCCTGTGCTGGAACCTTGCTCGGAGGCTTCCGACCGGCCCAGCACCGCGCGGCAAGCGCTGCCCGACCCCTTTTTCAATAAGACCCTTTCAATAAGAGGCCCCGGCTTTCACCAGGGCCTCTGCTGACGGTAACGGTCAGCCTATTTCTTCTTCGCCTTCCTGGCTTTTGCTTTCTTGGCCTTCTTCGCTTTCTTCGCCATGACAACTCTCCTGTTTGGGTGTTGGCGAATCAGATTCTATAGATAGAGCAACTCCGATTTTCGGAGCTTGAACCCGTTATGCACAGATGGAGTCGAATGGGCTTCGGATTCTTCCCACAGTATCCACTCTCCGTCTCTTCTGCAACGTCCGTGCCCCCTGCCGGCACGGTCAACGGGGCATCTTGGTCACCTTGTAGACCTTGCCCTTGCTGTCATAGGTCGTCCACTCGCCGACTTGCTTTCCGTTCTCGAAGAAGCCGGAGCGCATGATCGTTCCGTCTTTTCGAAACCATTCCCAGCAGCCGGTGAGCACATCATCAACCGTTTGACCCTTGGCGCGAATGCTCCCGTCCTTGTGGTAGTCAATCCTTGTGCACTTCGCCATGCGAGTTCTCAATGAGTCCGCTCGGTGCCCACTAATTCTTATAGCCCAGCTTGAGGACCGTCACCTTGTGATTGCCGCCCGCGGCCCTTTCCTTCGCGGTCGCGCGAATGATTCCATAGATGACGCGCGGCTGGGAGCGGTCCCAGGCGATGCCTTGGCCGCGGATATTCATCGGAATGATATCGACGAGTTCGAGCACCGACCCGGCTTTCGGCAGCCGCATCCGGTAGAGCTCGGCCGGGTCATGTCCGGTCAAATACAGGAACCCATCGGGACCCCACGATCCGCCAGAATTGCTCATCTCCTCGAAGCGGTCGAGGATCGCTTTTGGAAGCGTCCACGATGAGACGGGCCGGAAGTCGCGCGTCAGCTTCACCATCAGGGTGTTCGCCTTGTGCCCATATGGCGTCTTGTTTGGGCCGAGCAGCCGATCGTAGTTGGCGAACGTCATCCACCAGTGATTGTCGTGCCAGTCTACCCAGGTCAGCGAGCCCCACTGGATGCCGAAGCTGTGCGAGCCCACATGCTCCATCGTGCCCGCGTCAAAAACCTCCAGCGAGCTGGTCATCGGCCACTCCGGATAATTGGAATGCGCCGCGTACAGCTTGCCGTCCATAATCATCGCGCTGTCTAGGTGCTTGATCGGCCCGCCCTTGGGACCCTGCCATTTCTTGGTCAATTTGCCGGTGGCCTTGTCATACTTGCCGATCACCCGGTTATTGACGGGATAGAAATGCTTTGCGTCGACGCCGACACCCTGGTTCGCTTCGGGAACTACGAACTCGCTAATCTGAACGAGCACCGGCTCTGCGCTCGATGCACGGACAAAACCGAAAACGAGCAACGCCAACAAACCAATTCGCAGATAACAACTCACGGCCTTCCCCCATCACGACACGTCTTCGTCATTGATCATCACACGGTGCGCGCTTGCGGCATCTTCATACCATTGCTCTTGTGTGTTGAACATGGGCAACGGTTGTTGGCGCGGCTCTTTGGCAGGATCGCACGCACCATTCACCGCTGTGTGTCAATTCGATTCTATTCCGTCACATTTGAAAAATTCCCTCGGCAATACCTCAGAACCTGACGTTCGCACGCGGCTTTCAGTCATTTCGATGTGATTTGCCAGTCACGCGATTGTAACGATAGCACCCAATTGTCCACGCGGTGCTGACCGCGTGTACCAGCTAGTCCGGTCATCGCTGCTGTGAATTTCCGCAAACAAATCATGCAGAGGTGTCGAACATGTCAAACGTCTATTTCAATCTCGCGAGCGGCTCGCTGACACAAGATTGGAGCAACGGCGGCCTGATCAGCGGCAATGACGATTGGAGTGGCGTGCCGAGCATTCAAGGATTTCTTGGCCAGGGCATCACCGCCGCAACCGGAACAGACCCGCAAACCCTGGCTGGCGATTCCGCGGTCGCCAACGATCTCGACGTGATCGCCAATCAGAGCAACACCACCATTACGAACGGCGGCATCGCCGAGTTCGACGGGATCGCAAATCCCACGATCGCGCTGCAGGGATCGGGCACCGCCGATGCGCCGCATCTCGTGCTCTATCTCGATGCGACCGGCCGGCAGAACGTGCGCGTGCAATTCAACGCGCGGGACATCGACGCAACGTCAGACAATTCGCAGCAGCAGCTCAACGTGCAGTACCGGATCGGCGAGACCGGCGCGTGGACCAATGTGCCGGGCGGATACGCCGCGGACGTGACGCAAGGCTCAGCCGCCGGCCTCGTCACTGGGTTTGACGTGACGCTGCCGCCTGAGGCCAACAACGAGGCGCAGGTCCAGGTGCGCATCATGACCACCAACGCGGTGGGCAATGACGAGTGGGTCGGTATCGACGACGTCAATGTGTCGAGCATTCCGGCCGAAGGCCCGGTTCCGACATCCGTGTCGATCAGCGATGCGTCGATCACTGAAGGCGATGGCGGTACGCAGCTTCTCACCTTCACGGTGACCCGCAGCGACGACACCGGCAGCTTCTCGGTCGACTACACGACCGCGAATGGCACGGCCATCGCGGGCAGCGATTTTGCCGGAGTCAGCGGCGCACCCAATACGCTGAACTTCGAGGCCGGCGGCGCGCTCTCGCAGCAGGTGTCTATTGTGATCAACGGCGATACCGCGCGCGAACCCGACGAAACTTTCGCAGTCAATCTCGGCAATCTCGTCAACACCTCCGGAAGCGCGCAGATCGGCGACGGCTCGGCGACCGGAACGATCCTCAACGACGACGTTACCCGCATCTATTCGATCCAGGGTAACGGCCACGTCTCGCCGCTGCTCGACCAGGTCGTGACCGCCCGCGGCGTGGTCACTGCGGTCGACACCAACGGCTCCCGCGGCTTCTACATCCAGGACCCGGACGGCGACGGCAACGCCTCGACGTCAGACGCCATTTTCGTATTCGTGCCGAGCGGTCCGCTGCCCACGGTCGGCCACATGATCGAGGTCACCGGCACGGTGTCGGAGTTCATCCCCAATGGCGCCGCCACCGGCGCCCTGTCGACCACCCAACTGTCGTTAGTCTCGAACGTGACCGATCTCGGCGTTGCGGCAACGCCGATCGAAGCGACCATGATCGGCGGTCCCGACGGGCTGCTTCCCCCAACCGAAAGCCTCATTGCCGGCAATAATTTCTTTGAATCGCTCGAAGGCATGCTGGTCACGGTGCAGGACGCGGTTGTCGTCGGTCCCACCAATGGCTTCGGCGAAATCTTTACCGTGATCGACAATGATGACGATGCGTCCAACGGATTGCATGCCACCGGCCAGACCGACCGCGGCAATCTCCTGATCACGCCCGGCAATCCGGATTTCGGCGACACCAACAGCTCGGGCGGCGACTTCAATCCCGAGCGCATCCAGATCGATGACGACAACGGCGTGCTGGCGGGCTTCATCTCGCCCGACGCCGACGTTGGCGCGCAGCTCGCCGACGTCACCGGCATCGTCAATTACGACTTCGGCAACTATCAGGTGGTCGCGACCGGGGCGTTCGAGGTTGCGCAGCCGAGCACGCTGGTGAAGGAAACCGGCACGCTGACCGGGGACGCCGAGCATCTCCTGGTCGCGAGCTACAACGCGGAGAACCTCGACCCGAGCGACGGCGCCGCACGCTTCGACACGATCGCCGCGGAAATCCTCAACAACCTGCGCGCGCCCGACATCGTCGCGCTGCAGGAGGTGCAGGACAATGACGGCGCCGCAAATTCTGCAGAGACGGGCGCGGACGTCACGCTGCAAATGCTGGTGGACGCCCTCAATGCGGCGGCACCGGATGGCGTGGAATACGCCTTCGTCGACAACCCGTTCATCGGTGATGATACCAACGGCGGGCAACCGGGCGGCAATATCCGCACCGCCTATCTCTATCGCACCGACCGAGTGGACTTCGTCGAAGACTCGCTGGCCACGATCGGCGCCGATGGCTCGCTCATCACCGATCCGGCCGGCAACGCCGACCAGCAGATCAATCCGGACAATCCCTTTTACGAGTCCCGTCCGCCGCTGGTGGCGACGTTCACGTTCAACGGCCAGGACGTGACGATCGTCAACAACCACTCCACCTCGAAGGGCGGCAGCGCCCCGCTGTTCGGCGCGGACCAGCCGCCGCTCAATGCCGGAGAAGTCTCGCGCGCGGCCCAGGCGCAGGCGGTGAACAACTTCATCGACAGCATGCTGGCGCAGGATCCCGACGCCAAGGTGATCGTCGCCGGCGACCTCAACGAGTTCCCGACCGAAGAACCGATGGCGGTTCTGCGCGGCGAGGCGACGATCTCGAACTACGACGTACCGGGCTTCGACCCCTTCTTCGCCACCGCCGACTACACGGCGGGCGGCACCGCAGTCCTGAACGATCTGCTCGAGCTCTTGCCGGAAGACGAGCGGTACGACTACGTGTTCGAGGGCAATTCACAGACGCTCGACCACATCCTGGTTACCGGCCGTCTGGCGGAGAACGTCCAGTTCGACGTCGTCCACATCAACGCGGAATTCGCCGACCAGACCAGCGACCACGACCCGCTGCTGGCGAGCTTCCTCCTGGAAGCCGCGGAAACGCCGCCCTACCGGCTGCAGATCCTGCACGCCTCGGACTTCGAAGCCGGGCTTGATGCAGTCGACCGCGCCGGCAATTTCGCCGCGATCGTCGACTATCTTGAGGAGACCGAGGCCAACTCGATCACCCTGTCCTCCGGCGACAACTATCTGCCGAGCCCGTTCTTCAGCGCGGGCAGCGACGCGTCGCTCAAGGAGGTGTACGAGACCGCGCTTGAGGATTACTACAATCTCGCTCCCGGCACGCTGAATATCACGCCCGGCTTCGGGACCGCCGACATCTCGATGCTCAATATCATCGGGATTGAGGCCTCCGCCATCGGCAATCACGAGTTCGACGCCGGCACCAATCCGTTCGCCTCCATCATCCGGCAGACGGTCGGCTATACGGGCGCTCAGTTCCCGTATCTGTCGGCGAATCTCGATTTCTCCGGCGATCCGAATCTCAATCCGCTGTTCGAAAACGTGATCCGCGACGCCGAGGACTACACCGGCTTCCCGCCGGCCGCGACCATCGGCAAGAAGATCGCACCGGCGACCATCATCAACGAGAACGGGGAGCAGATCGGCGTCGTGGGTGCGACGACCCAGATCGTCAAGAGCATCTCGTCCACCGGCGGCGTCGAAGTGATTGGCGACGATGCGAACGACATGCAGGCGCTGGCTGACATCCTGCAGCCGACGATCGACGCACTGCTGGCGCAAGGCGTCAACAAGATCATCCTGGTGAGCCACCTGCAGCAGATCGGGCTTGAGCAGGAGCTCGCGCCCTTGCTGCATGGCGTCGATATCATCATCGCCGGCGGCTCGAACACGCTGCTCGCCGACAGCGAAGACGTCGAGCGCGGCCTGCGGCCGGGCGATACGCCTGACGGGACCTATCCGATCGTGACGGAGAATGCCGACGGCAAGACCACGCTGATCGTCAACACCGACGACGAGTACTCCTATGTCGGCCGGCTCGTGGTCGATTTCGACGCGAACGGCGACATCATCCCATCGAGCGTCGATCCGAACGTGAGCGGTGCCTTCGCCACCACCGACGAGGCGGTGGATGAGCTCTACGCCCAGGGCGGCGTCGACGTCGACAATGACGGCGATATCGACGCAGACGACGCGAACCCGTTCGCGGACGGCGGCCGCGGCGACCTCGTCAACGACATTGCGCAGGGTGTCGGCGGCGTCATCGACGCGCAGGACGGCAACGTCTTCGGCAAGACCGCCGTCTACCTGGAAGGCAGGCGCGGTGAAGTCCGTACCGAAGAGACCAATCTCGGCAGCCTCACCGCCGACGCGAACCTATGGTACGCGCAGCAGGTCGACGACACCGTCATGGTCTCGATCAAGAACGGCGGTGGCATCCGCGACTCGATCGGACGCGTGGAGGCGGTCGGCGGGACGGTGCAGGAGCTGCCGCCCGCGGCCAACCCCGGCGTCGGCAAGGAGCAAGGCGACGTTTCGCAGCTCGACATCGCCAATGCCGTGCGTTTCAACAATGCGCTCTCGCTGATCACGTTGACGCCGGAGCAATTGCTGGAGGTGTTGGAGCACGCGGTCGCGGGCATCGCGCCGGGCACTACGCCTGGTCAGTTCGGCCAGATCGGCGGCATCGCGTTCTCGTATGATCCGACCAAGACGGCACAGGTGCTCAGCGCCACCGATGGGTCGGTGACCACGCAAGGCGAGCGCATCCTCTCGGTCGCGCTGGTCGACGAAAACGGCGAGGTCATCAGGACTATCGTCGAGAACGGCGAGGTGGTTGCCGGCGCGCCCGACGCCTTGCGGGTGGTCACGCTGAGCTTCCTGATCGACGATCCGGACGGCAATGGGTTGGGCGGGGACAACTATCCGTTCAACAAGTTCATTCAGCAGAACGCGGCCTTCGCCAACCGCGTCGATCTCGACCCGACTGCGGGCGACGATGTTGCCGGCCGCACCGGTGTGGCAACCTTCACCGACAATGGCCGTGAACAGGACGCCCTCGCCGAATACATGGCGGCACACTACTCCGAGACGCCGTTCGACGATGCGGACACGGCTCCGGCGCAGGACACGCGCATCCAGAACGTGGCGGTCCGGGACGACACCGTCCTCGACAACGAAGCGCCGGTCATTGCCGGGGACCTCGCCATCACCGTGAACGAAGGCGAGACAGTCGTCTTCACGACGGACGACCTCGATGAGGCCGATCCGGATCATTCCGACGCCCTGCTCACTTATACCGTGACCGGGACGGTTCACGGCGACGTGTTGGTGAACGGTGTCGTGGCGACGAGCTTCACGCAGGCCGACCTCACGGCAGGCCTCGTGAGCTTCCGTCACGACGGGTCGGGCGCTCCGGACGCGAGCTTCACGGTCACGCTGACTGACGCGCCCGGGCTCACGTCGGCCCCGGTCACCGTGACGGCCTCGGTGGTGTCGGAGAACGACGCGCCGGTGTTCACGTCGCCGGCTGTGTTTTCCCGGCCGGAGAACAACACCGCGGTCGGGATCGTCGCCGCGACCGATCCGGATGGTGACACCTTCACCTTCGCGATCACCGGCGGAAGCGATGCCGACTTCTTCGCCATCGACCCCGAGACCGGCGAATTGCGCTTTGTGAACTCGCCGGATTTCGAGACGCGCGAAGATGCCGACACCAACAACGTCTACAACCTTGAGGTCACGGCCACCGACGAGCTCGGCGAGTCGAGCACGCAGGCCATCAGCGTTAGCGTCACCGATGTCAACGAGCCGGGCCAGCGCTTCAATGGTGGCAATGGCAATCAGACGATTGTCGGCACCACCGGCAACGACGACATCGACGGTGGCAATGGCCGCGACAACCTCGCCGGAGGCGACGGTAACGACGAGATCGACGGCGGAAACGACGACGACATCCTCGCCGGTGGCCGCGGCAACGACGACATGCGAGGCGAAAACGGCAACGACACCATGGACGGGGGACTCGGTGACGATGACCTCGATGGCGGCAATGGCCGGGATACCCTCGCCGGTGGCGCAGGCAACGACGACCTCGAAGGCGGCAATGACAATGACGTCATGGACGGCGGTATCGGCAATGACCAACTCGAGGGCGGCAACGGCAGCGACACCATCACGGGTGGAGCCGGAAACGACCGTATGACCGGCGGAAACGGCAGCGATCTGTTCGTATTCGGTAGTGATTTCGGCAGAGACATCATTACCGATTTCGGCAGCAACGACCGCATCGTCTTCGACGACGGGCTATTCGACAGCTTCCAGGAGTTGCAGGCGGCCAGCCGGCAGGTCGGCAGTAGCGTCGTCATCATGCTCGATGCCGACAACACGATCACGCTGCAGCAGACCAGCCTCAACAGCCTGCAAGCGAGTGACTTCCTGTTACTGTCTTAAGCAGCCACGTGCTGCCTTCGGACTGCCACCCGCGGTCCGAGGCAGGCTAGCCAGCACCTAGCCCTGCGCTGCTCGCAACAGTGACGCAATCGGTCCGGCCGCGTCGGACATACGATGCGGCCGATTTGCTTTCCGTCCGTACGTCGATCGGCGGTGGGAAGCCCTTGCGGGCAAAATGTCGCGCGCCGACTTCACGGGTTTTTGCGCAAGCCTCAGTGTAAGTACACTTCACAAGCGAGATTGATTCTGGCAATTCCTTTCGCATCACGGGGTCACGGGGATTGTTTTCAATGTCTCTTCACTTTTTTGCCTGCCTTGTCGCTGCAGCCTGTACGCTGATCGCAAACACCGCCTTCGCCGCACCGGCGGGCAAGTCGCGCAATTTCGACCACACGGTGCAGACGACCGATCCGATCGGGCGCTTCTTCGGCGCCAGCGTCTCGCCGGTCGCGCGCACGACCGTGAGCTACCCGGGCAACCATCGGCCCGGCACCATCGTCATCAATACGCGGGAGCGCCGCCTCTATCTGGTGCTCGGTAACGGCCAGGCATTGCGCTACGGCATCGGCGTCGGCCGCGTCGGGATGACCTGGGCCGGAGCGACGCGCGTTTCCGCCAAGCGCGAGTGGCCGGGCTGGACGCCGCCCGAACAAATGCGGCGGCGGCAGCCTGGCCTGCCGCGCTATATGCCCGGCGGCCCCGATAATCCCCTCGGCGCGCGCGCTCTCTATCTTGGATCGTCGCTGTATCGCATCCACGGCTCGAACGAGCCGGAGACGATCGGCCAGGCAGTCTCCTCCGGTTGCTTTCGTCTCACCAATGAGGACGTGATCGACCTCTACAATCGCGTTCCGGTCGGCGCGACGGTCATCGTGCAGCGATAGCGACAGAGTTGAAGAGCGCCGCGAGCTCGGTGCGCTCCCTCCCCCTTTCAGGCCTTTCAGGGGGAGGTATAGCTGTGGCGCGAGCATACCCCTTGCAATGATTCTAGTGTCCCGATTCCGAAGTTCGTATCATCTTGCGGCGCGTTCGTTTACGAACTTCGGAATCGAAGGACACTAGCCAACTCTTTGAATCTAGTGTGGCTTTGGTTCAGAAGTCCGCATTTCGGACTCGCCGCTAGAATGATGCGGACTTCTGAACCGCCACACTAGTCGGATGCGTGCGCGATCAGCGCGTCAGCCCCTTGCCGGCGAGCTCGTCGAGGTAGTCCTGCCAATTGGCATCGCGGGTGCGGCCGAGTTCGTGCAGGTAGTCCCAGCTATAGATGCCGGTCGAGTGCAGGTCGTCGAACACGAGCCGCACCGCATAATTGCCGATCGGAACGATCTCGAGAATCGCAACATTCTGCTTGCCGGCCACCGTCTTGCGTTCGTCCGGCGAGTGGCCCTGTACCTCTGCGCTCGGGCTGCGCACGCGCAGGTATTCGGCGCTGAGATCGAAGGTGTCGCCGGTATCGAAGGCAATCGTCAGCGTCCGGCGATCCTTGTGCAATCGCAGTTCCGTCGGCCATGGCTTGGGCGAGCCGTCGCTCATCACATCGAACCTCCAGCCCGCCCTCATAACCTGACGGAGCCGGCACCGCCATCCTCGAAAATGAAAACGGCTCCGGGCGAGCCCGGAGCCGTTTCGGGTCTCACGCGACTTTGATCAGTTGGTCGCGCGGTAGCCGAGACCGTGATTGGCCAGGCGCTCCGCCGGCGGCTCGACATGGAAGTCGAGCACGCAGACGCCGCCCTTCTTGAGCACGTCGACGCCCTTGGCGGTCGCCTCCTTGGCGTCGGCCTGGCTGGTGATCGGTCCGATGCCGATCGCGCCCTGCGCCTCGGCGAGCTTTGCGATGCTCGGCACCGGATCTTCCATGCGCAGTCCGATCCAGCGGTTCTTCGGCTCGCGGCCGCGGTCGCGCGCGACGTGATCCTGATGGAGCTCGTCGTTGAAGTACGACCGATTGTTGTTGACGATGACCAGCAACGGAATGCGATGCTTCACCGCGCTCCAGATCGCGGTCGCTCCCATGCAGAAGTCGCCGTCGCCCAGCATCGTGATCGCGTAGCGATCCGGGAATTTATGATGCAGCGCGAGCGCGGAGCCGACCGAGATGCCCGGGCCTGAGCCGAGACCGCCTCCGCCGTCCTTGCCGAGATAGGACATGCCGCTCTGGAACGGCCAGATGTCGGTCGGCCAGCCGCGACCGAGCGTGCAGAAGGTCACGTTCTCCGGGTCGTTGAACTGGTCGCGCAACGACTGCGCGATCACGTCCATAGTCAGCGCGCCGTTCGCCTGCTTGTTCTTCGGCGGCAGCTTTGCCTTCCACGGATCCTTACGACCCTCGCCCAGCGCCCCATTGAGCTCGGCGACCATGACGTCGCCAGTCGTCGCCGAATACACATCGGCGGGTGGCAATTCCTGATACTCCATGTTGGCGCCGGTATGCAGGGTCTGGTCGAGCGAGCAATGGATGATCTTCGCCGTCACCGTGCCGACGCTTTTCGCCTGACGGAGCGCGCCGCCGAGATCCATCCAGTCGAGCGACAGGATGACGTCGGCCTCACACATCAATTGGCGAGCTTCCTTCACGACCTGATTGAACGGCTCGGCGTAGTGATGCGAATTGTCGGTCGGAAACATCGCGCCTTGCTTGAGGTCGGTGAACACGCAGGCGCCCAGCCGCTCGGCGAGGCGAATGCGCGGCTGCCAGTACTCGTCCCGGCGCGATCCGCGGCCGTACAGGATGAGCGGCTTCTTGGCGTCCTTCAGAATCGCGACGGCCTGGTCCAGCGCCTCCTTCGACGGGCGCGGCGGCTTCGGCGGCTGGTGCCGGCTCAGGTCCGGCCACTCCGGCTCCTTATCGAGCTTGGTTTCCTGGAAGCCGGCGTCGAGCACGACATAGACCGGTGCGGTGGGCGCCGTGCGCGTGATGATGTTCGCGCGCGCCATTGCTTCCACGAGCGCGGAGGCGGAGGTCGGCTGGTCGTCCCATTTGACGAGCGAGCGGATGTAGGCGCCCTGATCGCGCGAGGTATGAATCCAGTCGATCCATGGGCGGCGCTTTTCGGAAGCCACGGGACCGGTTGCACCGAGCATGATCATCGGTGCGCGATCGCACCAGGCGTTGAAGATGCCCATCATGCCATGCAGCAGGCCGACGTTGCTGTGCAGGACGCAAGCCATCGGCTCGCCGGTTGCCTTGGCGTAACCATGCGCGATCGCAACTGAATGATCTTCGTGCAGGCAGAGGATGATGCCGGGATTTTCGTTGCCGAGGTGGTTAACGAGGCTGTCGTGAAATCCGCGATAGCTCGCCCCAGGGTTGAGGCTGATAAAGGGAACGTTGAAACGGCGCAGCATCTGCGCGGCAATGTCGCTGCCCCAAGCAACCTTGTCGTCGGCCTTGCCTTCAATCTTGTCCAACTTCATTTCGTTCTCTCTTCTCTGTTGTCTGGTTAGCATCCTTGACTACGGTATTCAGCGCAGAAGCTGCAAAAAACCGCACAACTGCAGCATTTCCATCGATGTCCGCGGCCCGCGGTCCTGGCGCGGAAACCCGCCGCCGGGCGCTGGTATGCCACTGAGGTTCCGTCGATGATCTGCGTCATTGCGAGATCATAAAAGAAACGACTTTCACATGACGCGATCTTCTGCTTACATCCCCTCAAAATCAGGGGGTTGGCTACCATGCTTTGACGGCGCGCACTAGTGTCGCCGTTTGCATGTTGCAAAGGTCGTGCGTCTTGCAAAGGGTCGTGCGTCGGGATGGGAGGATATCTGGGCTACCGCTTTGGATCGCGGGCCTAGCTGCAAGTTCTGATCGGCTGCAGCACCATGATCCGTTGTCTTGAATTTGCACAGGGACGGACTAGCGCAGGCTCCATCCCGCGCTATCGGCTAACAGCATGCGGCGATGAAGCCGCCGGAACGGGGTTGGGTGAGGAATCATGGACGCGATTACTGGCGAAATTGCCTTTATGGCAACCGCTGCAGGCAAGGCTTTTTTCATTTTGCTGGAGCCAACCCGCCTGATGTATCTGGCGGCCGGCTGCATCATGGGCCTGGTGCTTGGAATCGTGCCCGGCATCGGCGGTCTCGCCGGAACGGCGATGCTGCTGCCCTTCACGTTCAACATGGACCCGTACGCGGCCTTCGCGCTGCTGCTCGGCCTTGGCTCGACGGTCGCGACCGGCGACCCAATTCCGGCGGTGCTGTTCGGGGTGCCTGGCGGTGCGGGTTCGGCGGCGACGGTGCTTGACGGATTCCCGATGGCCAAGAAGGGCGAGGCCGGCCGTGCATTGAGCGCGTCCTATATGTCCTCGCTCATGGGCGGCATTTTTGGCGCCTGCCTGCTTGCCGTTTCGATTCCGATCCTGCGCCCGGTCATGCTGTTCCTCGGTTCGCCGGAATTGCTCGCGTTCGCGGTGCTCGGAATATCGATGGTGGCAATCCTGTCTGGCAACGCTCCGTTGCGTGGCATTGCCGCAGGATGTTTCGGCATCATGATTGCGATGATCGGTACCGATCCGCAATCGGGAACGCTGCGCTGGACCTTCGACAGCCTCTACTTGTGGGACGGGCTGCCGCTGACGCCGTTGTTGTTGGGTATCTTCGCGCTGCCGGAGCTTTGCGACCTGCTGATCACGCGAACCGCAATTTCGAAGGTTATCGACAACAGCAGTATCTACAAAGGCCAGTGGCAGGGCATGAAGGATTGCTTCAGCCATTGGTGGCTGATCATGCGCTGCTCCTGGATCGGCGGCGGCATCGGCGCCATCCCGGGCATGGGCGCTTCGGTCATCGACTGGCTGGCTTACGGGCACGCGCTCAAGAGCGAGAAGGGCGCCAACCGGACATTCGGCACAGGAGATGTGCGCGGCGTAATCGCCTCGGAAAGCGCCAACAACGCCAAAGAAGGTGGCGCACTGGTGCCGACCATCGCCTTCGGCGTGCCGGGCAGCGCCAGCATGGCGATTCTGCTCGGTGCCTTCCTGATCCATGGGCTCGTACCGGGCCCCGATATGCTGCACAAGAATCTCGACATCACCTATTCGATGGTGTGGTCGGTGGCGCTGGCGAACGTTCTCGGCGCCGGCATGTGCTACGCGTTCAGCCCGCAGTTCGCCCGGCTCGCGACCCTGCGTTTCAGCCTCATCTGCCCGGCGGTGATGGGCATCATCTACATCGGCGCGTTCGAAGCGACCCGCCAGTGGGGCGATCTCTACGCCTTGCTGTTTTTCGGCCTCGTCGGATGGTTCATGAAGCAGTTCAAGTGGCCGCGACCGCCGCTGATTCTCGGTGCGGTGCTGGGCGACACGATTGAACGCTACATGTTCATTTCGGTCGAACGCTACGGCATCAGTTGGTTCGCCCGGCCGGTCGTCGCGATCCTCTTCATCGTCGCCATCATCGGTCTGACCCGACCGCTCCTGCAGGACATCAAATACCACGGTGGCGTGAAGAAGATGGCGACCAACTTCCAGGCGCCCACCTTCCACCCGACGCAGCTGTTCACGATATTCATGATCGCCGTGGTCGGTTCCATGGTGACCATAGCGACGCAATGGGATTTCAGCGCGAAGATCGTGCCACTTGTCGTCGGCACCGCCGCTCTGACAGCGCTTGCGTTCAGCTTGCTGAATGACATGTGCCGGAAGCCGGAAGTCGCCGTTGGGGATCTCAGCGAACAAACCATCCACGATATCGAAAAGCGGATCGGCGTTGCTGAAGGGACGGGTTCCGGTAAAATGGACGAGAAGCTGCATATGGATATCACATCCGACACCGCGCATTTGCCGATTTCGGTTGTCGCCAAGCGTGCGGCGCGATTCTTTGGATATCTCGTCGCCTTCATGGGCGTCATGGCCGTGATCGGCCTCGTGCCCACCGCAGCGCTCTTCGTTGTGGTCTTCATGCGCTACGAGAATCGGGAACGATGGCCGCTGGTCATCAGCTACGCGATCGTGCTCGTGTTCGCGGTCAGCTTCGTGTTCGACAACGTGATGTCGATCCCGTGGCCTCCGACGCTGATCTCGCAGTGGTTCCCGGCCTTGAAGTTCCTGCCGTCGATCTAGCTCAACGGCCCGCCCCCGACAGGGCGGGCCGCACCTGACCAACCAATTCCGGTGAAGGGGACTGCGAATGAACATCAATTTCGGAACATTCCTCACGCAGTGCGCCGCCATGAGTATGTGGATCTTTCTGGTGGCGGGCATCTACGCGATAGTGGAAAAGTATCTGGACAAACACTACCCCGACTTCCTTCGGGTCGATAAAGACGCGGCCGACGACGTGTCGCCGGCAATCGGGGCGACCGAACCCCCAAAGCAAGTTTAGGTTCCATTTAAGCCAGGGATTTGCCGGCGCGGTCGCACCTAGTCCTGCAATTCCAAAATTCGAATCCTATGGGCGTCATTCCGGGGCGAGGCCGAAGGCCGAGAGCCCGGAATCCATAACCCCAGTCCGTGGTTATTGATTCCGGGCTCCCTCGCTACGCTCCGGCCCCGGAATGACGGCCGTTGGATATGAGCGGTTTCATGGAATCGATCGTCTAGACCGCGCCGCGTTTCATTGCTTGCCCGCACCGAGCCGGCGATAGGCGGCGACGATATCGGGCGTTGCGCCCGCCGCCAAGTCCTTGATCATCGTTTCGAGTTGCCCGCCTTCGAGCGGCCCGCCGATCGGCTGGTTGATCCGTGCGGCCTCGGCGCGATAGTCCTTATCGTCGCACATGTCGACGAATGCCTTGCGCAGCAGTGCGATCCGGTCCGGCGGAATCCCGGGCGGGCCGACCAGCGGCAATCCGAAATTCTCGAGCGCAAGCGCCAAGGTCAGCAACGGCAGATCGCTCGCCGGCAGCACGTCGCGCACCAGCGGAACGCCGGGCAATGTCGGCTTGTTCTGCAGGATCGGGATGACGAGCTTCTGCTTGATAAGGTCCTGGCGGCGCGCAAATGAATCCTCGACGGTGAACACAGCGTCAATCTCGCCCTGCTCCAGCGCCAGCAGGACACGCGCAGTCGAGACGTAACCGAAGATCAGCTTGATCGGCGCCCCGTGGCCCGCAAGCATGGCCGGGATCAACGCGGTCGGCGTGGTGCTGCCGAGCGATCCGAAGCTCAACGTCTTCGGGGAGCTCTTGAGATCGTCGAAGCTTTTGATGCCGGTGCTTGCACGCACCCACACCATCGAGTTCACCGCGCCGGGGCTGCCGATAAATGCGAATTGAGTCGGGTCGTAGGTGGCGCTCGGGTTCTTAACGATGCCTTCGACAAACCACGAGCGGCCTGGAACGGCGAGCGTCAGCCCGTCGGGCGCCACCCGGCGACTCACATGGTTCGCGGCGATGAGGCCGGCAGCGCCCTCCATGTTCTGGATCACGAGGCCGGGCTGACCTGGAATGAACCGGACCAGGTGCCGGGCTACCATACGCGCCGTCGTATCGACGCCTCCGCCCGGCGCGAAGCCGACAATTACCGTCAGCGTCTTGCCCTGGTAGAAGTCGCTCGCGCGTGCCGTACGCGGCAGGGCGCCGGCAATGCCGGCCGACAGCGCACCGAGCCCGGACAGGACGCGCCGGCGTGACAGGCGAGATGTCATGGCGCGCCCGCTATTCCGCCGCCTGCATCGCAACGCCTGATGTATGCACGGCGACCGTCATATCGGTGAGATCGGGCAGGCCGTAGTGCAACAGCTCCATGGTCTCGCTGGCGGAGAGCGTCGTGGTCTCGCCCGCATCCAGGAACACGGTGGTATATGTCTGCAGCGGCTTGCCCTCGCATTCGCCGGCACCGGACATCACCAGATAGACGCCCCGCCCCGCGACGGTGTGGCGCGCGCCCGCCTCAAGCCGAAGCATCCCGGCTTCGGTGCGCCGCTCCGTCCACACGCCAAAGAGCTTCTCGGACACGCCTTGCGCGCCTTTCACCGGCGCCCAGTCGTAATTCTTCGAATCCGCGAAAATTGGCGCGTCGTAGCGGCCCTGCGGATAGACCATGTCGCGGCCGTGCATGTGTTCCCAGATCGCTTGGTAGGCGTCGGTGTTACGGCGGCCGGGCACGTCATCATGGCGATGGAAGATGCCATCCTTGAACTCGCCGAATTTCTTGAGGTCCTCCATCCCAGCCTTGACTTCGCGCGGCAAGAGATAGCCGGAGCCACTGGCGCCGCCGAACTGCAGCACGGCGCAGAAGATGTCGGTCTTGTTGACTTGCGGGCCGTAGGGCACACCTTCCGGATAATAACCGAGCATGCCGGCCTTGAGCGGGCCGTCCTGCCCATAGTCGGACTCGCCTTCGATCATGAAGCGGTACTGATCGAAATTATGCCGGTGCCGCGGCCCGGAGTAGTCGGTGCCGAGCCAACTCAGCGAGAATTTGAAATTTCCCGGAGTGCCCGGCGTTCCTTCCGCCATGGTGCGCGAGTGGAACGTGCCGCCGCGGTGCTCAAGGCCGCGCACGAGAGGAGCATCGTCCAACTGCATGATCTTCATGGTTTCACTCCCGCGTTCGTTTCTCCGTTGGCTGCATGATAGCAGAACTGCGTTTGCGGGTGGAGGGTGCGCGCCGCGGGCGGAGCGGGGGTGCGCAATTGCCCTAGCTCGGCCCTTTGACCGCGTTCTGTCGAGGTCCTAAGACAGATGCCGGTCTAAGAGCAAAAAATTACGGGGGTCAAACGCGTGCCAGGTGAGGGACTATTTCGGTCGCCGGAGTCCGTGCTCCGCGCCAAGTCGATCGCGATCGTCGGGGCTTCGGAGCGGGCTCCCTGGGCCCGGATCATGTATCGTAATCTGCGCGATTTCGGCTATCCGGGCCGGTTGGTTCTGGTCAATCCGCGGCAGCAAGAAGTGTTCGGCGAGCCGTGCGTGCCCTCACTGCGTGACGCGCCTGAACCGGTCGAGCACGCGATGGTCATCGTGCCGGCCGTCGGCGTTGCCGGCGTGCTGGAGGACGCGGACGCCGCCGGCGTCAAGACCGCCACGATCTATTCGGCCGCGATGGGTGACGGACCCGATCCGGAATCGCACAAGCGCGGCGCCTGGCTGAAGGATTTCCTCAGCCGCAGCAAGATCAAGGTCGCCGGCCCCAACTGCATGGGCGCGTATAGCTACCACGACAAGATCTTCGCTTATCCAAACAGCGAACTGTGCCGCTTTCCCGCCGGCTCAGTGAGCGCCGCGTTCCAGTCGGGCGGCACGTTGCAATTCTGGCTGCGCACCTCCGCCGACCGCGGTCTGCGCTTTTCCTACGGTATCACATCAGGCAACGAGATCAGTTTCGACCTCGCCGACTACCTGAATTTCCTGGTCGACGATCCGCATACTAAGGTGATCGCGCTGTTCATCGAGGGGCTGCGCCGTCCTGACGCCTTCATGGCGGCGGCCGCGCGCGCTCTCGAAGCCAGCAAGCCGATCGTCGCAATCAAGACCGGCGCGACCGCGAAGTCGCGAGCCGCGGCGCAATCGCACACCGGCGCGATCGGCGGCGACTACGCAGCGTACCTTGCGATGTGCGAGCGTTACGGCATCTACAATTGCCGCAACCTCGACGACATGATGGAGGCGGCGCTGGCATTCGACGGCGGCCGGCTGCCGAAAGGACCGCGCATCGGTTTCGTCACGACCTCCGGCGGCACCGTCGATCTGCTCTATGACTACGCGGAGTTTGAAGGCGCCTCGATGCCGGATTACTCGCCGGAGACGCTCAAGGGACTGACGCCCTACATGCAGGAAGGAATCGAGCCGAAGAACCCGCTCGATCTCGGCATTCCCGGCGGCCTCAAGCAGGCGGCCGCTGTTTGCGACGTCGTCGCCAAGGATCCGAACATCGACATGATCGCCTGGGCGGCGATGCTGCCGAGCAAAGTCGGCGCATGGGATGGCGTCGAAGCGCTGCAAGCCATGGTGACAGGCACCGACAAGCCGATCGTCGGCTTCGGCCGCATGAGCTACCAGATGACGCCGGAGGCAGTCGAAGCACAAAGCCAGGCCGGCTTCCCGTTCCTGCAAGGACTGGAGCCGACCGTCCGCGCACTCAATGGGCTCTGGTTCCACGCCCAGCGCACCGGCCGGAAGCCAGCGGCACCGCCCCCCGCTCCGCCGAGCGATCTCACGCCGGCGACACTCGATGCCGCGCTCAAGACATATGGCGTCGCGCTTCCGCAAAGCCGCGAGGTCGCGACCGCGGCAGAAGCCACAGCTGCGGCCGAGGCGATCGGATTTCCGGTGGCGCTGAAAATCCGGTCCGCCGATATCCTGCACAAGACCGAAGCCGGCGGCGTCTCGCTCGATCTGCGCGACGGCGACGCCGTGCTCAAGGCCGCCGACGCGCTCACCACCTCCGCCCACGCCGCCTATCCGAACGCCAAGATCGACGGCTTCCTGGTGCAGGAAATGGTATCCGGCATCGAGGCTATCGTCGGTGCGCGGACTGACAAGTTCTACGGCCCGATGTTGCTGGTCGGCGCCGGCGGCATCCTGGTCGAGCTCGCCAACGATGCGGGGCTGCGTCTCCTTCCGGTCGGAAAGAGCGACGTGGCGGCAATGATCGACGGTCTCAAGCTCAACAAGCTGCTTGCCGGCTATCGCGGGCAGCCCGCTGCTGATCGCGCCGCGTTGGAGGCGACCGTGTTCGCGCTCGCGCAATTCTATCTCGATCACCGCGCGCGCATCGAGGACATCGAGATCAATCCGCTGATGATACGCCCGCAAGGAAAGGGTGCCGTTGCCGTCGACGTGCGCGTGATCTGGCGCGAGGACAAATAACAACGAAATACAAACAGGGAGGTCAGGTCATGGAGTTCGCGCTTCCCGAAGAGCTGCGGATGTTTAAAGATTCACTGCGGCGCTTCGTCAACAACGAGCTGATCCCGATCGAACGCCAGACCGTCACAGCCGATGCCGAGGAGATCAAGCCGGAATTCTTAAGCAAACTCCAGCAACGCGCCAAGGACCTCGGTATCTGGATGATGGAGGTGCCGGAGGAATATGGCGGCCCCGGATTGTCGCTGTTGCAACGGACCATCGTTACCGAAGAGCTGTCGCGCACCATCGCCCTGCCCGCGCGGGGCGAAGGCATCACCGGCCCGTCCGTGCGCCACATCCTGTTCACGCTCAAGGGCGACCTGCGCGAGAAATATTTGATGCCGGTGCTGCGCGGCGAGAAGAAGGTCGCCTTCGCGCAGACGGAGCCGGACGCCGGCTCCGATCCCGGCGGCATGCGCACGACCGCGGTGAAGGATGGCAACCACTACGTCATCAACGGCACCAAGCGTTTCATCACCGGCGCCAACAAAGCCGCTTTCATGCAGCTCATGGCGGCGACCGACCGCGCCAAGGGCTCGCATGGCGGCATCTCGTGCTTCCTGGTGGACATGGACACGCCCGGCGTGACGCTCGGCACGTCATACCAGACGATGATGGGCGACCGGCCGTGGGAGGTCATTCTCGACGACGTGCGTGTTCCGGCCGAGAACCTCGTCGGCGAGGAAGGCGGCGGTTTCACGCTCGCGCAGAAGTGGCTCGGCGCCGGGCGCGTGAAACACGGTGCACGCGCCCTCGGCGTCGCCGAACGCTGCCTCGAAATGGCAACGTCCTATGCCAAGCAGCGATCGACCTTCGGTCGACCGCTCGCCGACCGCCAGGCGATCCAGTGGAAACTCGCGCACATGTATATTGAGCTGCAAGCCGCGCGCCTCCTGGTCTACAAGGCCGCCACGCGCCTCGACGCCGGCGAAGACGCGCGCGAAGACTGCTATGTCTGCAAGTATTATGCTGACGAGATGGCATTCCGCGCAGCTGACGAATGCATGCAGGTCCATGGCGGAATCGCGCTGACGACCGACCTGCCGATCGAGAAATTCTGGCGCCAGCAGCGCAGCTACCGCATCACCGAGGGCGCCAGCGAAGTGATGTTGATGGTGATCGCACGGCATGTGCTGAAGACCTATGGCTGAGATGATACCGATGATCAGTATCCGGCGAATTTCGCACGCGACGTTCGAAACCCCTGACATCGAGGCGCAGATCGATCACTATACCAAAGTCACCGGACTCGTCGTCGCCGCGCGCGAGAATGATCGTGCGCTGCTCTCATGCAAAGTCGGGCAGCTCGTGCTTCAACTCGTGAAGGGTGAACGCGCGCGTTGCGCCAAGCTCGCCTTCCAGGTCGCCCCGGGCTCGGATTTCGGCGAGATCGCCAAATGGCTGACCGCCCAAGGCATCAAGAGCGACATCCGCAGCGACGACATTCCGGGCATGTCGAAGTCACTCGTCTTCGACGACATCAAGGGCACCACCATCGAGCTGATCACGGACTGGAAATTCCTGACGCCCAATCAATCGGTGAGCGGCGTTGCTCCATTCAAGCTCGGGCACGTGGCGTTTGTGGTGCCGGACGTGCAGGCGGTCGCAGATTTTTACAGCCGCATTCTCGGTTTCCGCGTATCCGACTGGATCGAGGACATCTTCGTGTTCATGCGCTGCAATCCCGATCACCACACGGTGAATTTCGTGAAAGGCAAGCGTGCAAACATGCACCACGTTGCGTTCCAGCTTCGCGATTTCTCACATCTTGAGAACGGCTGCGACGTGCTCTCGCAGAACCGCATCCCGATCATCTGGGGGCCGCTGCGGCATGGACCGGGGCATAATGTCTCGATCTATCACCGCAATCCGGACCAGCAGGTGGTGGAATTCTTCGCCGAGCTCGACCAGATGCTGGACGAGGACCTCGGCTTCTTCGATCCGCGCCCGTGGCATGAGGACCAACCGCAACGCCCGAAGGTCTGGACGCGCGAGAACCGCGGGATCGCCGGCTGGGGACCACCGCCGAGCCACGACTGGCATATGAACCCGGAGGACTAGCACACGCTCGTCATGCCCGCGCTCGTCGCGGGCATCCACGTCTTAAATCAAGTTATCAAAGACATGGATGGCCGGGACAAGCCCGGCCATGACGTGGAAAGGGCATCGCTCACCGCACAGTGGACGCTATTTGATATCCAGAATCGTCTTCGCCCGCGCCAGGATTTGCGACGGCGTATTGGCGATCGACTCCGCGAATTTTTGCGCCTCCTCTCCAGTCGACGGACTCATGTCCATGTTGAGCTTTGCGGCTTCAGCAATGAATTGCGGATCTTTCATGGTCGCATCGAAGGCGCGGCGCAACGCATTGACGCGATCCGCTGGCACACCCGGCGTGGTCACATAGGCGCGGCTGACCGGAATGTCCGCCGAGAGGAACCTCATGACCGCCTTGTCCTCGTCGGTCTTGGCAAGCTCGATCATGGTCGGAACGTCGGGCAGCTCCGGATTCCGCTTCAAGGCGATCTGGACCAGGATGAAGATCTTCTTCTCGCGCAGCCAGTCCGGCTTGGTCGCCTTCCAGGACGCCCAGGAATTGGAGCCGCGGCCGCCGACCTCGCCCCGCTCCATGGCGAGATTGACCGGGTTGCCACCCGGATAGCCCGACACGATCTTGAATTTGGTGCCGACCAGGTCGTTGAGCGCCTTGGGGTAATAGACCGAATTGGTCGCCTGACCAGGCGCTCCCACAACCAGTTCGCGGGTCATGACGTCCTGGATCGTGCGGATGCCCGTAGTATGCCAGGAATTGATCACGTTCGGCGTGTCGGTGGTGTTCCCGATCCAGAAGAACTTGCGCGTATCATATTCAGCGCCGGCGCCGCCGAGCGCCTGATGGGTCGACATGCTCTGCATGATGGCGTGCAGCGCCGTGCCGTCCTGCGCCGCGACGGTCGCCATGTAGTTGGCGGCTTGAATACCGACGCCGCCGGGCATATTGCGGGGAACGATGGTCGGATTGCCGGGGATGTGGCGGCCCATGTGGCGGGAGATGAGCCGCGCGCGCAGATCGTAGTCTCCACCGGGCGCGGTCGCGATCACCATGCTGATGGATTTGCCGCGGTAGAAGTCCGCAACCGGATCGGCCGCGACGGTTGACGACGCCAACCCGGTCAAGGCAAGGAAGGTGACCGCAACAAACGTCCCGCCGGTGAACGTGCGCATCCCGAGTGCTCCTGCCCTGTGTTTTCGTTTTCTTTTGCCCGATTATAGCGGGCATCGATCACTACCAGACCTGAGGCGGCGGCTCCAGACGCGCGGCCTGGACTGGTCGCCGCAGGCGATGCGGTGCGCGTCATGAGCGGGACCGCGGCGCGTTATCGGCTCGGCGTCGACGTCGGCGGAACCCACACCGACCTCGTGGTTCTCGACAAGGCGAGTGGCGATCTTCTGGTCGAGAAGGTGTCGAGCACCCCGAAGAACCCGGCGCTAGGCGTGCTCAACGGCCTCGCACGCTTCATCGCGCGTGGCGTCGCGCCGGGCGAGATCGAGTTCTTCGCCCACGGCACGACCATTACGACCAACGCACTCCTGGAGATGCGTGGTGCCAGGGTCGGGCTCCTGATCACCCAGGGCTACCGCGCGGTGCAGGAGGTACAGAACCAGGCCCGCGACGGCAACCTGTTCGATTATTTCTATACGAAACCGCAGCCGATTGCCGCGCAAAGTCTCACGCGGGAGATTTCCGAGCGCTCCGACTACGCCGGCAACGTGCTCATGCCGCTCGACCGTGACGCGGTACGCCGCGCCGCGCGCGAGTTGAAGGAGGCCAACGTCGATTCGATCGCGGTCTGCTACCTGTTCGCCTTCATGAATCCGAAGCACGAAGAGATCACGCGACAAATCATCCTGGAAGAATATCCCGGCGTCTCGGTGTCGTTGTCGAGCGAGGTGCTCCCACGCATCCGCGAATGGGCGCGGATGTCGACCACGCTCTTGAACGCGTATCTCGAGCCGGTGCTGGTGCGCTACATCGACCATCTTAACCACGGTCTCGATGACACAAACGTCGGAACGCAACAGCGTTTCCTCATGCAATCGAACGGCGGTGTGATGCCGTTCACCGCAGCGATCGGCGGTGGCCGCACGGTGCACACGCTGTTCTCAGGGCCGGCCGCAGGCGCGCAGGCGAGCGCCTACCTTGCGCGCGATGAAGCGCAGAGCGGACTCGTCACCCTCGATATGGGAGGGACGTCCGCGGACATCGCGTTCATCGAGGGCGGCGTGCCGCTCGAAACCACGGAGAGCGTCATCGCGCGCCGCCAGGTCGACGTGCCGGCACTCGACATGAGCACGATCTCCGCCGGCGGCGGCTCGATCGCCTGGGTCGATGGCGGCGGCTTCCTCAATGTCGGCCCGCAGAGCGCCGGCGCGGATCCCGGCCCCGCCTGCTACGGGCACGGCGGCACACGGCCGACCGTGACTGATGCCGACGTGGTCTGCGGCTATCTCAATCCCGGCTACTTCTTGGGTGGATCGCAGACGCTCGATGTCGCCGCATCGCGACAAGCCCTGCAGGAGCATGTCGCCGGCCCGCTCAAGATGGACGTGCTGGAGGCCGCGACCGGCGTCCAGCGCATCGTCGACATGCGCATGGCCGACGAGGTGCGGGTGTTCGCGGCGAAGCGCGGCGTCGATCTCTCGACCTTCACCTTGCTGCCGTTCGGCGGCGCCGGCGCGGTACACGCGGCCGCGGTCGCGGAAGAGCTCGGCATGCGGCGCATCCTGGTGCCGCCGCGGCCCGGCGCTTTCTCCGCGCTGGGGCTCCTGTGCACCGACGTGGTGCATGATTACATCCGCTCCGAGCTCAAGCCGCTCGCGAATGTGACTCCGGAGCACGCCGAGGACGTCTTTCGGCAGTTGGAATCGAGGGCACGCAGCGAGTTGACCGCCGAAGGCATGGCGCCCTCCTCCGCCGCATTCCTGCGCGAGCTCGATCTCCGCTACACCGGCCAGGGCTATGAGTTGCGAACCTCGCTCGACGGCCTGTTCATGGAACGCCTCAGCGCCGCATCGCTTGCCGCCGCGCGCGGGCGTTTCGATGAGCGGCACGCGCAGATCCACGGCCACGCTGCGAAAGAGCGTCCGGTCGAGGTGGTGAGCTATCGGCTGCGGGTGCGCGTTGATGTGCCGAAATACCAACCGCGGCAGGAGGGAATACTCGTTGCACGGCAGGCGGCAAACGCCGCCAAAGGCAGCCGCAAGGTTCATTTCGGCGGCAAATCGGCGGTCGACGCGGGGCTCTATGAGCGCGACAAGCTCGAGGCCGGTGCGCTGGTCGTCGGTCCCGCCATCATCGAGCAGTTCGACGCAACGACCGTGATCCCCGCGGGCTGGACCGGCCGCGTCGGCGGCTATCGTAATTTGATATTGGAAAGAATGTCATGACGAGCGCTCGCCGCCGCATTAACGAAGGCTCGCGCCACAGCGTCCCCTCCCCCGCTTGCGGGGGAGGGTTAGGGAGGGGGCATGCGGGCGCGGACTTTTCATGTGCACCCCCTCCCCACCCCTCCCCCGTAAACGGGGGAGGGAGCAGACCGAGTCCGTCGCACCCTTGTGCTCTCCAACGATCCGATTGGAGGGCGTGAGCATGGACGCCATCACCATCCAGATCCTGCGCAACAAGATCGCGAGCCTGGTCGATGAGATGCACTATCATTTCTATCGTTCCGGCTACTCGACCATCATCCGGGAGTCGCGCGATTTCTCTTGCGTGATCGTCGATCGCGACGGCCGGCTGATCGTCGCGCCGCCGATGTTCTTCCACGCGCCGGTCTACCGCCATCTCGTCGGCCGCATCCTCGAAACCTACGGCAAGGCCGGTGCGATCAACGAGGGCGACGTGTTCGTCTCCAATCACCCTTACGAAGGCGGGCTGCCGCACGTCTCCGATATGGCGTTCGTGGCGCCGGTGTTCGCGGACGGCCAGATCGTCGCCTTCGCGGGCTCGATCGCGCACAAGGCCGACGTCGGCGGGGCAGTGCCGGGCTCGACCTCGGCCAACGCAACCGAGATGTTCCACGAGGGTCTGCTGCTGCCGCCGATCAGGATCTGGGAGGGCGGCCAGCGCGTCCCCGATATCGAGCGCATCATCCTGACCAACAGCCGGCAGCCGGACCTGGTGCGCGGCGACATCCATGCGCAGATCGCCGTCACCCAGATGGGCGCGGCGCGGGTGAAGGAATTGTGCGAACGCTTCGGCGCGGAAACGGTCACCGATGCCTTCGCTGCGATCCTCAAGGGCTCCGCTGACGCGTTGCACGCCGCCATTGCCAAGCTTCCAGCCGGCGAATCGTCGGCGGAAGGACTGCTCGACAATGACGGCGTCGTGCTCGACAAGCCCGTCAAGCTCGCCGTGACGATTTCGATCAAGGACGGAATCGGGAGCTTCGATTTCTCCGCCAGCGATCCGCAGGCGCGCGGACCCGTCAATCTGCGACCTTCGATGGTCGAAGCTTGTGTGTTTTACGCGCTCATCGGAAGCCTCGGTCCGAACCTGCATTTCAACGACGGCATGCGCGATGTGGTTCGCCTGACATTCGCGCCGCGCACCGTGGTCAATGCCGAGCCGCCGGCGCCGGTCTCGAACTACCAGATGGTCAACCTGCTGCTGGTGGACGTAATCCTCGAAGCGCTCGCGCATTTCATTCCCGAGCGTGCGATTGCCCATTCCGGCGCATCGAGCGCGCTCAGCATTGCCTGGTCGCGCGGGCGGCCGGGGCAATCGACCATGCAGTACGAGATCATGGGCTCGGCCTACGGCGGCGGCGCCGGCCACGATGGCACCACGGCGACAGCGACGCATCTGAGCAACCTGCACACCACGCCGATCGAGATTCTGGAGTCCGAATATCCTTGTCGTATCACGCGCTTCGACGTCGTGCCGGACTCGGGCGGTGCCGGGCAATGGCGCGGCGGGCTGGCACTCCGGCGCGAATACGAGCTGCTTGAGGACGCGACCGTCATCCGCCGCTTCAACAAGATCAAGTTTCCGCCGGCCGGCCTGGCGGGCGGCAAGGCCGGCTCCCCTGCCCGCTTTGTGGTGCGCCTCGGCACCGAGGAGGAATTCAAGACGCCGGCCTCGGCGCGCTTCGAATTGAAGGCGGGCGAGCGGTTCCTGGCGCAAAGCGCGGGCGGCGGTGGATATGGCGATCCGGCCAAGCGCGACGCCGAGGCGCATGCGCGCGATCTGGCGGAAGGCTATGTTACGACGAACAAGCAATAAGAGCGGGAGGCAAGGTCATGTCATTCTCAAGCTGGCGCGGCGTCGTGGGTATGGTGAACCCGACCATGCGTCCCGGCATGACCGAGGAAGTCTGCCGCCTGCTGCCGGAAGGCATTGGCCTGATTCCGCTGTTCCTCAACATCCGCCGCGGCACCGAAGATGAATTCGAGACGATGATGCCGCATTACGAGAAGCTGATCGCGCTGCTGGCCGAGCAGAACTGCGACATCATCCACCCGAACGGTGCGCCCCCGTTCATGGTCCACGGCTTTAAAGGCGAGGCCAAGATCGTCGCGGGCTGGGAGAAGACGTACAAGACCCGCATCAGCAGCGTCGCGCAGAACCACGTGCGGGCGCTGAAGGCGGTGAAGGCCAAGAGCTTCGTCGGCGCGACCTACTTCCCCGACAAGCTCAACGCCATCTTCGCCAAATACTTCGAGGATGCCGGTTTCAAGGTCCGCAGCATGGCCGGCGTCGACGTGCCCTTCAACAAGGCGCAAGAGCTGTCGGGCGAGCAAATTTACGCCCACATCAAGAAGAACTTCCTCAAGTCGAAAGGCGCCGACGCGATCTACATGCTCGGCTCCGGCTGGCGCACGCTGAACATCATCGACCTCCTGGAGCAGGACCTGCAGGTGCCGGTGGTGCATCCCGTCACCGCGCGGGTGTGGGAGTTCCAGAAGTGGCTCGATGTCCGCGAGCCGCGCAGCGGTTTCGGTTGTATGCTAAGAGACTTGCCGTAAGCGACATGACTTAGGTACGAGCGGGGTGAACCGGCCGTAGATAACAAAGCACAGGGAGCGAGGCGTCATGAAGCGCATGTCCATCCGCGATTTCGTTGTAACCGTGAGCAGCCTTTGCACGGGATTGACCGTGATGACATCGGCCTCCGCCGAGACCGTCGAGCAGTTCTACAAGGGCAAGACCATCACGGTGCTCGTCGGAACGTCGCCGGGCGGCATCAACGATCTGACGGCGCGCTTTGCCGCGAAGCATCTCGCCCGGTTCATTCCCGGAAATCCCGACATCGTGGTTCAGAACACGCCTGGCGGCGGCGGTCTTGTCACTGCCAACCGCATCTTCAATGCCAGCGAGCGGGACGGCACGGTTCTGGCGAAGCTCGAGCGAGCAACGCCCCAGCTCGCAATCCAAGGCAACCCCCAGGTCAAGTTCGACCCGATGAAATTCGTCTGGCTCGGCAGCATGTCATCCTATGCTGACGACGCCTATCTGATGTTGGTCAATGCCGACAATCCGGCGAAGAGCGTTCACGACATCAAGCAAGGAAGCCCGCTCAAACTCACCTTTGGCGCCAACAACGCCGCGTCGAGCAATCTGATCTTCGGGCAGATCGCCCGAGATGCGCTGCACCTGAACATCAACGTTGTGCGCGGCTATACCGGCGCCGCACCGCTCTTCCTCGCAATGCAGCGCAAAGAGATCGACGGTCAGATGGTCGGACTGAGCTCGGCGCGCAGCGGTCAGCGCGACTTGTGGAACAAGAAGGCGTTCCGGCCGCTGGCTCAGTTCGGGCGCAAGACCCGCCTCCCGCATTTCTCCGACATTCCGACAGGCCGCGAGCTCACCAGCGATTCCGCCGTGCTCGCGCTGCTCGACTTTGCCGAATCGCCGTTTTTCATGTCGCTGCCGTTCGTGGCGCCGCCCGGCGTTCCTGCTGACCGCGCCAAAGCGCTCCAGGCCGCCTTTATGCAGATGTGCCGTGACAAGGGCGTGGTCGCGGAGGCCCGAAAGCTCGGATTCGACGTGAGCCCGATCGATGCCGAGGAGATCCATGCAATCCTGAAACGGATGTACGCTACGCCTCGGGAGGTCGTCGCGCGCTACATCGCGATCTCGACGGAAAAGGGAAAGAAATAAGCACCGGCCGCACGACGGCACTCTCAACACCGGCCCAATCGTCAGCCGTTGGAACGTCATGCCTTTTCGAGCACGCGGTCCTGCTTGCGCAGATGATAGCGCGGCAGCTTGTCGAGATCGGTGCCGGTGACACGGATCACCCACGCCTTCTCGGGATGCGCGGTCGAGTGGATCACGCCCGGCCCGTAGGCGTGAGTCTGACCGGGACGCAGCGCATATTTGCTCGACGGCTCGAGTACGACATTCTCTTCCAATTCCGGATTGACGCGGCGGTATTCCGTCATCTCGGTCAGATTGCGCGCATTGCCGTAGATCGCCCAAGACGACCCATGGCTGTGCGGCTTGCCGGTCTTGCCGCCCTCCTGCACATGCGCCAGCACGTAGAAGTCGAGCTCCGGATCGTGGAACAGCTCGCGGCGGCCGACCGGCGTGTCGTCGGAGAATGTCTCGGCGACGAAGTCGGGATTGAGCAGGAGCTGGCTCAGGCGTTCGGCTGCCTTCGGCAACGCCTCGGCGAGCGGCTGCGACTTCAGGAGGGCGTGGGCGTCGTCGCAGAACTGGTTGAGAGTATAGGGCATCGAAACCTCCATCCTCGTGTGGTGGTTCAGAAGTCCGCATCACTCTTCTGCGGCCAATCGAAGTTTGCAAAACGAGTGTGCCGCAAAAATGATACGAATTTCGGAATCGGTAGTATCGTTATCGTTGCCGCCATTCTATGCCAACTGTCAGGCGGCGAGTAGCCCCGCCTCGCGATAGGCGCGCGCCGCGCCCGGATGCAGGGAGACGCCACCGAATTCCAGCGCCTTGGCCCCATCCGTCTTCAGCGGCTCGAACAGATCGGCGAGGCCCGCGAACAACGGATTGAGTTGCCCAAGCTCCGCCGTGTTAGCGACGATCGCTGCCACTGCATCGCGGACGGTCGCATCCGGCACCCGCGCATGGGTGGCCAGAATATTGACCACGCCCGGCTGCGCCACATCGGCGTCGAGACCACGGAACGCCCCCTTCGGCATCACCACGCGGCGATAGAACGAGACCGCGCCCAAGAGCTTTTCAAGCTGTCCCGGCGCATAGGGGAGCACGTGGACGTCGCACTGCTCGCTCAACGCGGTCATCACCTTGTTGGGGATCGGACATTGCAGTTGCGCGTCGACCTCGCCGCGCGCAAGCGCATCGGCGCCGGTCTCGAAGTCGAGATAGACCGGCGTGAACTCCGAAAATGCAAGCCCAATCACGCCGAACATCGTATGCGCGTGCTGCACCATGCCACTCCTCTCAGGTCCCAGCACGACACGACGGCCGCGCAAATCGGCGACCGAACGGATCGGCGATCCCGCACGCACGATGAAGAACAGCGGACCCGCGTTCATCGGCGCCGCCATGCGGATGTCGATCGGGCTCTTGAACGGCGGCTCGCCGTTCTTGGCGCGACCGATCCAGTTCGACGCCATGAAGCCGAACGAGATTTGGTCGGCGTTCAGGCGGTTCGCGTTCTCGACACTGGCGGTGTCGGCGGTCACAACCTCGACCGGCGCCAGCGATGGTTGCCGGTCAAGCACGACCTTGAGCGCACGGCCCTGGCTGTGAAACGTGCCATCGTCTTCCGACGTTCCGATGCGGATTGGCATTGTCCTCGTCTCGCTCCCTTATTTCCCGTCGTCGGCGCGCGACCACTGGCGGCCCCTCACCTTCTCCTGCAACACCGGATCGATGTGCGGGCTGATGAGTGTCTTGAATGCGCGATCTGCCGGCACTCCCAGCGGCAATGGCAATCGCCGGCACCCCAAACGAAACACCACCCGCGACCAAGCGCCAAAGACGCCACGCACATGAACGTAAGCCCCGCCGACCGCGCGACCCGCCGACGGTATTACGGACATTGCCGCGCGCAGCGCAAGAGCGCAGCTTGACGCGTTGGGTGTGAATATATGTCGATAGGCGCCCGTACCGCCCCGGCGATCAGCGGTCAGATATCGGCGATCTATATCCCGCGCTCGCTTGAAGCGAGATTCGGACTTGGCCTGTCCAATCCGAGCGTCTGCAGGGCCCCTGCAGAAAGACTGTCAGCGTTCGTTTCGCCCGCACGCGCCAGCGCGATGATCCGCTTTGCGATGATCTCCTTGATGACGTCGACCTGTTGGGTGCCGGCGATCGTCAGACATGCTTTATCGAACGCCAAAGCCATGGCAGCGGTCGTCTCAGGATCGAACGCCGAGTCCGAAAGCAATCCCACAAGCGCTGCCATCGCATCAACTCCAGGAGACGCAACCAGAGATGCAACCACGAGAAGCAACTCGGCGGGGCCCGTCACGCGATCACTGTTGGTCGATCAGCGGGCCCGCCGTCAGTTCGACAAATTCGGAAGAATCCAGCCGCGGGGTGTCAGGGGGGCCGGACTCCTTCTCCAAACGGGCACGAATAAGCATTGCCCGCGTTCCCTAACGCCGCGTCGACGCTCAAGTTCCGGCTTTCGGAAAGCCAGTGCAGGCCGCGCCTTGATCGGCCAGGCATCGCGTATTTGTTTGCAGAGCACTCAACGATCCGGCGCTGCCGCCGACAGCTGACCAAAGGCGGCGGAGACCTATGATGATTTCGCGCTCAGGACTTGCCGCGGCGGGCGAGCGGGCCCCCGGTCGAGCCGCTTTGTGACGGTTTGCGGCAAATGGGCATCAATCTCCTGCTTGACCAAGCTATAGCATTCGCAAGCCGCCGCCTCGAGGCCACGCTTGTCAAGAATTTCGATGCGCCCGCGCCGATACCGGATGAAACCGGCGTCTTGGAGGGTACGCGCAATCGTCGAAACCGACGTGCGCTGCGCTCCCAGCATGTAAGACAGAAGTTCCTGCGTTAACGCGAGGACACTGGATTGCGTGATGTCCTGCGCTTGCAGCATCCTTCGGCACAGCCGGCCTTCAACTGTATGAAGAGCATGGCAGGCGGCGTTTTGCTGAGCTTGAAACAGCAGGACCTGAATATGACGATTCACCAGGCGCTTCAGTCTGGGGATTGCCTTGCAGGATTCCAGAAAACTCGGAGTCGGCAGCTTGAGCGCGCGGCCGGAGATTTGAACTACGACCTGTGAGATTGATCGGTCCGCATCGAGAAGCGTAACACCGCCGACGACACCTTCCGCGCTGACGATGCCTGCTTCGATGGCGTCTCCTGCTTCATTGATATTGAGCAGGGACACGAGGCCGCTCTGAGGGAAGTAGACGTGCGTCATGGGAGCACCCATCGCATACAAAATCTCGTGTTGCCTCAGCTCGACGGGAACAAGCCGTGGCCGAAGCCGCGCAAGCTCGCCGGGCGCCAACGCGCGCAAAATCCGATTTTCGAGCATTTTGTCTCCCTGCCGACATAATAACGAGTTCCCGACTAAAGTTCCTGCGTCGGGTCGGACACAACCGACTCAGGCTGCTTTCTTGAGGGGCAAGGAGATGGGGCATGAGGGGCAAGAGGAGGGGGCAAGAGATGGACAGTCGCGCATCAGCCGCCAGGCTCGCGCCCGGCGGCTGATGATTCCTGAGCTGCAATGTCCGACGATATCAGCGATTGCGGGATCCGCTCTCGCCGCGGGGTAGTTCAGCATTTCCAAAGCCGGAACCAGCACCGCGGCCTTCTCGCACGCCCATGCCCGTGGTCCCGCCACCGGCACCGCCTCCGCTGAACTCGGCGCGAGCGCGGGCCGGGCCTCCATTGCCGATTGTGCCGGCTCGTGTGCGGATGCCGGCTTGGCTGCTCGCTCCGCCGCGTGTCCTCGTCATGCGCTCGCCACCTCTGATCGTGCGATCGCCAATTCGCTGCCTTTCACTTCTGATCGTGCGGTCGCCGAAGCGCTGCCGGTCACTTCCCCACACCTCGCCTCTTACACGGCGATCGCCACGCCAGCCTCGACGACGGTCATCCGACCAGCCGAAGTTGGCCGATGCATATCCGTCGCCATACGCGTATCCGGGACTGTCCCAGCCGTAGCTGGAATAGGCAGGCGCAGCCCGATAAGCCTGATAGCCGCCGGGGCATGTACACCCGCCATAACCGGGGGCAGCGGCGTAGGCGCCGTATCCATCATCGCCCCAGCCGCCATATCCGGCGCCAATCGATATTCCTACACCGGGTCCATAACCCCCGACTCCGATTCCAAATCCGATACCGGGCCCTCGGTCCCATCCGATGCCCTGGGCGGCCGCCGGGGCCACCGTTGCGACTGTCACGACCGCAAGAGCTGCGGCGAATAGCTTGCCTTTCATCTCCGGCTCCTTTGCGAGCAGTCGCATTGGCGCATCGTGCTGCACCGATGCCACTGCTCAATTGGGTTAAAGTTTTACGCACCCGGTGTTCGACAACGAAATCATCCGGTGGCGTCACGAATGCGCAATGCTTGCGCATTCCCCGCCAATGCGCACATCGGTTTGTCGTTCCAGGTGATTACAAACGTCTTCAACGGAGCAAACTGAGAAGGAATTATGGCGCCGCGAACTCCTCACAGCGAGTGTTGCGAGCGTTTTATGAAATCCGTCAAAAAAAGCCCGCTGATTGTAAGCGGGCGCAATTAGAGAGTGCTCGAGAACGAAAGAAAGGGCTCGTTACGCCTCCTGTCGACACGATGCTCCGTGCCTGTCTGTGGAGTCGCCGATACGGAGGGACGTGGCCTGCTGACGGGATGCAGACGACTGAACAGCTCGCGCCTCTTTCTTCAAGGAGCGTTTGCGCGCCGGTACGCGCTTGAGCTCTTGGCCCGCCCGTCCGAGTGCGACGAGTTCGCGTTGGGACTGTTCTCTCTCAAGGCGCCGTTTGCTGATTTTGTAGCCGAGGGGCGCTGTCGCGCTCAACCAGCACGAACGGGACGAACCACGCGTCAGTCGGCGTGCTGATGCTGAAACGGTCACCACATTTTCCGCATCGGCATTGGCACTCGTCGATGCCGGGCACCAACGAGGGCTCCAGCGTTTCAACATAGACCGTCTCATTGGCACATCGCGGGCAACAGGGGCATGACACGAACATACTGGCGGCCATAGCACTCACCCTGGTTACGATCAGCGGCACGACGCCACACTACAAAAGCAGGCCGATCGTATGGGAACCGAGCGGGGCGCGTCTGTCGGATAGCTGACGCAGCAGAAGCTAAATTATACCACGAGCCTCGGCCAACGCCGGCTGACGGAGCAGTCGTAAGCTCAATCAAATCAACAGCCTGGACGGCTCTGGCGCACGAGGAAGCCGCACGCTTGCATGGCAATGGTTTTCGGACCAACTTGCGAGGTGACGCGACGGGAAAACTGGAACCAAAGCCGCCGCTTCCGGTTCCACTTCCAAGCCCCGCCCCAAAGTCCCAACGGAACGCCGAGCGGTTCTGTCGTGACAGCCAATGTGACTTTATCGGCCATCGTTAGTCGGAGAAGTCGCAGGATCGCGATCGAAGACGTGTATCCGAGCGTGGATGGCGGTCGCTATCCTGCCAAACGGATCGCCGGCGAGCCGATCGAAGTGTGGGCCGATATTTTTCGCGATGGACACGCCGTGCTCGCCGCGGAGGTTTTGTGGCGCGCCGAGAATGCGAGCCGCTGGGTGCACGTCTCGATGCGGCTGCACCAGAACGATCGGTGGATGGCGAGCTTCACGCCACCCAAGGCCGGACGTTATGTGTACGCTGTTGAAGCCTGGACCGATCATTACGCCACTTGGCGGCACGACTTCCTCGCCAAACGAGATGCCGGTCTCGACGTCGCGCTCGAAGAGCGCGAAGGTCGCCTGTTGCTGGACAAATTGAACGCACAGGCCCACGCGTCCACGCAGGCCGACATCACCAACCCTTCCGAGGTCCCCGAGGCCGTCGCGCAAGCCGCGGCGAGGGTTGATCAGGACGACCTGACCCGCAGCACCGTCTTTCCGTTGACCGTCGATCGGCCGCTCGCGCGCGCCGGTGCCTGGTATGAAATGGTCCCACGCAGCCAAGGAAAAGTCGCCGGGCGGCACGGGACGTTTGACGATTGCATCGCGCGGCTTCCGGAGATCGCCTCGCTCGGCTTCGATGTGATCTATCTGACGCCGATCCATCCGATCGGCACGACCAACCGTAAGGGTCGCAACAACGCCTTGAAGGCGAAGCCGGGCGATCCCGGCAGCTTTTACGCGATCGGTTCGGAAGCGGGCGGACACGACGCGATCCATCCCGAGCTCGGCACACTTGACGATTTTCAACGCCTGGTCGCGGCCTGCGCCGATCATGGACTCGAGCTTGCGCTCGACTTCGCGGTGCAGTGCTCTCCGGATCACCCCTGGGTCAAGGATCATCCCGACTGGTTCAAGCGACGCCTCGACGGCTCGATCCAATACGCGGAGAACCCGCCCAAGAAATACGAGGATATCGTCAATCCCGATTTCTACTG
>WHTP01000167.1 GCA_009377695.1 Hyphomicrobiales bacterium | reverse complement strand
GTACGGCGCGCCGGCTACGGTGATCGCCATCATGCCTTCAGCGATGTTAAATCGCAGCGGCATACCGTAGGCGCCCACCGCACCGATATCATCCATTTCCATTGCCAGAATCTCGCCGGACTGCTTCACCGCAATCCGGCATTTGATAACGTGGTCGCGCGCCTGTGCGTCGGAGACGAAGGACTCCAGCCGATCAACACAGAATTTCACCGGCCGGCCGAGGATCATGCTCGCCACGACGGTGGCGATTTCGTCGCTGTAAACGTTCAGCTTCATGCCGAATCCGCCACCGACGTCGGGCGAGATCACGCGAACGAGATGCTCCGGAATGCCAAGATGTCGGCTGAAGATATGCTGCATCTGGAATGGCGATTGATGGGAGTGGGTGACGGTGAGCGAGCCATCGCCCGGGTTGAAATCCGCAATCAGTCCGCGCGTCTCCAAGGTCATTGCCATCTGCCGCTCGAAGCGCAGCTCCTGTTCGATCACGACGTCGGCCTCCGCGAAGGCCTTGTCCGGCTCGCCCTTTTCCAGGGCGAAGTCGAATGCGACGTTGTCATCAAGCGACGGATGGATGACCGGCGCGTCGGGCGCGATCGCCTGAAGCTGGTCGCCGATGGCCGGCAGCGGCTCCCATTCAATGGAGATCAGCTCGGCCGCATCCTCCGCCAGCGCCCGACTCTCCGCGACAATCAGGGCGACAGGCTGTCCCTGCCAGACCGCCCGATCAGCGGCCAGCAGCGATTGCGGCGCCGATCGATGCCCCGGCCGGTGCAGAGCCACCCCGACAAACGGCTCGCAGCGCGGGTTGATGTCCGCCGCGATCAGCACCACGGCGACGCCGGGCGCGGCCTTTGCCGCCTCGATATCGATCGAGGTAATCCTGGCGTGGGGATGGGGGCTGCGCAGGAAGCAGGCATGCAGCATGCGCGGCAGCTTGATATCATCGATGTAACGGCCGTGGCCGCTGAGCAAGCGTTTCAGCTCGCGCCTCGGAATGCGCGCGCCGATCCCGGTCGATCGAGGGGCGATGGACATCAGCACCTGCCCTTTGTCATGACAGCCTGGATCGCATCGACGATGGCGTGGTACCCGGTGCAACGGCACATATTTCCGGAGATGACCTCACGGATTTCGCTACGCGACAATTGTGCGCCGCTGGCAACGACTTCGTAGGCTGTGAGCAACAGGCCGGACGAGCAAAACCCGCACTGGGCGGCGTTGCGAGCGATGAACTCGGCTTGCAGCTCGGCGAGCTTGCCGCTGTCAGAAAGTCCCTCGATCGTCTCGACTGCGTGGCCTGAAATCTGTGCCGCGAGCGTAAGGCAGCTCCGCGCGGTGCGGCCGTCGATTAGCACGGTGCAGGCGCCGCAAATGCCGTGCTCGCAGCCGAGATGCGTTCCGGTTAGCTCCAGCTCCTGACGCAGAAAGTCCGCGAGATGCTGGCGCGCCCTGACGCGCGTCTTGAGGGGTTTGCCGTTCAGGGTCGTCTCGATGGCAATCTCCTCGTCACCAATCATGTCGGCCTCGGTCACGCGGCAGCCCTCTCCGAAAGTGAATTAAGCACGCGGCCGGTCAACACGGTCGCCATGTGCAGGCGCGTGTCGGCCCGCAGGCCCGGCATGTCGTCCGGCGAGAGATCCTGGCGGATCGCGGGCGCGAAGGCGCTATCATCGTCAAACGGTGGGCGCAGGCCGGTGATCGCCGCCGCAACCGACGGCGCGAACATGGCGCGATCTGCGCAGCCGAAATAAACCGGTCGCGCCTTGTCAAGGCGATCACCTTGCATCGACGCGACCACGGCCAGGCCGACCAGGGCGAAGTCGCCGTGTCGGCGTGACAGCTCCGCGAATGCCACGCGCGTTCCGGCCGGCTGGATAGGAAACTTCACCGCCACGATCAGCTCACCTGGCCGCAGATCGGTCTCGAACAGTCCTTTGAAGAAGTCCTCAGCTCTGACCTCGCGTTCGCCCAAAAGGCTGCCCAGTACCAGCGACGCGTCGAGCGCGACTGCGCAGGCCGGCAGCTCCGCGGCCGGATCGGCATAGGCAAGGCTGCCGCCGAGCGTGCCGCGGTTGCGGATCGCGAGATGACCGATATGCGGGGCGGCCGTGCGCAGCAACGGCAGGTCCTGCGCAACCAGATCGGAGGTCAGCAAGTCGGCATGCCGGGTCAGCGCACCCAGTCGCACTGAATCGGCGGTCCGCGATTGGCCGCGCAACTCGTCGAGATCGCCGATGTCAACGAGGAGCTTGGGCGCCGAAAGCCGCATGTTCAGACCGGCGAGCAGGCTTTGACCGCCCGCAACCGGCACCGCCTCGCCGTCAGCATTGGCCAGAATGCGAAGAGCGTGCGCGAGCGATGCCGGCTTGATGTAGTGGAAGTTCCTGGCCTTCATGCCATCCGCTCGATCGTTATGCCGCGGCAATCCATCTCGTATTCGAGATCGACCACCGGCGGCCGGCTGTAATGCCAGGTCAGGCCCGAGCGCGCCGCTACCCGACGGACGATCTCGTCGGCGAGGAAGGAGTGAATATCGTGTACCGTGTAGAGCTGCGTTGCCGTCGTCTCGCGCCACCCGAAGCCGAGCGCCGACATCCGCCGCTCGATCTCGCTGAGCACGAAGCGAGCCTTGTCGCGCAGACCCGCGGGGGAGACGTCGCCGAGTCGTACGATGTGATCGCGGTAATTGCCACGGCCTTCCGGCGCTTCGCCGCTGCCGGCAATCACGAACGAAGGTTCAGCGCCAGGCGCCGTTTCCGTGTAGCTAAAAGCGTGAATCGACGGTTCGGCGGGCGCCTCGATAGCCGGGCAGACGTTGCTGCGCGCCACAGGATTAAGCTTCCCGTCATAGATCTTCCAGCGTGCGAGCGTGCCGACATAGATCTCGTTAAAGGCGGCGAAACCGGTTTCGGTGAACGGCGCGGGCGAGCGAAGCTCGCAGGCGCAGAACGCGGTGAGCGGACGACCAGCGGCGCCAACGACCTGTTCGACGTGCCGGAAGCCGTCGGCGAGCGGAACGGGGGCGCGAAACTGCACACGGACGATGCGATATCCAGGCAAGGCGGCAACGCCGGCCGAATATTGAAACACGCCCTCGACAAAGCGATAGCCGCCCGGTTCGAACGACAGCACTGGCATTCCGTAGCACTCCGCCCTACGACAATCCCATGTAAGCTTCGCGGATGGCGGGATCGTTGACCAGAGCCATCGCCGGTCCGGATTTGACGACACGCCCACGGTCGATCACATAGGCGCGGTCTGCAAGCTCCAGCGCGTTGATCACATCCTGCTCGACCAGTAGGATTGCCACGCCGGACTTGTTGACTGTCCGCAACGATTCGGTGAGGAGTTCGACCGCGCGGGGGGCGAGCCCCAGCGACAACTCATCGATCAGCAGCAGGCTCGGCGCCGCCATCAAGCCGCGGCCGATCGCACACATCTGCTGCTCGCCGCCGGAGAGCGTGCCAGCATCTTGCCGCCGCCGCTCGGCGAGAACCGGGAACATTTCGTAGACCCGTTCCAGCTCGGCGGCGATGGCGCCTTTATCCATACGCAGGTACGCTCCCATGAGCAGATTGTCGCGTACGCTCATGGCTGAGAACAGGCGACGGCCTTCTGGTACCTGGGCTATGCCAGCTCGCACGAAATCGGCCGGCGTAGCCGCCGTCATCGTCCGGCCGTCGACGACGATGCTGCCGGCGCGCGGTTTGAGAAGGCCGGAGAGGCAGCGCATCAGCGTGGTCTTGCCGGCACCGTTGGAGCCGATGATACAGACGAGCTCGCCGGTGCCGACGTCGAGGCTGATGTCCCAGAGCACCTGCACGTCGCCGTAGCCGGCCTGCAGGCTGGACACCGAAAGCTTCTGCGGCGAGGACGTCAATGTAGTTGCTCCCGTTTTGCCGCATATTTCGCACCGAGATAGGCCTCGATTACCTTGGTTTCCTGGACCACCTCTTGCGGCGCGCCCTGGGCGATGAGCTGGCCATGATGCAGGACGACGAGCCGATCCGAAATCGACAGAACGACCTTCATCAGATGCTCGATCACAATGATGGTGACTCCTTGCTCTGCGATTTTTCGAATGATGGCGAGCGCGTCCTCGACCTCAGCGGGATTAAGTCCGGCATTGACCTCATCGAGCATGAGCAGCTTTGGACGCATCGCGAGGCTCTTGGCGAGCTCGAGACGTTTGCGCCGCGCCAATGTCAATGAGGCTGCGGGGCGGTCGGCTTCGTCACCAAGTCCAGTGAAGGCGAGCTGCTCGCGGGCCACGGCTTGCGCGTCGCGCACGCTCCTCGCATGGCCGCAGAACAGCGCGGCGGCCGCGACATTGTCGACGACAGTCAATTTCGGAAACGGCTGCACGATCTGAAAGGTGCGTGCGATGCCAAGCCGCGCGATCTGGTACGGCCGCGCGCGCGTGATATTACGGCTCTCGAATTGCACGCGGCCGGCTGTCGCCGGATGCACGCCGGTGATGACATTGATGAGGGTGGTCTTGCCCGCGCCGTTCGGCCCGATGAGACCAATGATCTCGCCCTGTTCGACCGCGATACTGACGCCATCAACGGCGTTAAGCCCGCCGAATTTGCGCGACACGTTGTCGAGTGTCAGGAGGGTGGTCATCGCGCCGGCTTCTTGCGTGGCAGCCAGTCGTTCCACAGCGACAGAACGCCGTTCGGCAGGAACAGGATCAGCACGACGATGATCAGTCCAAGCGCCGCCGCGTGGAGCGTGAGAAAGTTGCGCCACACAACCTCCTCGAACGCGAGCAGAATTAATGCACCTAGCGCGGGGCCAAAGATCGTGCCGAGCCCACCGAGCAGCACCATGACCATGGGCTTGACAGAGATCAGCACGTCGAACACGTCAGGCGGCTCGATATAGCTCACCCAGGAGGCGTAAATGGCGCCGGCGAAGCCTACGAACACGGCGGATAACGAGAATGCCGCCGTCTTGTAGGCGTAGGTGTTGAGGCCGAGGATATTCGCCGCGTCTTCGTTCTGCTGGATGCAGCGCAGGCTAAAGCCTAGCTTGCTGCGATGGATGACGATGGCGGTCGCGGTGCAGACGAGCGCAAGCCCCAGCATGGCGTAGAAGAAGAACTGCGCCTGGGCGGTCACTGAAATCGGCAGGATCGGCAGGTTCAGTCCTTTGCCACCGCCGGCAAAATCCGGCATGCCGTTGATGATCTCACGCAGCATTTCGGCGAGCACGAGGCTTGCGATCGCGAAATAGTGCCCGCGCAGGTGCAGGATCGCCCCGCCGATGAACGCGGCGAAAATCATCGCCACAAGCCCGGCAGAGCCCCAGCCCAGCACAATCGGAGCGCCATAGTTTTGCATGATCGCAGAGGTATAAGCACCAATACCGAAGAACGCGGCGGTGGCAAACGACGGATAGCCGGCAAGTCCACCGATAAAGTTCCAGGACTGTGCCAGAACCGCATACATGCAGACGGTGGTGGCGAGTCGCAGCAGATAATTGTCGCCAACGAGAGGCAGCATTGCGAGTAGCAGCACAATCACGAAGAGAACGAGCCAGGTTCTCATTCGTACCCCCGTCGGCCCATCAATCCGCTCGGCCGCACGAATAGCAAAACCAGAAGCAGCGCGAAGGAAAGTGTCACCGCGTGTTCCGGGCCGAACCAGTAGGAGCTGAAGCTCTCGACAACGCCCAGCACCAAGCCGCCCAGCATGGCACCAGGCACGCTGCCGAGCCCGCCCAGGACGCAGACTACGAAGGCCTTGCCGAGGAATAGCGGGCCATTGAGCGGAGAGATCGGGAAGATGATGCTGAGCAGCGCACCGGCCGCGCCCGCCATGAACGCGCCGGCGGCGAAGGTGATGGCGTTGATGCGCGGAACCTCCACCCCCATCAGGGCGGCGGCATCCCGGTCCATCCGCACAGCGACAATGGCGCGTCCGATGCGGCTGTCTCGCAACAGTCGGTAGAGCAACATGGTGAGCAGCAGCGCAAGCACCATGGCGGCAAGCCTATCGCCCGGCAGGAACACCGGTCCAAGCTGGACCACCCCGAGCGGATGAGCGAGGTTCACTGCTTGATAATCGGCGGTGAACGCCGCCAGCATGGCATTGTTGAGGATGAGATCGAGGCCAAAGGTGAGCGTCAACGTGATCAGCACAGGTGCCATGACCACGCGGTTGATGATGCCGGCTTGCAGCGCGTAGCCGAGCGCATAGAGCACGGCGCCGGCAATCACGGTCGAGATGAAAGGGTGAATGCCAAGATAGCTGTAGGCGAACAGTGCCACGTACGAGCCCAGCACGATGAACGAGCCGTGCAGGATATTGATAACGTTCAGCACACCCCAGACCAGGGAAAAGCCCACTGCGATACAAGCGTAAAGTCCACCAAGAACCAAGCCGTTCGCGGCAATTTGCAGATAGATCATAGGCTCATGCCGTTGGATGCTTTGGTCCGGCGGGGTTCCCGCGAGCGTGCGCCGCCTGGGCCGAAGTCACTTCGGCATCAAGCGCAGCTCGCCGGTCTTGATGGCATCAGGCCAGAGCAGGACCGGTTTGCCCCCGACAAGCTGGAATACCGGCGGCTGCAACGCATTGATCTGCCCGCCTGCGTTGAAACGCGCATGGCCATAAAAGGTGTCGGCGTCGGTCGCGGCAATCGCGTCGCGCACCTTGGTCGGCTCGATCGTGCCTGCTTTCTCGATGGCCATTTGCAAAATGGCGCCGCACGCCGCTGAGCCGGCCTCGATGTAGTCAGCTTCGCCACCATACTTCTTGGCGTAGGCGGCGTTGAATGCCTCGGTCGAGCCGAACACGTCCGCGCCCTTGTAACGAACCGCCGGATGCCACCACGACATGCTGGTGATGTTCTCAGCGAGCGGGCCGACGGTATTGGCGAATTCGGCATAGGCCGGACCCGCAATCATGGTGATGACCTGAGCCTTCAGGCCGAGATCGTTCATCTGCTTTCGGATCAGGATCAGGTCGTTGATGTAGCCCGAGGCGTAGACCCAGTCGGGGTTGGCGCTGCGCATTTTTGTGACCGCGGCCGAATGATCCATGGCGCCGATGGTGTATCGCTCCGAAGTCACCACCTCCATGCCTTGCGCCTTGACCGCCTTCTCGAACTCCTGGGCGACGGCGAGTGGGAACAGATCATTGCGCGCCAGCACCGCGACGCGCTTTATGTTCTTGCTCTTGGCCGCGACGAGCTTTGCGATCGGCTCTGACACCGTCTCGTTGCCGGTCAGCGTTGAGAAGATGTACTTGAATCCGCGATCGAAGATCTCCTGCGATGATGCCGACGGCGCCAGCATCGGTATTCGGTATTTCTCCGATATCGCGCTAGCCGCTTTTGTTGCACCCGAGCCGAACGGCGCGAACAGGAACTGCACCTTGTCTTCAGTGATCATGCGTTCGGCCGATTGCACAGCGCGGGGCGTATTCGAGGCATAGTCGGTATAGATGATCTCGACCTTGTAGGTCTTTCCCCCGGCCTTGATGCCCCCTTTGGCGTTCGCCGCTTCCGCCCACAGATCGTAGCCGCGCTTCTGTTTGAGTCCTTCCGGCGAAAGCGGCCCAGTGAGGGGAAGCGGTGCGCCGACCTTCAACACGTCCTGTGCCTGTGCCGGCCCGTCGCCAAGCAGGATTGCGGAGCCAAGTGCGACGAACGCGGCGGCGCTTATGCGGGTGAAACGAATTGCGAGCATCGTCGATTCCTAGCAAATGCGTGAAGCGGCAGGCGGCGCACGAAATCCGGCGCAGGGTAGCTAATCGCAAATGTGCGAATGAGTCTAGCTGATAGCTAAGATCGCGGATTCGAGAACACCGACTGCCTCTGCTTCAGCTTCGGTAGCGGAGCGCATCGACGATCAACGCGAACGCCGGCGTGGGTTGCCGTCGGCTGGGGTAGTAGAGGTGATAGCCTGAAACGCGGATGAGCCGTCCGTCGGCGAGGTGCGCCTGCACCTGGTCCTCCGGCAGGTATGCCAGGCCGCATCCCGCCAGTGCCGCCTTCGATCTTAGGGCGATATTGTTAAATACCCCACTGCCCCTCAACGCGCACCTTCAGTTCGCGCCCCCGTTTCTCGAATTCCCAAGCGTAGAGTCCGCCTTAGGTCGGCAAGCGGAGATTGATGCAGTCGTGCGCGGTAAGTTCCTGCGGCGTCTTCGGTCTCGGTCGTCGTGCGAAGTACGAAGGCGCTCCAACGACCGCTTTCACGCGAGCCGTAGAACGCGGATATCACGACGGCTTGAGTAGCTCTCAGTTTCGCATCCACGGTTGCGATGCCCGCTCCAGCCGGAGAGCTACGCTTATCGGTCGCGCCCAATAGCTTGTTCACGCCGCCGGGAGAGTCGGCCCGCAAGGTCCGACACCGAAGGAGCAACCGCCCCGGAAACTCTCAGGTCCCAGGACCGGTGAGCGTGACAACAATCCGGAGAGCGACCGGCTTGCCGGTCCGCCGAAGGAGCAAGCCGCCGGCTCGGCGGTGAAACTCTCAGGCTCATGACGGATGGGGCATGGAGTGCTCGCGTAGGCGGGCACATGAACCATGCTCAATCGACCTCTTTCGGACTTTTCCATTCCCACTGATAGCGACTTCGACGTGGTCGTGCTTGGCGCGGGCGTCGTCGGGATCAATACGGCCTACTGGGCGATGCGCGCCGGGCGCAAGGTGGCTGTCGTCGATCGGCAACCCGCCGCCGGGCTCGAGACGAGCTTCGCGAATGGCGGGCAGATTTCCGTCAGTCATGCGGAGCCATGGGCAAACCCGTCGGCGCCGCTGAAGATTCTGAAGTGGCTGTTCGACGGCCGGTCACCCTTGCTGTTTCGGCCCAGGTGCGACGTTCATCAGTGGCTCTGGATCGCGCAATTCTTGGTCGATTGCCTGCCACAGCGCGCCGACCGCCACACGACGGAGATCGTCAAATTGGCGACCGAGAGCCGCCATCTACTCGGCGAGATCAGGAGCCGTGAAAATCTGCAGTACGATAAGCGCCGCAAGGGCATTCTGCATTTCTATCGTGACCAGCGCGAGTTCGATGCGGCGATTCGCGTCGCCGACCTGATGCGCAAGCACGGTTGCAATCGCAATGTCGTCGACAAGCGCGAGTTGCTCGCTATAGAGCCCGCCTTTGAGGCGAGCATCGACGATATCGTCGGCGCGACCTACACGCCGGATGACGAGAGCGGCGATGCACTCAAATATACGCAAGGCCTGGCCCAGATCTGCGCCGATAACGGGGTGGCGTTCTTCTACGGCTCGACCGCGGTCGCGCTTGATGCGCAGAAGTCCGCGCAGTACATCGCGGCCGTCGAGATTCGCACGCCGTTCGGCTACCAGCGCCTGCGTGCCCGCGACATCGTCGTGGCGGGGGCACTCTCGCTCAGATCGGAAGCGAGCTTGGACCGGCGATCGCTGCGTGGCTTGAGGATCCCGCTGTCGTCGAGGTGATGCTCAACCTGGATGGTCGCTTGTGGGTCGACCGGCTGGCCGAAGGTTTGACGGACACCGGCGAACGATTGTCGACCGCCGATGGCGAGCGGATCGTTCGCCTTGTCGCCTATCACGTGGCTGCAGAAGTCCATTCCGCATCGCCCCGCGTATCCGCAGAGCTGCCGGAAACCGGCGAGCGGTGATCCCGCCGGTCGTGGTGGCGCCGACTTTCGCCATCCGCAAGCCGGCCGTCGCAGTGTTCACCCTCGACAACTATGTGGCTGCAGGCGTCATGACCGCGGACCAAGCCGAGACTCTTCGCAACGCCGTTGCGCAGCGGCGCAATGTCCTCGTCGCCGGCGGCTGTGCCTGTCGCAAAATCAAATTCGCGCATATCGGTGGTGCGGGCCACCGAGAACAGGGCGGCATTTTATGCGCCCAACTGATTGAACCGCGCGCCCGGTCGGTGTGTCCTTGCCAAGAGACAGATGCGTGCGCGCCGCATTGTACAACAAGGTTTAAGAACGCCCACGGGACCGTTTTCCGCGAACTGCTTTATCATTGGCATCCGTGGTTCGGGATGCGGGTGGCGATCCACGAGGCGGTCGACAAAGCCGATGGCGTGGTCTTCCGCTGCACGTTGAGCGGCTCAGCCGCGGACCGGTTGCTGGAAGTGCCGGCCTGGATGTTCGAGCGGGCGATGTGCCTCGATCCGCCGCGGCTGACCGCATCGCCTTTTGTTAGCATGGATGCGCTATCAGTGCTGTCCGATCTTCTCCGGCAGGCATTGAAGCCGCCGTTGTCATCATCGAATGTGCCGCATTCTGGCGCATCCAGATCCTCTCACGACCAGAATCGGGGAGAGGCCCATGACCATGCGAAGCCCGGAACCGCCAGCGATGCCGTCCGAACGGCGAAGGCTTCAGCAAAGCGACCGTTCCCAGCAGATCGACCTGTTCGACGGCGTAACGCCGACGCCGGCATGGCGGGACCTGCCGGAGGAGACGCGGGTGTAGCGCGACAATCTGGGAGAGAGGCGCGCGACAATCTGGATGAGAATCTTGTGTCGCGGCGGTGGTGATGATCGCGGCATTGATTGTCGCGCGCAAGAGGTTTTGTCGGTTTGATTGTCGCGGAGCGTCAATCAGG
>WHTP01000048.1 GCA_009377695.1 Hyphomicrobiales bacterium | reverse complement strand
GCCGCCGAGATCGGCCGCCTTTTCAATCGCGCCAGGGTCGTTTCGGAGCGCCCGAAATCCGTCGCCTCCATGTAAGGAGCTCGAAGGGCATCACTTTCAGAAGAACGATTAAAGAGACCTGTGTGTACCGAAAACTCCAACCGCATCAATTGGTGCGAGAATCATTTAATGTCGGCGCGCTATGATCGCGCTGGTAGGATTTCTCCTGTCATTTGCGGGCTCGTTGCTCAAGCCGAGATTGCGGCTTGAAGCTGAGAATGCAGTGCTCCGACACCAGTTAACTGTCTTGCGGCGTAAGGTGAGAGGCCGAGTTCGGCTCACGAACAACGATCGCTGGTTCTTTATTCAGCTGTATCGCTGGGTTCCGTCGATCCTGCATGTCCTGACCATCATCCGGCCCGAGACTCTCGTGAGGTGGCATCGGGCTGGCTTTCGCTGCTATTGGCGCTGGAAGTCGCGCTCACCGGGAGGGCGCCCGCCCGTCAAGGCGGACGTCCGCGCGCTGATCCGGCGGATGAACATCGAGAATCCGCTTTGGGGAGCGCCGCGCATCCACGGCGAACTGCTTAAGCTCGGTTTCGAGGTCGCGCAGTCGAGCGTCGCTAAGTATATGGTCAAGCGATGCAGACCACCAAGCCACGGCTGGCGGACCTTCCTGCGTAACCACGCGCCGGACATTGCCGCCATGGACCTGTTCATCGTCCCAACCATTGGCTTCAACCTGCTCTATGCCTTCGTTATCGTCCGGCTCGACCGCAGAGACCTTGTCTGGATCAACGTCACAACAACCCCGACCGCTGAATGGATCGCTCGCCAGCTAACCGAAGCATTCCCCTGGAATGAGGCCCGCGCTCCCTGATCCGCGATCGAGACCGCGCCTACGGCGCAATCGTCACGCGCCGGTTGCGCGTCATGGGCATCCGGGACAGGCCCATCGCCCCAGCTTCGCCTTGGCAGAATGGCTTTGCCGAACGGCTGATCGGATCGATCCGGCGCGAGTGCCTCGACCATATGATCGTCCTGGGCGAGGCGCATCTGCGCCATGTTCTACGAGCCTATGCTCGCTACTACAACGACATCAGAACGCATCGATCATTGGACAAAGATGCGCCGGTCTCGCGCCCGGTACAGCGGATCGGATCAATAAAATCACATGCGATACTTGGCGGGCTTCATCACCATTATGTGCGAGTTTAGGTTTTCGGTACACACAGGTGCAAGCCCTGGTGGACAATTCGCTCTTCGAACAAACCGGAGGTGGCTCACTCCATGGCCGCGAACAAAGCGATGGACTTCCGCACACTTCTCCGCGATCGCCTTGATCATGATGGTTGGGAAGTTGCAGCCATTGATGACGATACTGATTGGTGGGTTGATCAGCATTGGAGGATCAGGTCAGTGCGGCAGGCAAATGGGTTGACGCTCTTCGTAAATTTCATGGTCGATCCACAGTACGAAGAGGCGGACAAGAGCAGCGCCGTGTGGTCGATTACTGCCTCAACATGTCTGCCATCTGGGCGGACAGACACGAAAAGTGAAGTCGCTGCGATGGTTCTAAAAAAGGGACGACTGATCCCGAATCTGAGCGGATTTGTCTGCCAGCTGAACGCTTATCGAGACAGTCGTCATCGGCCTCAGAATGTCTCGTAAGGGTCAATACGGGTAAAGCTCAGATCGAGCAAATGTAGTCCGGTTTACCCCGCGATCGCGACCATTGCGCGGACGTCGTGGATCGGCAGCCCTGGGCCGGAACGCCTACCAGGCGAGCCACTGCTACAGCCTGGCGGATCACATGCTGGCACGCTGAGCGGCTCTCTGCGCTGAGCGGAGCGAAGAGCAGGTCGAATCCTCCACAGTGGAATGGCGCGCCGCACAGGGCGAAACTATGAACACCTATGTTATTGAAATCGAGCTGGTTTAAGACGCCGTTGAGCTTGTCTTTGTCAGTTGAGCCATGGACTCGCATTGGCCGAAGCCGACACGAGTTGGCTGTTACAGTTTGAGGGCAAGGAAGGAACCAGCTGGCCTTCCAACTCCTGACAGCCCGTCTGTTGTGTATCTGTTCTGTCTTTCAAAACCTCCACGTGAACTGCCCCTTGACGGCGTGGTCCTGGACACTGCTGGCGAGCCGGCCGAGGTAGGACACACCGAGCGTCGCCTGTGGCGTGACGCGCAAGTCGAGCCCGGCTTCGATCAGCGCGCTGTCGCGCGCCAGCGGCACACCGGTGATCCCGAAGCCGACGCCAGTGCTCTGGAACGCCAGCGCCACCGCGGGCGTCACGTCGTTGAAGGCGTGCTGCCAAGCGAACGATGCACGCGGGGTCAGCGCCATACCTTCAACCAGCGCAAACGTGGTCGCAAACCGCGCGCCCAGCGTCGAGTAGCCGACATCTTCCGTGGAGCTCGAGCCGGCGAGCGCGGCGACGCCGCCGGTCTCGGCAAAGCCGTCGGTCTTCACGTGCACCCAGGCGAGCCCCGCGAACGGCTCGACCGCCACGCTGCCGAGCCCGATGCCGTAGCCGATCTCGCCGAACACCTGTGCCGTGCCGCCGCCGTAGTCGGCGGTGGCATGATCGAAGAAGCCCGGGAACACGATCGACCGGCTGGTGTCGATCTGATGGTGCGTATAGGCCGCTCCGCCGCGCAGGTTCCAGGCGTCGAAGCTGCCGCTGCCATAGAGCGCGACGTGGCCGCTGTCGACCTTGGCGCTGCTGGCGCGTGCACCGATCCTGACATTCGACTGCGAATAACCGGCGGCGAAGCCGACGCGCCAGCCGTCCATCACGCCGCCATCGAGGCCGACGAAAACACCGCCGAGGCTGCGGTCGATGATGGCGGCGTTGCCGTTGCCGTCGAAGGTGCCCCAGGCGCCATAGCCCTGTGCCCAGAAGGTCAGGTCGGAGCGGCGCAGCGGCGCAGCGGGCGGCGCCTTGACTGGAAAGTCCGCCGCGTATACTGGCCGCTGCGGCTGCTCATAAGCAAGCGCCGGACCGCCGATCCCGAGCGCCGACAGCGGGCCAGTGTCGCCCACATACGGCGCTTGCCGCAGCCGCCCGAGCACGGCGCTGCGCAAGTAGCGGCTGTCGTCAGCAAGCACGCCCGTCACGCTCGCGTGCACCTCGCCCGAGAGCGCGTCGAAGGCGCGCCGCGCGTCGGCGGCGGTGGCTTGGTTGAACACCGCGGCCCCGAGCGCACTGTGGATGCCACCGGCCTGCAGCGCATTGGCGACCGCGTGCTGATTGGGCGTCCGCGCCGCCGAGCTGAACGGTAGCTGCGTCAGGTTCAGAAACACATTGTTGGCGTCGAAGCTGAGCGACGGATCGAGGAACACGGAGCTGACCCTCGTGGACAGCGTCTCGGTGCCGCTCACGCCGCCATCGGCGTGCAGGATGATGTAGCTGGTGTTGGGCCCGTAGTCGTCGGGCGTGGCCACGACGTGCACGGTGCCGGCGAGGGCCACCGTGCCGCTGACGTTGGTGCGGTCGGCGGCGACCCGCGAGACCTCGACCAGGTAGGTCGTCGCGGTCGAGAACGCGAGATTGCCCTGCACGGTTACGGTGCCGATCGAGTTGCCGGGCGCCAACGTGCCGCGGTCGATGGTCGTGGCCGGCAGAATGCCGGTGCCGCCGACCAGGCCGCCGGCGCTCACGGTGAGGCTGCTCGACGCGCCGATCGAGCCGTTCACGATCAGCGCGCCGCGATCGACGGTCGTACTGCCGCTGTAGGTGTTGTCGCCCGTCAGGGTCAGCCTGCCGGCACCGGTCTTGGCGAGCGCGCCGGTGCCGGAGATTGTGCCGTCATAGGTCAGAGCGTCGGAGCGGTCGAAGGCAAGGACGCCGTTGTCGACGACGTCGCCGACGATCGAGCCCGACGTGCCGCCATTGCCAATGCGCAACGTGCCGGCATCGATGATCGTGCCGCCGGTGTATGTATTATTGCCGGTGAGAGTGAGGGTGCCGGCACCGAACTTGGTGAGCGCACCTGTGCCGGAAATCACGCCGCCGTAGCTGACATCGTCAAAGCGGTCGAAGGCAAGGACGCCATTGTTGACGACGTCGCCGACGATCGAGCCCGACGTGCCGCCATTGCCGATCTGCAGTGTGCCGGCGGTGATGATCGTGCCGCTGATGTAGGTGTTGGTGCCGGTGAGAGTGAGGGTGCCGGCGCCGAACTTGCCGAGCGCGCCGGTGCCGGAGATCGTGCCGCCGTAGCTGAGATCGTCGGAGCGGTCGAAGGCAAGGACGCCGTTGTTGACGACGTTGCCGGCGATCGAACCCGACGTGCCGCCGTCGCCGATGCGCAGTATGCCGGCTACGATGGTCGTACTGCCGGTGTAGGTGTTGGTGCCCGTGAGTGTCAGCGTCCCGGCGCCATGCTTGGCGAGCGCGCCGGTGCCGGAGACGATGCCGCCATAGCCGAGATCGTCGGAGCGGTCGAAGGCAAGGACGCCGTGATTGACGACGTCGCCGACGATCAAGCCTGAGGTGCCGCCGTTGCCGATCTGCAGTGTGCCGGCATTGATGGCCGTGCCACCGGTGTAGGTGTTGATGCCGGTCAGCGTCAGCCTGCCGGCACCAACCTTGGTGAGCGCGCCGGCGCCGGAGACAATGCCGGTCGCGGTGAGATCCGCGGCCGTGTCGAAGGCGCCGCCACCACTGGCCAGCGTGATGGCGCGCGATGTCGTGAAAGCCGAGGTGGTCCTGAGCGTACCGCCGTTGAGCGCAAGGCCGCCTGAGCTGTCGCCGAGATTGCTGTCAGTCGACACTTCGAGCGTGCCGGCATTGATGGCGGTGCCGCCGGTGTAGCTGTTGGCGCCGGTGAGAGTCAGGATGCCGGCGCCAAGCTTGGCGAGCGCGCCACTGCCGGAGACGGTGCCGCCATAAGTGAGGTTGTCGGAACGGTCGAAGGCAAGCGTGCCGTTGTTGACGACATTGCCGATGATCGAACCCGATGTGCCGCCGTTGCCGATCTGCAGCGTGCCGGCGCTGATGGTCGTGCCGCCGGTGTAGGTGTTGGTGCCGGTGAGGGTGAGCCGACCCGCGCCGAACTTGGTCAGCGCGCCGCTGCCGGAGGCAGTGCCTCCATAAGAGAGATCGTCGGAGCGATCGAAGGCAAGGACGCCGCTGTTCGCGACGTCGCTGACGATCGAGCCTGACGTGCCGCCATCGCCGATTTGCAACGTGCCGGCCTCGATGGTCGTGCCGCCGGTGTAGGTGTTGTTGCCCGTGAGGGTGAGTATGCCGGCCCCGGCCTTGATGAGCGCGCCGGCGCCGGAGATAAGTCCGGTCGCTGTCAGGTCGGCGGTCGTGCGGAAGATACCGCCGCCAGACCCGAGCGAGATAACGCGCGATGTCGTGATAGCCGAGGTGTTCTCGAGCGTACCGCCGTCGAAGCCCAGGCCGCCCGATGCATCGCCGAGATTGGCGTCGGCGGAGACCGACAGTGTCCCGGCTTTGATGATCGTGCCGCCGCTGTACGTGTTGGTGCCAGTCAACGTCAGGGTGCTGGCGCCGGTCTTGGTGAGCGCGCCGGGACCGGAGATGACGCCGGCAACGGTCAGATCGGCGGTGGTGCGGAAGGTGCCGCCGCCGCTAGCCAGCGTGATGGCCCGCGCCGTGGTGAAGGCGGACGTGTTCTCAAGCGTGCCGCCGTCGAAGGTGAGGCCGCCTGAGTTGTCGCCGAGATTGCTGTCGGCCGACACCGCCAGCGTGCCGGCGTTGATGGTCGTGCCGCCGCTGTAGGTATTGTCAGCCGCGAGCACGATGGTGCCCGCCCCGATCTTCACGATCCCGCCGGTACCCGTGATCGGCGTGGCGATGGTCGCGGTCGTCCGCGCGCCTTCGACCCACAGGTGTGCCATCCCCGTTGGAGCCAAGGCGCCGCTGCTTCCGGCGACGAGATTGTAGCCGTCGCTGACGAATTCGAGGCTGGTGAAGGCCTGCGTGCCCTCGACCGTCACGGTGCCGGGGTTGCCCTCGAAAATCCCCTGCACACCGCCCCAAAACGTCGACTCGCTGCCGTCCGCGTTCAACCAGTTGGTCTCAAGCGCACGCCACGTGCCGCTGCCGCCCCCGACTTGGCCTTGCCAGAACTGTAACTTGGTGGGGTCGTCGTAGACCGTGAGGTTCACCTGCTGCGCGGTCTTCTTGTTGATCAGGCTGACAAATCCCGCCGGCTGGCTTCCGTGCGCCAGTCCGTTGTCGGTGAGCGAACCGCCGTACGCGATCAGGTGGTAGACGCCGGGACCATAGCCTCCGGCGTCCGTGATGTTGAGCGTGCCCGCGAGCGTCAGGTTGCCGCCGACGTCGAACAGGGTGCCGCTCGCGCTCGGGGTGCCGATCGCGACATTGACGCTTGAGGCCGCGTTGAGCGCGAGCGCACCCATGCTCAGCGTCGATCCGGTCCCGCCTGCGAGGATGCCGCCGTTCTGCACCGTCACCATGCCGCCGATGCTGCCGGAGCCGGTCGGCGTGGGGCCGGTCAGCGTCGCGCCGTTGGCGACGCTCACCGCGCCTGCGCCGAGCGACCCGGCGACGCGCAAGATGCCGGCATTGATCGTGGTGTCGCCGGTATAAGTGCTGGCGCCGGTCAGCGTCAGCGTGCCGGCGCCAAACTTGGCGAGCGCGCCGGTGCCGGAGATCGCGCCTCCGTAGCTGAGATCGTTGGAGCGGTTGAAGGCAAGCACACCATTGTTCAGGACATCACCGGTGATCGAGCCTGAGGTGCCGCCGTTGCCAATCTGCAGCGTGCCGGCGTTGATGGTCGTGCCGCCGCTGTAGGTGTTGTTGCCGGTGAGGATCAACGTGCTGGCGCCAGTCTTGGTGAGCGCGCCGCCGACAAAGGGGATGGCATCGGAGATAACGCCGTTCACCGTGAGGTCGGCGTCGGTCTGCAACGTGCCGACGCCGAACAGCGTGATGTTGCGCGCCGTCGTGAACGCCGCGGTGTTCTGCAGCGTGCCGCCGACGATGAAGGTGAGCCCACCCGTTGCGGCGCCAAGATTGCCGTCGGACGAGACCGACAGCGTGCCGGCCTCGATGATCGTCCCGCCGGTGTAACTGTTGGTTCCGGTCAGCGTCAGCTTGCCATCCCCGGCTTTGGTGAGTGCGCCATCGCCGGAGATGACGCCGCTCGCCGTGAGGTCGGCGGTGGTCTGCAGCGTCCCGCCGCCTGCGTCCAGGGTGATGGTCCGCGTCGTGGTGAAGGCCGAGGTGTTCTCGAGCGTACCGCCATTGAAGCTGACGCCGCCGGACGTGGCACCGAGACTGGCGTCCTGGGAGATTGACAGTGTTCCCTGGTTGATCGTCCAGGGTGTGAAAGTCGCGCCCGGCGCCGGCGCTCCCGTCAATGTCCAGGTGCTGCTCCCCGTCTTCTCGAAAAACTCGAAGCCATGAAACGTATTATACCCCCCGATCACACCGGCGTAGAATGTCCCGTTCGCCGCGCCGCCCAGCGCCAAGGTGTCGTAGTTTCCAGTGGTGGCGTTCACATAGCCCTGGATCTCCCAGCCTTGACGCAGCTCCAGCCGGTTGGTCCCAGCACCGAAGGCGATGGCGTTGAAGCCGATGCCGCCGGTTGAAATGCCGCCGACGATCTTGCCGCTGTTGATCAGGGTGCCATTATTGAACGACACGCCGGTGCCGCCGGTGCCGCCGGTGCCGCCCGTGATCGTGCCGTAATTGAGCAGGGTGCCACCAGCAACCACCACGCCGGTGCCCCCGGTGCCCCCGTTGCCGCCGGAGGGGTCCGGCCCGCCGGTGCCGCCGGTGATGGTGCCGTGATTGGTCAGGGTACCACCATTCATGTACACGCCGGTGCCGCCGGTCCCGTTGCTGCCGTCGTCGCCACCAGGCCCGCTTTTGCCACCGCCGCCGCCGTTGCCGCCCGTGATCGTGCCGCTGCCGTGATTGGTCAGGGTGCCACCACTGGCCCACACGCCGTAGCCGCCGTTGCCGCCGTTGCCGCCGTTGGCAATGATCTGGGAGCCGCCGTTTTGGCCGGTGCCGCCGTTGCCGCCATAGATACCGCCATAGTTGGTCAGGGGGCCATTCTCAATCGACACACCGGTGCCGCCGATGCCGGAGTTGAAGAAGTAATTTCCTTCGGCGGAACCGAGACCGCCGGAGCCGCCGGAGCCGCCGATGATCCTGCTGTCGTCACCGTTGATCAGGGAGCCGCCATTACTAATCGACACACCGGTGCCGCCTTTGCCACCGTCGCCGGCGCCGTCGTAACCGTCAGCGCCGGCGCCGCCCTTGATGTAGTTGCCGTAATTGATCACCTTACCGGCCTTGCCGGAGACCGTGACCCCGTTGCCGCCGTTGGCGCCGCCAATCCCGGAGTCCTCGTTGCCGCCGGAGCCGCCGGAGCCGCCGAGGATGTTGGAGAAATTGGTCAGCGTACCGCCATCGCCGGAGAGCAAGACCCCGGTGCCGCCGTAGCCGGGATTGGTTAGTGCCCCCCCGCCGTTGCCGCCAGAGATCATGCCGGCGTAATTGTTTACGGTACCACCATACCCGGAGACCGTGACCCCGGTGCCGCCGTGGCCACCGTTTTTGGGTTGAACGGCGCCACTATAGCCGGGACTGCCGCCGCCGGTGATGGTGCCATAATTGTTCAGCTTGTTGTTGTCGCCAACCAGGGAGACTCCGATCCCGCCATCTCCTGAGGCGGTATCATCAGCGCCGGAGCCGCCCGTACCGCCTTGGATCTTTGCTGCGCTATCGACCGTCGCTTGGCTGGTCCCGCGCAACTGAAAGCCTATGCCGCCGGTGCCGCCGTAGCCGCCGTAGCCGTTGACGTAGTTGCCGCCGCCAGTGCCGCCGTCGCCGCCTTTGACGGTGACGGAGTTGCCGATCGTCACCCGGCTAGCCTGGTTCAACTGGAGACCCATGCCGCCGTCGCCGCCGTAGCCGCCGTGGCCGGTGCCGGCATCGGGGTGGGTGCCGGTGCCGCCGCTGCCGCCGCTGCCGCCGGTGATGTTGACGCCGAGCCGACCGTAAGCGGTGACGATCGCACCATAGCCGCCGGCACCGCCGCCGCCGCCGCCGCCGCCGGCACAGCACTCATCGCCGCTGCCGTTGCCGCCGGCGCCGCCCTTGCCGCCCGTCACATCGCTGGTCGGCAGCGCATTATTAACAAAACCGGGCCCACCACCACCACCGCCGCCGCCGCCGCTGCCGAGGGTACCGCCGCTGCCGGTGCCGCCCTCGGCGCCAACGTCGCCGCCCTGGCCGCCGTCCGCAAAGGCCGGCGTCGCCGGCACTATGATGAGAGTCCCCGCCAGCGCGACGGCAACCAGCGCCGTGGTGCCGGCCAGCGCCCGTTTCAGCCAGCGAACGCGATCGGAAGGATCGTGCGAGGATTTTGCGAGCCGTGCCTGCCCAACGACGCGGTCAAACCGCCCGTGCGCGGGCGCGATCAGCGCGTCCGACCCGTCCGGGTGCGTTTCGTGAAAAAGGGAACCCGCCCAGCGCCGCATACGGTCGCCGCCACACTTCGCGCGGGACGAGCCGCACGTCGCCGAAGAGTGCTCAAGAATGGAGCCGTGCGTCTGAGCTCGCTTGCGCTTCATGCCGCCGCTCGAATCAATTGCTCAGGCATCGCGTCGCGCGATCTCGCCTGCCAACCTCTTCACGCCGCACAAGCGCACTCACGGCATCGAGTCGTGGCACTCTACTCTAGGTCGCAGGTCCCGGTGAGACCGAGCCGCGGATCGGCATCCAATCAGATACCGCCGATCTTAAAAAAAAAGCGGGTGTGATTGTCTTGCAACAGGAGCCGCTTGAACACGCTCGCCGGCAACGATGAAAGCGGCACGAGAATCGTATATTTGCTGGTGCCCCTTTGCTTCCGAAGTTCGTGTAAGAGTGTGCTGCGATGGATCACGAACTTCGAAAGCGGGGCACTAGCGCGCATTCCGTTTAGATGGAATCGTTCCCTCTCCCGCTCGTCCCCGCGGGGGCGAGGACCCAGAAGCGATAAAGGAAGACTCTGGATTCTCGCTTACGCGGGAATGAGCGGTCGAGAGATCGAGCCAAACGAAACGCGCACCAGCGCCCGCTGCTATACGACCCGCACGCCGCGCAGATTGCGCTTGGCATCGGTCCAGAAGGAGTCGTTCTCGACGCGACGGAACAGGTCTGGCGGCAGGATGGTCTGCCGCTCGACGTGTTGCACTTTGGCGGCGACGCGATGGAGGCCAGGTGTGCCGAGCCGCGCGTCGAACTCTTCCGCCGCGTATTCAACGTGATCGAAGTCATGGGCGAAGGGCGGTGCGCCAATGAAGTCGTAGACCGCCGCCATCGCCCGGGCCGGCGCGCGTGTCAGCGTTTCGTAGGTCAGCAGCATGAGCCGGTCCGCATGCTCTCCGTAATAGGCCTCCTTGAGCGCGTTATAGGCGAAGCCGATTATGCCGTTCATTCCGAGCAGCGCATCCATCCGATTGTAGACCGTGCCGGCAGAATCGAAGTTGAAGATCTTGGACGGCTCGAACTTGTTGCGCCGGATCAGTCGCTCCAGGCTATCGAGCACCCAGGGGATGTCGCGCACGCAAGCGATCACCTTCGCGTCCGGGAACAGCGCGGCCAGTGCCGGCAGCTTGCTGCACCACAGGCGGTTGGTGTCGAACGCCAGCTTCTCCGCCTGAGTGTCCCGGTAATAGCTCTCGAACAGGCCGGCGAGGACGGCCTTGCGCTGCGCATCCTCGATGAACACGGCCGCGTGCCTACGTGACGTTTGCGCCAAAGCCGCGTGGGCACGATACGTTTCGCCCATTATGCCCGCTGGTTGGTCCCGTTAACGGGCCTTGGAGCGGAAGGCGGCAGCGAGCAGGGCCTGATCGAAGGCTCGCGGGGTAGGCCGACCGTCAGCATAGCGATACACCGCCGCCGAGTAGACGCCGCCGAGTAGACGCCGCCGAGCGCGGCAGCGTAAACCGCGATGATGCCAAGAGCGATGATCGTCAGCGCCAGGATCACCACGCCCGGCAGCGCCATACTGGCATCCTTCACCAACAGAGTGAAAAGGCCGAAACCGATTCCTTCTCTCCATCGACATATCCATATACCAGACATTACAAACCGCGACTTTGTTTTAGGCGCTGGTGACGGAGGCACGAGTCGCGCTCCCGCCTCAATGAACAAGGGGAGTCACGATGTCTGCGCGATCATGGATATGGCTTTTGTAACCGTTGTCTTGTTCGTGTCGGCATCCTTCTTTTTGGACGCCTACCTCGGGAACGTTCCAACCACAAAATCCGAATTCTGGGCGCTTGCCCAAAGGGACCGCAAGGCAATCGAAGAAGGAGGGTGGTTTATCGCCCTGCCTCGACCTAATTCCGGATACCAACAATCGATTCGGCGAAGTCGAATTCGAGGCAGGGTGCATCCGGAGCCAGTCCCCGACTGCGATCGAAGTGACCTCAGCGTTTATCGCCAAGGGCTGGACGAAAAGTAGTCGAGGACCCAGGCCGCAATGGGGTCAAGACTCGGCATTTTTCCTAGGACTTCGACTCCGGTCGAGTCATACGCACGAGGGTATCAAGCTCGCGTGTTGGAATTCGTACGTCCAGCCCCTCGGCAGGCAGCACGCGCGAAGGTCAATCGCCACGGCGGTATCTCTCTCTGACACATAGTTGCCATCTGCAGACATGAAACGGCCATCACGCGCCACGTGATTGCCGCACCGTGACTCAGTACGGCCATGTTCATTCTTGATTCTGCCTCGCGGAATTAGCACTCTGGTCGAACAATAGGATACGGCGTCAACGTGGCGGCGTTCCCAGGACGCTGCAGAGACGATCAGTATCGACAGATGACTCGTCATTCAGTCCTGTCGTGTACTCAAAACCTATAATCTTGCCGCTAGATTGGGTCACGATGCCCACGATGGTTCGAAAGCCCACGTATCCGCCGTAAGCATTCTTCGCGTTGACAGAGAAGCAGTAGGGCAGGCGCGGGCGGCTCTCAGTTGCTCCCAGTTGGATGGCGGGCCAGCGATACTGAGCTGATAAGGGATCTTTCAGCCACGCGCCGAGTCGCTCCGAGATCACTCGTTGTTCTTGAGTGGAAATTTTCCGCGTCTGAGCGTCGCTCGGCTGAATTCCCAGGAAGTTCAGGGCTACCGACACAGCAGCGAGCAGGGCTTGCTTCTTCATTGTTATTCCTTCCGTGGTGTTGAACTTCGCGTCACCCGAGCCGTTGGACGAGATCGACTGCTCGCAGGTGGGTGTATCTGGCCAGCATCCGGAGCTCTTTGTGCCCGCTGATCGCCGAGACTTCGGCGATATTCAGTCCCTTCTCGAACAGCCGAGAGATGGCTTCGTGCCGGAGGTCGTGAAATCGCAGGTCTTTGATCCTGGCGCGATCACGAAGATGCTCGAACGCCAGTCGCACAGCGTTGCCGGTCATGGGAAATACCCGCTCACGATGTCGGGACGGATTTGCAGCGAGTGTCTGCAACGTCGTAGTAGCCAGCTGCGAAAGTGGGATGTCACGGGGATCACCGTTCTTCGTGAGAGGGATATGCGCCACGCGACGTTGGAGATCGACGTGCTGCCATTGCAGTCCGAGGAGCTCACCGCGCCGCATTCCGGTCTGGAGGGCGAGTATGATCAAAGGTCGAAGCAATGATGTTCGACCTCGGTCGCACGCGTCGAGGAGTAGCTGCTCCTCACCTGCTTCGAGCCGGCGCTTGCGACCGTTGGGCAGATTCGGTCGACGAACCTGCTTCGCTGGGTTTCGGGGTAACCAATAACCCCATTCGCGTTGCGCGATATCGAGAGCATGCGAGATTGTGTTGAGCTCGCGCACGACTGTCGCAGGCGAGACTTGGACCAGACGTTCGTCTCGGTAACGCGCCAGGTCGCTGCTGGTGAGCTTTGCGATCGTCCGATGACAGATGTCGCGTCGGATCATACCGTTGAGCCGGTGCTGCTCTGTCGCAGCCGAGCGCTTTGTCGGCGTTATTTCACGGCTATACCGTGCGAGTAGCTCGCCGAGCGACACACGTTCGGCGAGTCTTGTGTCGGCGATCCAACCAGAGCGATCGACCTCTGCTTCGAGTTCGCGCGCCCAGCGTTCAGCATCGCTGCGCTTGTCGAATGACTTCGCGCGAGGTGGGACACCTCTGCGCCGGACCATTGCTTGCCAGCGGCCGCGCAACTTTCGGATCGTCGCCATTTCATGCTGCGGATCAGTGCGTTCTGATCGTCAGTGAAGGACGCCGCCGAGTCGGTGCCAAGGACTTTTCCGCAATGTGCCGCTCGCGTGCCGCGAGCTCGCTCAGTCGCTTCCGATTGTCGAAAAACTCCTGACCGCGCAAGGAGAACCGATCACGTGTGGCGGAGAAGCCACATTAAAAATGCTGCCGTGCGTAGGCAGCGCTCTAAGATCCAGGCTTCCCAGAGATCGATAGCTTGATTTCGGGAAAAGTCGCTGCCCGGCAACCGTCAGCAACTTTGACAAGTCAGTGCGAGCGCGGCAGCAAGCTCGTCCCTCCCCATCCGTAGATGGGCCGATCGGGGCCGTCGTGACGCTCGGCCTCTTGATTGCGGTCGCAGCGAGCCTCTGGGCCACCCATCAAATCTGCGTCGGCGGACCGACCTACACCAAGATCATCCAGGGCAAGGACCTGGTTGCGGATATCCTGCCGCCGCCGGCTTACATCATCGAGTCCTACCTGGAGGCGACACTGGCGCTCAACGGCGCCAAGCCGATCGCCGAGAGCGTCATTACGAGGTCGAGCTTGACGCCGGCGCGCTGCGCCAGCTCCGCCGCAAGATCGGGGATGATGCCGCTCAGGCCGCCTGCCTGAATGCGCGCGAAATACGGCACCATCCATACCGCGACACGCGGCGTCCCGGTGGGTGCAAGTTGCGATGCGATCGAGGCAGGATCGCCGGGCATGGCTGTTACTTCAGCAGTTGGCCGGCTCGCTCCGCCAACGCCGGCGGCATCTTGAGGATATCCGCAACCAGGTTTTCGATCGCGGGGCCGGGCACCGGCGTGATCTCGAATTTGAGCTTGTCGGCTTCCGCCAGGAACGCGGGGTCTTTCATCGTATCCATGAACGCCTTTTGCAGCGCCTCAAGGCGATCCTGCGGAACGCCCGGCGTACTTTGGAACGGCCGCCCCATCACCTGGCGTGCGAAGATCAGCCGGAACATCTGCCGCTGTTCGTCATCCTTGGCAAGGTCCATGATCAGAGGCACCTCCGGCAGATCGGGATGCTTGCTGAGTGACAGCTGGATCAGGATGTTGATCTTCTTCTCTTCAATCCATGCCGGACGCGTCGATTTCGCGCTCGACCACGACCAGCCGCAACGGCCTTGCACCTCACCGCGCTCCAACGCAACACTGACATCGTTGTTGCCGGGATAGCCGGTGATGATCTTGAATCTGGTGCCGAGCGTGTTGTTGATCAGCCGCGGGTACTGATAGGTGTCGTCCGCGGTGCCGAGGGAGCCGATCACGAGCTCCTTGTTCATGGCGTCCTTGATCGTCGCAACGCCGGAGGTGTGCCACAATGCACAGACGCTCACCTCGTCATTGGCGCTGCCAGCCAGGTGAACTGCCGGGAATCGTACCGCGCGGCTTTGTTGCCGATCAGCGGCTCGAACGCGATGTTGCGGCTGGTGGCGCCGATCACCGTGCCGTCGCGCGGCGCCACTTGATAGAGCCAGTTCGCGAGCCGCAAGCCCGCCGCCCCTTCCATGTTCTTGGGCACCACCTTCGGATTGCCGGGGATGTGCTTGCCGAGATGGCGGGCGATCAGGCGGGCATAGATGTCGTAGCCGCCGCCGACGCTGTAGCCGATCACGATTTCCACGGTCTTGCCGCGATAGAAATCCGCCGGCGACTGCGCGACGCTCCCGGACGCCGAAACGATCGCCAGCACAGCCGCGGCCAAGCCGCGGATCACTATTCTCATGATCGCCTCCCCAGCCGCGTCCGTTTGACGGACTCGAGCGTCCGCGGCAATGGCGTAACTGGCGCGATTGCCACCGGATTTGCCACCCTTCATGTCTAGAACCAGCGGGGCGCTCGCTCCAAAATTCACTTTCCACACCCTGCGCGCTGGCGATTGCCGAAACGGAAGACTGTTGTCTGCGTCAGTCGACCTTGATGCCGGCGGTGCGTATCGCCCTGCCCCAGCTGTCGCCCACCTCCTTGAGATAGGCGCCTGCTTCTTCAGGTGTGTTGCCGATCGGAGTGCTGCCCATCTGGACGAGACGCTTCGACAGCTCCGGCGATTTCACCGCCTCGGCCACAGCGTCCGACAGCTTGCGCGCAATGGCAGGCGGCGTGCCGGGCGGAGCGACCAGGGCCACCACGCTCTGGGCGGAAAACCCGGGCAGGGTCTCGGACATGGCCGGCACCTCGGGAAAGCGCGTTTCGCGCTGCGGACTGCTGACCGCCAGCAGGCGCATCTTGTCGCTGCCGAAATACGGCCCGGCGCTGCTCTCAAACGCGAACAGCATGTTGATATGGCCGCCCAGGAAGTCGGACAGCGCCTGGGAGCTGCCCTTGTAGGGCACCTGGGTCATCTTGATGTCCGCTTTCGTTTCCAGCATGACGCCGACGAGATGCGTAGGCGTGCCCACGCCGGGTGTGCCGTAGCTGATCTCGCCCGGATGCGCCTTCGCATAGGCGACCAGCTCGTCGACGCTCTTCACCGGCAGGCTGGGATGCACCACCAGAAAAATCGGCGACGCGCTGACGATGGACACCGGCACGAAGGCCTTGGGATCGTAACTGAGCGACGAATAGAGGCTCTGGTTCATGATCAGCGGCACTTCCGCCGACGCCAGCAGGGTGTAGCCGTCCGGCGCGGCCGAGGCCACCCGCTGGGCGCCGATGTTGCCGTTGCCGCCGGTGCGGTTCTCGACTACCACCGTCTGGCCCCACTTGGCCTGCAGCGCCGTGGCCACCAGCCGCGACACCGTGTCGACGCCGCCGCCGGCGGTATTGGGCACCACGATCGTGATCCGGCGGTTGGGATAGTCCTGCGCGCGGGCGGTTGCGCAGATGAGCGACGCGGCGGCCAGCAACAGGCATAAACGTGCGAACCGGTTCCCCACGAAACAGCTCCTGCATCTAAAGAATAAGCGGAAAAAGAATAAGCGGAAAAAGTGGAGCGCGCAGGCCGGACCGGCCGGCGCGCTCTACGCGGCGGGCTCGAACACGTCGAGCGGCACGTTGGGCGTCACGCCCTGCACCAGCACACCAGTGCCGAAGTCCTTCAGCTGCTGAGCGGGAATCGGGCGGGCGCCGAGATCGGACAGCCACAGCCGCAGCAGATGCCGCCTGCGATCCGGATCCGGCCAGTCCTCGTAGCCGCGCCGCGCATGCAGCGTGACGTAGTTGTTCAGAAGCTGGATGTCGCCGGGAGCGAAAGGAATATCGACCGCGCATTCGGCCGCAGTCTCGCGATACAGCCGGATCGCCTCTTTCTGCGCGCTGCTCATGGGCGGCACGCCGGGCAGCTTCTGGGCCTTGTCGATGTAGGACCCGGCCCCGATCGCGCTGAAATAGCCCTTGTAGAAGGTGAAAATTGGCTGCGTGTAGAACGGCGACTCGCCGGGATCGATCTCGCCCATCTTGGACCGGTAGAAGTCCTGCGTCAGCACCTCGACCAGGTCTGGCCAGCGTTCCAGCATCCGGTTGTAGACGGTGACCGAGCTCGTCACCATGCTCTCGCCGCCGCTCTTGGCCGTCTGCAGGCACATCAGGCCGACATAGGTACAGCGGTCGCAATGGAAGACCAGCGCCGCGCGGGTCTTGTAGGCCCGCACCACCGGGTCTGCATAGTCGGCGCCGACATCCCTGACGTGTCCGATGAGATGCCCCTGCGGATTCTGTGACATGGGGCGCCCCAGATGGTCGCCCATGCCCAGATACGCGATGAACTGGCCCTGGCGGTCCAGCCTGTCCAACGGGAAGCCCTGCAGCATGACCATGCCGCGGCCGTCGGTCAGCTCGCGGCGCACGTCGCGCAGAATTTCGGCAAAGCCGCCCAGGGGAAAATTCTCGCGCGTCACGTTCTCCGGCGCGACGCCGCGGCGCTGCACGTCATGCACCGCGGCGGCCACCTCGTCGCAATCTTCGTCGCTCAGCCGGTAGCTCCAGTCGTCGAGCCGGGTGAGATCGGCCGCCCGCCAGGCAGCTGGATCGACCACCCGGTTCCATGGCGCGTGCCGGTTGCCATTTCGCAGTGTCGAAGGTTCGAAAGCCGCCCATCCACTGTCCTCCTGTATGCGAGGGGCCGGCAAAATGCACCGGCCGGCGTCCGCTACCCGCGCGTGGGCGCTTCAGAACAAGGCAAGTCGAGTTTGTCCGGCGGCCGACTATCGAATCGCATTCGATCGATGTCAATGAAAATCGATTTTCGAAATTTTGGTTGACACCAGGGGTGTCCCATGTCGTGCTTAGCGAGAAACGCGAGTGATCGGAGGAAGGAACGATGGCCAATGCAGCGCGCCCCAACCATATCCGTATAGAACCGGTAACCGGCGCGCTTGGGGCGATGGTGGAGGGGGTCGACCTTGCCCAGCCGTTGGACCGCGACACCTTCTCCGACATCAAGACAGCCTTTCAGGATCACCTCGTTGTCTTCTTTCGCGATCAGGTGCTGACGCCGGAACAGCATCTTGCCCTGGCGCGGCAGTTCGGCGAGCTTCACATTCATCCGACCACGGCGAGCAAGCCCGGCTATCCGGAAATTCTCGAGGTCATCAAGGAAGCCAACGAGAAGGAAAACTGGGGCGACGGCTGGCACTCGGACCTTCCTTTCCTTGCATCGCCGCCGGCCGGTTCATTTCTGCTCGCCCGCGAGGTGCCGCCCTTCGGCGGCGACACTCAGTTCGCGAACATGTATATCGCTTACGAGGCGCTCTCCGACGAGATGAAGCGAATCGTCGATCCGCTGAAGTGTCTCCATTTGCAAAATCCGATCGGATACCGGCCGGGCAAGAACCGTTCGATGCGGTTTCTCGAAGCCGAGCCGACCGAAGCGATTCATCCGCTCGTCCGCATCCATCCCGTCACGGGCAAGAAAGCCTTGTTCCCGGCACGCAAGGGATTAGGACGCATTCAAAGCATGAAGGCAGCCGAAAGCGAGGCCATTCTCGATTTCGTCAGGGTGCATGCAGAGAACTCGGACTTCGCCTGCCGCTTCCGATGGGAAAAGAACTCGCTGGCGTTCTGGGACAACCACGCCACGCAGCATCGCGTGACGGCGGATTATTTCTTTGATTATCGAGGATACGAACCCCATCGTCGGCACATGGATCGCGTGACGATCGCTTGAGCTTCAGCGTTCATGCGTCGGGCTGCGCACAATGCGGTTTTCGACGGCAGCCGTGCTCAAAGGACAGGCTCGCCCTGCGCATTGATAGCAAGTAACCTGATGTCCTGGGTGGAGCTGGGACTGCGCCGACGGAGAGGAGTGCAAGCATGCGGGGGCATGTGACGAGACGCGATCTGTGTGCCGGCGCGCTTGCGATCGGGTTTGCGCCGCTGTCGCGTCGGGCGGCGCAAGCCGCAGACTTCTATAGCGGCAAGACCATCACGATCATCTGCGGCTACAACCCGGGTGGTGGTGTCGATCTGGTGACACGGCTCATCGGCAACTTCATCGGAAGGTTCATTCCCGGCAACCCGCGAACGCTCGTCCAGAACATGGAGGGCGCGAGCGGGATCGTTGCCGCCAATAACCTAGTGGTGAGGGCTCCGCAGGACGGCACCGTTCTCGCCGTGCCCGGCCGCGACTGGTTGTTGAAGCCGCTGCTCGGCTTCAACAACGTGCGTTTTGATCCGCTGAAGCTTCGGTTCATCGGATCGACCGGTGCCACCAACGGCGTGGCTTTCGTTCGTGGCGATACCGGGGTTCACAGCGCTGCCGACCTGCGCAGCGCGCCCCGCAAGATCCTGTTCGGTGGCGTTCCCGGGACGACACTCGTATCGGCTGTCCCGAGGCTCCTGCAGCTTCGGGGATGGCCGGTCGAGATCATCGGGGGTTACGGCAATACGTCCCGCATTGTCCTGGCAATGGAGCAGAAGGAAGTCGATGCTGTTTACGCCCCGGAGAGTGCGTTTGCGCGGCGTCGCGATCTGCTCAACAGCGGGACGGTGCAGATTCTGTTCCAGACCCTGCCGAAGATCCCGGGCAAGCCGACGGCCGAGAGCCTCGTGGACGAGAAGGACCGGTCCCTGATGCGGCTTGCGCATGGCCAGGCCATGCTCGGAACGCCGCTCGTTGCTCCGCCGGGTACGCCGCCCGAGCGGGTGGAAATGCTGCAGCGGGCATTCATGGCGATGGCGGCGGATCCTGCCTTCCAGGAGCGGGCCCACACGATCGGCGAACCGACGGACGCGCTCTCCGGACCGGCGATCGAACAAGGCGTGCGTGACATGATCTCGGGGATCACGCGGGAGACCGTCGAGGCCTATGCTCACCTTTAGCCGCCACGCGGATGGTCGGCCGATCATCGATCTCATGGAATGAAGGTGCGCCGCCCCCAGGGGCCGTGAGGGCGGTGCGCGCGGGGGCTCTACGCGCGCGACAAGCTGGGATGGGACGGTCCGTCGTTGAAGCTGTCGCTCGACCGGCCCCCGGAGCGAAATGAGAGACACCCGAGGAGGACGAAGCCCAAAGATGAATTGAACGGCACGCATGAATAAAAAGTACGTCTGTAGATGGGCACAACATCGATGGGGAAAGCACCTCATCGTGTCGAGAGTTACCGTCGCTTCGAGCGTCGCTCGATGATGCGGACCTGCACTCTATCAGGCCATGATGAAGCAGATGGGTCCTCGCAAACCGTTGCCGCGGCCCGATGATGTGAGCGCGACCGATGCCGGACGTTAAGATCATCACCGAGAACCCAATCCTGGCCGAAGAAGATGGGCGGGTTTTCGACGCTTACCTCTCGCGTCCGCAGAGCGGCGTCGGGCCGGGCCTCATCATCATCACCGAGATGTGGGGCACGACCGAGCTCAACCGCAACTTGGCCGACCGCTATGCCCGCCGTGGAATTTGCGCGCTGGTGCCGAGCGTGTTCTGGCGTTCGGACGAGACCGGCGTGATCTCGGCGGAAGGAGCCGCGCGTGACGCAGCATGGGAGCGACTGCGCCAGTATGATTTCGATCGCGGCGTGGACGACATCGGCGTCGCGGTCAACTGGCTGCGCCGCTCGCCGTCCTGCTCCGGCAAAGTGGCGGTGATCGGCTTCTGCATGGGAGGGCGCACGGCTTTTCTGGCGAGCATACGCGCCGGCGTGGATGCCGGAATCTCGCTCTATGCGCTCGGCATCAGGAACCATCTCGACGAAGTGCCGGGCATCAAATGTCCGGTCCAATTGCACTACGGCCTTGCCGACATTCACGTTCCGCGATTCGAGGTCGACGAGGTGACGGAGGCGACGAGGCCAGGCGGCCATGTCGAGGTCTTCCTTTATCCCGGCGTGGGGCACGCCTTCTTCAATCCGCTTCGTGCGGCCTACGATGCCGCCGCCGTCGAGCTGGCGCAGAAGCGGATCGACGCGCTGTTGGATAGTTTCAAAGATGCTTAAGATCGCGCGCTGCGGCGCCTGGCCCTGATCAAAGCGCCCCGACCAGAGACACCTCGGCCGCGGAGCAAGAGCTGGAACTCGCAGACCGGTAGCATAGGAGAGGTAGGCAACCGGCCAGCGACCGCCGGATAAACCGAGGCGGCCGGTCGATACGGTTCAGCGGTGGAGCCGATCAGATCTTGAACGATTCAAGCGTCTCCGGCGCGAACAGCTCTTCGGGCGTGAGCAGCCGGTGCGAGAGCCCCTGTTCATGATGATAGGTCAGAAACTTTTCCAGCACATGCCGGTTCGGGGCAAGCCCGTAGGGCCACCAGTCCTCGCCCAGCGCCCGGCGGGTTTCCTCCACATGCACCACCTGCCACGGCAGCATTGTTGTCAACGCAGCCAGTTCGTAGAGGTCGCGCATCGCGACCGCCTTGGCTTCTGAGAAGGCTTTGAGCAGGGAAACCGCGATCCACGGATGTTGCCGGTAGAGGTCGCGGCGAATCACGACCGTGTGCATGATCGGAAAGATTTGAGTGCGCCGGAAATAGTCCTGCTCGGCGGCGCGGGAATCCTCGAACAGCCGCCTGACGTCGCCGGGCCGCGTATGCAGCGTCGACGGCATCCGCGTGGCATAGAGCGCATCGAGGTCACCGTCGGCCAGCATCTGCGACAGGATCTGCGTCGGCCCGATGCGCCGGACACGAAAACGATCTGGCAGAGTGATGCTGATCTTCTCGGGCCGGCCAGGTTCCTCCTCGCCGCCGGTCCAGTAGGATGGGCTGCTGCTTGGAACGCCATGTTCCTCGGCCAGCACGCCGCGGATCCAGACAAAGGCCGTGAGCTGGAATTCCGGGCAGCCGATCCGCTTGCCCGCGAGATCCTGCGGCTTGTCGATTCCGCTTTTCGTCGACACATAAATTCCGGAATGGCGGAACATGCGGGACGGGAAGACCGGGATCGCGATGAAGTCCGGATCGTCCTTCATCAAGGTGACGCAATAGGTCGAGAGCGACATTTCGGCGATGTCGAACTCCCGGTGGCGCGCCATACGGAAGAACGTCTCTTCCACCGGCTGCTCGAGGTAGACGAGCTCGATGCCTGCCGGCTTGATGGTGCCGGTGGCCAGAGGGCCGGTGCGGTCGTAATTCCAGCAGGCCAGCGTAAGACGGAGCGGTGCCAATAATGCCTCCAAGGTTCGATATCAGAGCTCGGAACGGCAGCGACCGGCTATATCGGTCGCCGAGTCTCTGTCCCTGCCGGCAATCGCGGCAGAAGGACTGCCAACGCGGTTCATGTGATCTGTATCTGCGTCAGGATTGCGTGCGCGAACCGGTCGGGCAAAGATTGTGGGATCAGGCATTTGATGGTCGAAAAGACTGCCCGATCGGGCCGGGTCGCGTCAATTAATTTCGATATTCTGGAGGTTTCCGACATCCTAACTTGTTGATCTGTGCTGTTTTTTCCTGCAAATATCGAAATAATACGAAATCTCCGGCGCTCTGCGACTGCGCCTTGGCACAAGGAATTTTCTACATGACTGTGTCCGCCGTGCTCGCCCGCGACCTGGGCGGTGCCGCCGCCGGCCAAACCCGGCTGCGCAATTTCGTCGATGGGGCCTTCATAGACGAGGGCAAGCCCTTCGATGTGGTGAACCCCGTCGACGGCACGGTCCATGCCCGCGCCTATGAGGCCGACGATGCCATCGTCGGCCGCGCGGTCGCGGCGGCGCGCCAGGCGCTCGATCACTGGCGCGCGATCCCGCTCAATGAACGGCGGCGTTTTCTCAATGCGCTCGCCAGCGGCATAGAGAAGCGTTTTGACGACTTCGTCGCCGCCGAGGTCGCCGACACCGGAAAGCCCGTGTCGGTGGCGAGCCATCTCGATATTCCCCGCGGCGCTGCCAATTTCCGGGTGTTCGCGGATGCGATCGCCGCAGCTTCGACCGAATTCTACGAGATGGACACGCACGACGGCGGGCGGGCGCTCAATTACGCCGTGCGCCGGCCTCACGGCGTCGTCGCCGTCATATCGCCGTGGAATTTGCCGCTGCTGCTGCTGACCTGGAAGGTCGCGCCAGCGCTCGCGTCGGGTAACACGGTCGTCATCAAGCCGTCCGAGGAGACGCCGTCCACGGCCACTTTGCTCGCCGAGGTCGCGCAGGAGGTCGGGATTCCGCGCGGCGTTCTTAACCTGGTTCACGGCTTTGGCCCGCAGTCGGCGGGAGAGATCCTGACCCGCCACCCTGGCGTCGATGCCATCACCTTCACCGGCGAAAGCCGCACCGGTTCCGCCATCATGCGGGCTGCCTCCGACGGCATCAAAGCCATTTCCTTTGAACTCGGCGGGAAGAACCCGGCCGTTGTCTTTGCGGATGCTGGCTTCACCAAGACGGTCGACGGTATCGCCCATGCGGTGTTCTCGAATACCGGGCAGGTGTGCCTCGCGCCTGAGCGCGTTTATGTCGAGCGGCCGATCTTTGAGCGTTTCGTCGAGGCGCTCAAGGCGAAGGCGGAGGCGCTCAAGCCCGGATGGCCGCAATCGGCTGATACGACATTAGGCCCCCTGATTTCCGCCGAGCACCGCACCAAGGTGCTGAACTACTACAAGCTCGCGGTCGCGGAAGGCGCCCGGGTCGTGACGGGCGGCGGCGTGCCACGATTCGGCGACGCGCGCGACAACGGCTTCTTCGTCCAGCCGACGATCTGGACCGGCCTCGACGAAAGCGCCCGCTGCGTCAAGGAGGAGATTTTCGGTCCGGTCTGCCACATCGCCCCGTTCGACGAGGAGGCGCAGGTCGTTCGCGCCGCCAATGACAGCGTCTACGGCCTCGCGGCCAGCATCTGGACAAGCGATCTCAGCCGCGCTCACCGCGTGGCGCGCGCGATCGAGGTCGGCATCACCTGGGTCAATTGCTGGTTTCTCAGGGATCTGCGCACGCCCTTCGGCGGCTTGAAGATGTCGGGCATCGGCCGCGAGGGTGGCGTCCATTCGCTGAACTTCTATTCTGAGCCCAGCAATGTCTGCATCAAGCTGTGAGACTGCCCTGACATGCCCTCCGCGCCACACCGGATCGACACCCACCATCATTTTCTTCCGCCGGATTATGTGCGCATCGTCGGCCGCGAGGCGATCGGCAGCCTGATCGTATCCGGCGAGGCTCCGGACTGGCGGCCCTCGCATTCGATCGACGTCATGGACCGGCACGGCATCGCGACCGCGGTCCTTTCGATGTCGGCGCCGGGCGTGTGCGTGAATGACCGCGAGGCGACTCGCGCGCTGTGCCGGCACTGCAATGAATATGCAGCGCGCATGCGCAGCGACTATCTGGGGCGGTTTGGGCTGTTCGCGTGCCTCCCGCTGCCGGATGTTGAGGCGAGCCTGCGGGAGATCACGTTCGCTTTCGACGAACTGGGGGCGGACGGCATCGGTTTGCTGACAAGTTATGGCGATCGGTATCCAGGCGATCCGGAGTTTGCTCCGGTGTTCGACGAGCTCAACCGCCGCGGCGCCGTGGTCTATTTCCATCCGACTGTCGGCGCCTGCAACCAGTGCCTCAAGCATATTCCTGCTGCGACGCTCGATTTTCCGTTCGACACGACGCGCGCCGTCACTGACTTGCTGTTCTCGGGAACGCTGGCGCGGTGTCAGAACATTCGCTTTATCTTCTCGCATGCCGGCGGCACCATTCCGTTCCTGGCCGAACGGATCGCACGTCTGGAGGTCCGCCCGCAGTTCAAGCGTCATGTGCCGGACGGCGCCATCAACGAGCTCAGGCGTCTATATTTCGATACGGCACTGTCGGCGAACGCCTATTCCATCAGCGGCATGAGGCAGCTGGTGTCCGATGACCGGATACTGTTCGGCAGCGATTACCCGTTCGCCCCGGAATCGACCACCACGGCGAGCGTCAAGGCCTTGGCGTCGCTCGGCCTCGATGCCGGAACGCTCCGCAAGATCGAACGCGATAATGCCTTGTCGCTGATGCCGGGGCTCGAAGCGGCCGCCGTGCCGTCCGTTTAGCCGCCGATCCTGCGATCGGCGGCACAGGGGCCGCTGCTACACCGAGCTTGCAACGGCCCGCTTGCATTGCGCTGATCGGCGGCGCGCGCCAGAAGGACGACATCCGATCCGACCGCGGCGAAAGAAATACGCCGCGAACGCATCAGACGAACTGAACGGCAATGCCGCCGAGCGCGCCGAAGTCGCCATGCAGCGTGTCGCCTTTGTTGGCGAACACGACGCGGGTGAACGAGCCGGCGAGGATCAGGTGGCCGGGCTCAAGGGCGACGCCATGCTGCCCGAGCTTGTTCGCAAGCCAGGCGACGCCGAGCGCCGGGTGTCCGAGCACGCCGGCGGCAAGGCCGGTCTCCTCGATCTCGGAGTTGCGATACATGATGCCCCCGACCCAGCGCAGATCGACGTCGGTCGGACCGACCGGCCGCCCGCCGATGACGATGCCGGCGGCCGCGCCGTTATCCGCGACCGTATCGAATATCTTGCGTTGATCCTGGATCCGCGCGTCGACGATTTCGATCGCGGGGACGACATATTCCGTTGCACGCAGCACATCGGTCAGCCCGACGCCGGGTCCTTTCAGCGTCTTGCCGAGGACGAATGCCAGTTCGACCTCGACACGTGGCCGGCAATAGCGGTCGTGCGGAATCTTGGCGCCGTCGGCGATCATCATCGTGTCGAGGAGATGGCCGTAATCCGGCTCGTCGATTTGCGAGGAGCGCTGCATGGCTTTCGATGTCAGGCCGACCTTGTGTCCGATCAGCCGCGCGCCCTGGGCGATCTTGCGCTCCGCGACCAGGGTCGAGATCGCGTAGGAATCCTCGATCTCGATCTCCGGCCACGCCGTCGACAGCTGAACGGCCTGGCGCCGTTCCTCCTCGGCGGCGATCAGGATGTCGGCAGCGCGTTTGCGGTCGGCGTCGGAGAGCATGCAGGAGACGTCCTCTTGGTGTCGGCAAACCCGGAACCCCGGGAGAGAAAGCAGTCTGCATCCCCAAGTCAATAAAAATCGAAATTTCTCTGCTTTCGAGCTACCAGTGCTTTTGAAGCAGCGTCGAATTTTGGCCGAGAAACCCACGCGAGCTCTATAATATCGATTTTTTTATTGACTTCCCCGTGACCACCGATTGAGATGGCGGGGATGAGTGCGGTGCCGCCTTGTGCGACCGCGCTCGCCATCAGCGCGCAGTTTGAGGCGGGGGAGTATTTAGTCGTGCAGAAGCAAATTGTCACGTCGGCGAAGTCACCGACAACCGGGTTCACCGATCTGCAGAAGCCGTCGCCGCTCGCGCAGGCCATCCGCTGCGGCAACATGCTGTTTTTGTCGGGGCAGGGGCCGCTCGATCCGACGACGCGGACGGTGGTGGAGGGCGACATCGAGGTGCAGACGCGCCGCACCCTCGACAACCTCGTCGGCGTTCTCGAGGCCGCCGGGGCGACGTGGAAGAACGTGGTCAATGTGCGCGTTGTGCTGCGCAATGTCGCGGATTTCCCGCGCTTCAACGAGGTCTTCCAGAGCTATCTCGGCGGCGAGAAGGTGACGCGGACCTGCATCGGCGGGACGCCGCATCGAACCGGCGTCAATGTCGAGATCGATTGCGTCGCGATGTTCGCTTAAGCGCAGAATTCAGCAGGGCCGGCGGCGCCGTCCCTGCCTCTCGTTTGTCCGGGCGGCAGAGCGAGAAGGTGGCTGCCCCCTCCGTCAGTGGAGCTATTTCTGGCTCGCCACCGTCCGGTACAGCAGGCCGGGAACGTCGATGCGGTCCCCCGCCTGCAGCAGGCCGTGCTTGCGCATCAGCTCGATCGACTTCTCGATCTGACCGACGTCCATCGATTTGACAAACAACGGGGTGGCGGCCGTCCTGACGATGTCGGGCGCGATCCGCGTATAGCCGGAAATGAGCGACACCCATTTCTCGTTGCGGTTGTTCTCGTTGATCCAGTCGGTCCCGCGATTATACGCGCGGACGAATTTGTCGATCACTTGGGGGTTCTGGTCGATATATGTCTTGCTCGCTACCCATTGCGAGATCGGTGCATTCTTCAGCACCGTGGCATAGGGCCAGCCGATCACCTCGATCTCCTTGCTCTTCAGGCCGACCGAGAGGAACGGCTCGACGATAAAGGCGGCATCGGCGCGCCCTTGGCGGATCGCGTCGACCATCTGCGGGAAGGGCACCTCGATGAAGCTCACCTTGCGGAGATCGCCGCCGGTCGCCTCGACCCAGGCGCGGGCGAACATCCAGATGATGTTGTTGCGGGTGTTGACGGCGAGCCGCTTGCCCTCAAGCTCCTTTCCGCTCTTGATGCCGCTCTCCGGCTTTGCCGCGACACCGGCGAGGTCCGGCGGCGCGCTGCTCGAGGCGTCTCCTGCGGCGATGATCTTGAAGGGTAGGCCGTTCTTCACGCCGAGAACGATCGTTATCAGATTGCTCGCGGCGATCTGGACCTGGCCGGCGGCAACCGCCGGAAGCCCGACGGCGCCGCCGACCACCGGCGTGGTGTCGATCTCGAGGCCTTCCTCGGCGAAATAGCCGTTGGCCTTGGCGGCCTCGAAGGCCGCCGCATCGATATTCTGATTGGTGCTCACGCGCAGCTTCGTCGTCTGGGCGAGCGCGCCCGCTGGCAAACAGACGCACAGAAGCAGTATCGCCAGTGCCCTCGTCAACATCGTCGTCTCCTCTCATTGATTACTTGTCGCGCCGGATCAGGCGTTCTCGGACAGGTGGTACCAGGGGATCAGGCGCCGTTCGAACAGCAGGAACAGCAGGTTGAGCAGATAGCCGATCACCATTAGGCACAGCACCGCGGAATACATTTCCTGCGGCTGCATCGCATATTGCGCGCGGACGATGACGTAGCCGATCCCGCTCGATCCAGCGATCATCTCCGCAACCACCGTGGTGATCAGCGCCAGCGGCAGGCTGATGCGGAAGCCCGACATGATCGAGGGCAGTGCTGCCGGCAAAATAACGAAACGGAGAATCGAGCCCTGCGTCGTCTGCAAGGTCCGCGCCGTACGGATCAGCGTCTCGTCGACATTCCTGACCCCTCCGACGGTGCTGACCAGCATCGGAAAGAACACGGAGAAGGCGACGACGAAGATCTTCAAGGCGTCGTCGATACCGAGAAAGAGGATGAGCGGCGGTATGATCGCCGGGACCGGTATCGGGCGCACCGCTTCCACAAGCGGCGTGAGGAATCCGTCGAGCGTGCGCAGGGTGCCTAGCAGCAGGCCGAGCAGGATCCCGCAGAGGCTGCCGATGACGAAGCCGACGATCATGCGCGCCATGCTGGCGGCCAGAACCAGGGAGAGCTCGCCCGAAAGAAGTTGGCGATAGGTCACCTCAAGCACCGCCACGAGCGTCGGCCAGTTCTCGCTTTTCACCCAGCCGAAGCGGGCCGATGCCTCCCAGAGCAGCAGCAGCAGGATCAGCAGCACTATTCCGGCCGTGCGCTTCTTCATCTACTTGCCTCGCCAGTAGACGATGCGGGATTCGAGATATTCGAAGACGAAGTTCAGAAACAGTCCGACCGCGGCGAGAATGATGATCCACGCATACATCTGCCGGATCGCGAACGAGCGCTGCATGTCGACGATCAGGTAGCCGAGGCCGCCTTCGCCCGACAGCATCTCGGCGAGGATCTCGACGATCAGGCCGAGCGCGAGGCTGACGCGCATTCCGGTGAAGATCAGCGGCAGCGAAGCCGGAAGCACGATCCGGAACACGATCCGCGCCGGCCCGGCACCGAGCGTGCGGGCGGTGTTCACCAGCACTGGATCGACGCCGCGGGCGCCCTGGATGGTCGCAATCAGCACCGGGAAGAACGCGGCGAGGGCGACCGTCGTGATTTTCATCGACGCGCCGAGCCCGAGGAACAGGAACAGCGGCGGGACCAGCGCGACCTTCGGAATCGGCCGCAGCAGCTCTATGGTTGGCTCGAGAAGATAATAGACGCGATCATACCATCCCATCGCCAGCCCGATTGCGACGCCGAGAATACAGGCGATCGAGTAGCCGACGGCGAACAGCAGCAGCGTCTCAAGCAGCGGGCGCAGGAAGCTGCCGGAAACGATGATGTCGGCAAGCGTCGGGGCAATGAGCGAGGGCGGCGGAAGCAGCACGGCGTTAACGAGCACGGCGCGCCCCAGCAGCTCCCATACGGCGAGTACCGCCGCAAATGACAGCGTCGCCTGAAGCGCCTTTGTCGCCGTGCTCATGTCGATGGGATCTGCGCGTGCTGCCTGTTGAGAAGGGTATTGAGCAGGTCGCGCCTGAACGTCAGGAAGTCGGGTCGCTCCCGGGTGGTGATCGGGTCGCGCGGTCGCGGGATCCCGGTCTCGATGATGGAATCGATTCTGGCAGGGCTTACCGTCAGCGTCGCGACGCGATCCGCCATGAAGACTGCCTCGTCGACGTCGTGCGTCACCAGCAGGATCGTGAGCTTCTGGCGCTCCCATATTTCCAGGATCAGCGATTGCAGCTCCATCCGCGTCAGAGCATCGACGGCGCTGAGCGGCTCGTCGAGCAGCAGGATGCGCGGCTCGGCCGCCAATGCCCGCGCGATCGCGACGCGCTGCTGCATGCCCCCGGACAGCTGCCACGGATAGCGGTTCTCGTGGCCGGCAAGGCCGACCATGCGGATATAGTCGCGGCAAGCCTGCTCGATGTCGGCTGCCGCGGCGCCGCGCATCTGCATCGGAAAAGCGACATTGTCGCGGACCGTGCGCCATGGAAACAACGACTTGTTGTACTGCTGGAACAGATAGACCATGTGCGCCGGCGGGCCACTGATCGGTTTGTCGCAGAGCAGGACCCGGCCCGATGTCGGCGGCATCAGGCCGGCGATGATCTGAAGGAACGTGGATTTGCCGCAGCCCGACGGCCCGATGACCGCGAGGAACTCGCTTTCCCTGATTTCAAGCGAAGCGCTGTTGAGAATCTTCGCCTCCGCGCCGCCGGCACCGTCGATATAGGATTTGCTGATCTGATCGACACGGAGGAAGGCCCTCATTGCGGCGAGCCCATGGAATCTAGCAGACGGTCGATGCGCGATGCGGCGAGGGACGCCGTTGCGGCATTGTAGTTGGGGCGAACCGGATTGAAGAAGGAGTGCCCGGCATTCGGATAGATGAACACCTCGATCGTTGGATGCGGCACCGCTGCCTTGGCGACCGCATCGATCTCCGATTTCGGGATGTGCTGGTCGGCGTCGCCGTAATGAAGCTGGGTTGGACAGCGGATGTTGCGCATTTCTTCGAAATGTTGGGGTATTCCGAGCCCGTAGAGCGAGACCGCCGCGTCGACCTGATGGCGCATCGCCGCGAGCACTGCGAGGCGTCCGCCGCCGCAGAATCCGATCGTGACGACTTTTCCGTTGCACGGCGAGCGCTCGCGCAGAAACCGCGCCGCGAGGCCGATATCCTGGACTGTATCATCGAGGTCCAGCGCCTTCAGGCGAGCCCAGGCGAGCTCGCGGTCGGCTCCGTCATAGGCGAGCCCGCGGGGATGCTCGGAGCGCCAGAACACGTTCGGCAGCAAGGCGGAAAAACCGCGGCGCGCATAATCGTCCACGACGCGCCGCATCGCGTCGTTCATTCCGAACATTTCCGGCAGGATGAGGACGGCGGGAGCGGTGGCGGTACCGGACGCGACGGAATATCCGTCATAGGAGCGGCCGTCCTGCGTCGTGATCGATAGAGTTGTCATCGCGGCTACTGTGTTGACGCCGGCCGGCGCTTCAGGCAGGACCAGCGCCCGCGACGCCGGACGGGAAAAGGACGCGTTGCGCCTGCGGGCTGCACCGGAATGCCGGCTGCGGATCGGAGCCGGCGTTGCCGCCGATGTAGCGCGAGGTTGGCCGGTGCGGGGCCGGCCTGCCGGTTAAGGCGCCGGCATCACCGTTCCGCATTTCTTGCAGGTGCGGAACTCGACACTGTCGAAGAAATTCTTGTACGCCTTGGAAACCGGGTCGGCGGTGTAGTCGCTGACCACGAAGGTTTCCTCATGCAGGAACGCATCGCAGTTCATGCAGTACCAGTGAAATCGGTCGATCTCGCCATCGCGGCGCTTGCGCTCGGTGATCAGGGCATAGGCATCGGACGGGAATCGCGGGGAATGGGGAATACCCGCCGGCGTGTATATCGCCGAGCCTTCGGGGAGGATCGCAACCTCTTCCTTGCCCTCCGGCGTCCGGTAGTGAAGGCGCATCTCCCCCTTGATCATGTACATCATCTCGTCGCTGGGGTTGATGTGAAACTCGCTGCGGTAGTCGCGGCCGCGCGCGACGAAGGCCAGGGATTCCGGCTCCTGCCACAGGACGTTCACCTGCTTCTTCGTCTCCGAAAGCTTCTTACCAGTCTCCAGCAGGTTGACGATCGGCATCTGGTACATGGGCGGTCTCCTGTTATCCATCTTGATCCCTTCTTGCGCGCTTCTCCCTTGAGAGATGCCGCTCTCTCGGAGTCGCCCCCGCGTGACATGCAGGCGGGCCATGACTCGGATCATCGGTCCGGATGATAATTTGTCCGGCCATGCCGGCCGATATATCGCCGCTCCGGTAAGGGAGCCTAGGGAGGTGCCAAACTGCTGTCAACAATATTTCGATATTCGTTATTTTATGATAGGGCTATCCATGGTAGGTTGCATCCTGGCAGCGGGAGAGACCGGTCCGGGCGACTATCCGCGCTGAGGTCAGTAAAGAGCACATGGAAAAGAAAGAGGGCGGTGCTGCGATCAAGACGTTGGCCGACTATGGCTACAGGCGCATCCGCGCCGATATTCTGCGGGGCAGCATTCGCGCTGGTGCCAAGCTGCCGCTGGAGAAGCTCAGCCGCGAATACGACATCGGGATGAGTCCGCTGCGCGAGGCGCTCACCCGTCTCGTCGGCGACGCGCTGGTCGTCAGCGAAGGCCAGCGCGGCTTCTGGGTTGCGCCGCTATCACTTGCCGAATTCCATGACATCACGCGAATCCGCAATTTGCTGGAGGCGGAGGCGTTGCAGATTTCCGTGCAGCGCGGCGGCCGCGAATGGGAAGAGGAGGTCAGCCACGCCTTTGCTGAACTGTCCGCGACCGAAGCGCAGATGCAGAATGCTGGCGAGGACCTGTTGTCCCAGTGGGAAAGCCGCAACCGGCGTTTCCACGAGGCGCTGATCTCGGCTTGCGATTCACCGTGGCTCAAGCGGCTGCTGGCGCAGCTCTATCATCAGTCGGAGCGCTATCGCTGGATTTCCCTCGTCAACTCGCCGGCCGATCGCAGCGTCAAGGATGAGCATCATGCCATCTTCGAGGCGGCGATGCAGCGCCAGGTGCTGAAGACCTGCCGGCTAATGGAATTCCACCTCAACCGGACCGCCCAGGCCGTGACTGACGCGCTTCGGAAGGTCCCAGGTGCTGAAGCTTGCGGACCCGGTGACCAAGCAGGCCCGCAAGGCCAAGGCCGGCGAGCCCGCGTGAGCGCCAGCCGTCCGATATGTCATCCCAAGGCGACAGTCGCTTGACGGCGCGCAGCAACTCCGCCGGGCAGTCGCCGACTGCGTGCTGTTCGGCGACGTCGTCGTGCTTGACGGCGGCAGCCGGCGCGCCGAGGTGATCGTGGTCCGCGATGCGGAGATCAACAAGGCCGGCGACTGGCTCGCGCGCAACAAGATTCATCTTGCTCCTCAATTTCTGCGCCACGCTGCACGACCTGAGCGACCGCTGTCGCCGCCTCTTCCTCGAGAACAATCCGATCGATCGCGATGTCGCTCAGGAGCATCGCGATATCTGTGGTGCGACGGTCGGGAGGCGTTGCGACGAGGCGTGCCGCCTGCTGCGCGACCACATCGAGCGCACCGGCCGCATGGTGCTCCGGTCCCTGACCGAGAAGACAGTCGATGCCGATGGTTCTTAGGGCCTTCGCTCCCACCGGAGCCAAGCCGTACGCTCGGCTGGATCACCCATCAATCTCACCATCAATCTTCAGATCCTCGTCTGCTGCTCTTTCTGGAGCCGCACCGAGCTGGCATTGGAGTTAAGTCATGAGATTCCTGCAAGGCTTGCTTGTCGCCATTTTTAGCATCGCCGCCAATGTATGCCTGGCACAGACCTATCCGGCCGGCACTGTCCATATCGTTGTTCCATATTCCGCCGGCGGAGGCATCGATGCGTTGGCGAGAGCACTTGCCGAGCGCTTGTCCGCGGAATGGGGCCGCGTGGTCGTCGTGGAGAACAAGCCCGGCGCCAATACGATGATTGGTGCGCAGTACGTAGCGGCCGCAAAGCCGGACGGTCTCACGCTTCTGTTGACGGAATCGTCCACGCTCGTGATCAACCCGAACATCTATCAAAAGCTTCCATACGACACATTCCGGGATTTCGCGCCGGTAACGGAATTGGTATCCGTCACGCAGGTGCTGGTCGCACCGTCTTCCTTCCCGGCAAGCACGGTCGGTGAGGTCATCCGGATGGCTAAGGCGGAGCCAGGCAAGCTGAACTACGCAACCTTCGGCGTCGGCTCGACGGCGCATCTCAACATGGAGCTCTTCGCTTCCGCCGCCGGCATCAAGCTTACCCACATTCCCTATAAGGGCTCGGCGCCGGCAATGATCGATCTCTCGGCAGGCCGGGTAGAACTCATGTTCAGCTCTGTGGGAGGCGCGCTGGCGCAGTGGAAGGGCGGTCGTATCAAGATGATCGCTTTCGGCAGCAGCAAGCGGCTGCCCAAATATCCGGATATTCCCACGGTGGCCGAAGCTGGGCTGAAGGGCTTCGAAGCCTCCGCTTGGTTCGGCGTCGTGGCACCGGCTGGCACGCCTGCGGAGGCGATCAACAAGATTCAATCGACCTTGCACAAGATCACGTCCGATCCTGCCTTCCGGGCCAAGTATCTCGATCCTCAAGCTTTCGAGCCGGTGGTCAGCACCCCGGCCGAGTTCGGAGCCTTTCTGAAGGAGGAAACCGTGAAATGGGGAGAAGTCGCACGCGAGAAAAATATCCGCGTGAACTGAAGGCGGCATGAAACACGTGAGTACGTGGACCGTCGGTTCGGTGAGCGTGACGCGAGTAGAAGAGCAACTTGGATTCGCGAGCTTTCCTCCGGAATCCTATTTTGCCGGGTTCGAACGCGACGTGCTCGATCGGCATCTCGGCTGGCTGGAGCCCAATCACTACAGGCGTGAAACGAACCAGTTGATCACCAGCGTGCATTCCTGGCTGATCCGCACCGGGCGGCACACGATCCTGCTCGACGGCTGCGCTGGCAACCATAAGGAGCGTTCCTGGCTGCCGCGCTTCCACCAGTTGGACACCCCTTGGCTTGAGCGGTTGCGTGCCGCCGGGGCCGCGCCCGAGGACATCGACGTCGTCCTCTGCACCCATTTGCACGAGGATCACCTCGGCTGGAACACGCGCCTGCGAGACGGGCGATGGGTCCCGACATTCCCGAACGCAACTTATCTCTTCTCGCGAGAAGAGAACGACTACTGGGATCCGACGCAGCATCCTGACGCGCCCGAGGAACCTATCCGAAAAGTCCTTTACCGCGACAGCGTGCTTCCCGTGATTGAAGCAGGCCAGGCGCTGCTGATTGAAGGTACGCATGCAATCGATGATGAGCTACGCGTAGAGCCTGCGCCCGGTCATACGCCTAGGTTGGTCATATTGAAGCTCGACGCGGGTGGCGAGCGCGCGGTGTTCTGTGGCGACGTCCTGCATCACGCGCTGCAGGTCTACGCACCACACTGGAATAGCCGGTTTTGCGTTCTGCCCGAGCAGGCGCGTTCCACGCGCCGCCGCGTGCTTGAGCACTGCGCCGGCGAGGGTGCGTTGCTCTTTCCAGCCCACTTTGGTGCTCCGCATGTTGCGGCTATCGCGGCCGAAGCTCGAGGATTTTCGGTGCAGTTCGTGCCGCCGTCGGACTAAGACGAAGCACCGGGAACGGCCAGCGTATGCCGCTTTTGGCCATCACATCCGGCGTCAACATGCCAGAACGGATTCTACGATTCACCCCGCTTGGAACCGGCACCCGTCACTGAGGTGCGGTCATTGTCGCGCGAAATGGAGCTGAAATGCCTTTGTACCTCAATAACCAGGACCAAGAGAGATCGCTGCAGGCGGCAGACGCGGTGGCGGCGGTCGAAGAGATGCTGAGGAAATATGCAAAGGGAGACGCGATCCGCCGGCCGCGGATGGACAATTTCCTGCCGACCACTCGTCCCGACGAATTTCTGTGCTTCAGCTCGATGGAAGGTGGCTCCCGCGGACCCGGCTACTATGCTCTGCGCGTCAAGCCCGACATCATTTCTTGGCCGGAGATCGATGGGAAGCGCCGTCGCGTGACCTACTCGTATAAGCCCGGGCTCTATGGTGGTCTCGTCTTTCTCTACAACAGCGACAACGCGGAATTTCTGGCGATCCTGAATGACAGCTACGTCCAGCACATTCGCGTTGCCGCGACGGGGGCGCTGGGCGCGAAGTACATGGCGAACAAGGATGCGCGCGTGCTCGGCATCATCGGCTCCGGCGGCATGGCGCGCTCCTTCGCCATGACGATGAAGGCGGTTCGCCCCATCGAGCGAATCCAGGTCTTCAGCCCCAACCGCGAGCGGCTCGAGCTCTACTGCACGGAGATCGGAGCGAAGCTGGACTGCGAAGTAGTCGCCTGTACGTCGGCCAAGGAAGCGGCGCGCAGCGCTGATATCCTTTCACTCTGCACCAATGCGCAGTCGCCGGTGGTCGAGGCCGATTCGATCGAGCCCGGAACGCACATTACCAACGTGTTGACCGAGGAACTGTCGGACGCGGCGTTCACGAAGGTCAAGGCGGTTGGCCTGCTGGCGAGGCGCTCGCCCATGTCGCTCGCCGGGTTCGTTGACGACGACTATGGCGGCATTCGCGGTGACGCAATGTCGTGGGTGGGCGGACAGCCCGACGAGCGGGCGCGAGTGCCGCGGTATCAATCAAGGCCCCATCGCTACCCCAACGCGGAGTACGTGGATTGCGTGAATTGGAAGACCGGGGAGCCCTATCAACGCAAAAGCCGAAACATGGTTACGTCGCTCGCGACCAATTCATTCGGTGTGCTCGAAGGCGAGGGGGGCGCCAGTTCCGGTATCCAAGGGCTCCAGTTCGCCGCCGTCGCGGGGGCTATTTACGAAGGTGCGCGCCGGCAGAAGTTGGGCCAGGAACTGCCCCGCGAAATGTTCCTGCAGGACACTCCGACCTGATGCGCGCCGCATTGTCGATACTTTATCGTTAGAGACCGAACAGCGAGGACACTCACCTGGAACCACTGAATCCGTAAGTCTAACGGAGATTTCCGAAGGTCTGCGGGGTGCGGTGGTGCGCTAAAGCCGGTCGGAGTTCTTAGACAAGGAGAAGCCCCATGACCGACCCCAAGATCACGACCAGCGTTCCGCCTGCCATCGAAAACCATGTCGCCAACGCGGCGCTGGCCGTCACGAGCGGCCGGACGCAGGACGTGTTCAACCCCGCCACTGGTGCGATAACCGGCCGTGTCGGGCTATCGTCGCGCGCTGATGTGGACGCGGCCGTGACCGCGGCCCACCAAGCCTTTCCAGGGTGGGCCGACACGCCTCCGATCCGTCGCGCTCGCATTCTGAAATCGATTCCTCGCGCTCTTGAACCAGCACCGCGATGAACTCGCTCGCGCCATCACGGCCGAGCACGGCAAGGTCTTCTCGGACGCTCGGGGTGAAGTGGACCGCGCGATTGATGTGGTCGAGTTCGCCTGCGGGATACCCCATCTGCTGAAGGGCGGCTTCACGGACCAGGTCTCGACCGGCATCGACAACTGGACCTTCCGCCAGCCCCTCGGGGTTGTCGCGGGGATCACGCCCTTCAATTTCCCGGTCATGGTGCCAGCCTGGATGTTCCCGGTCGCGATCGCAGCCGGAAACACCTTTATTCTGAAGCCGAGCCCGATCGATCCGACGCCATCGCTAATGCTGGCGGAGCTGATGCGTGAGGCCGGGATTCCGAATGGTGTGTTCAACGTCGTGCAGGGCGACAAGGAAGCTGTCGACGCGCTGCTTGACCATCCGGACGTCCAGGCCGTCTCCTTCGTTGGATCGACCCCGATCGCAAACTACGTCTATGAGACCGGCGCGCGCAGAGGTAAGCGCGTCCAGGCTCTCGGCGGCGCCAAGAATCACCTCGTTGTCATGCCCGACGCCGACCTGGACAAGGCGGTCGACGCTCTGATCGGTGCGGCTTACGGCTCAGCCGGCGAGCGCTGCATGGCGATCTCCGTCGCGCTGCTGGTCGGCGACATTGCAGACGAGGTCATCGCCAAGCTCGGCGAACGCGCGAAGTCGCTGGCCGTCAACGATGGATTGGTAAGCGGGGTTGAGATGGGCCCCATCGTTACCGACGCGGCCCGCCAACGCATCTCGGGTTACATCGACACTGGCGTCGCGGAGGGGGCCTCGCTTCTGGTCGATGGTCGCGGCTATCGGGTCGAAGGCCGGGAGAGCGGCTTCTTCCTTGGGGCGACGCTGTTTGATCATGTCACGCCCGAGATGAGGATTTACCGAGAGGAGATCTTCGGACCTGTTCTCGCCTGCCTCCGGGTGGCCAACTTCGACGAGGCGGTGCGCCTCATCAACGCACACGAATTCGGCAACGGGGTAAGCCTGTTCACCCGCGACGGCAACGCCGCGCGCGTGTTCGGGCGCCGGATCCAAGTCGGTATGGTCGGTGTCAACGTGCCGATCCCGGTCCCGATGGCGTGGCACGGCTTCGGCGGCTGGAAGAAGAGCCTATTTGGCGACACCCACGCCTACGGAGAAGAGGGCGTGCGGTTCTACACCCGCCAGAAGTCGATCATGCAGCGCTGGCCGGACTCGACCCCGAAGGGAGCCGAGTTTGCCATGCCGGTCGCCCACTGAGCACACGAGAGCAGTGGGAGGCAGAGCCATGAATCTCAGCACGTCACCGACGACGCGTCCGCCAGGCCCTTTGTCCGGCATAACGGTACTCGACCTCTCCCGGGGCGGAACGCCTGGCCAAGACTCACCCGCACCCCGTCTACGCCTCCATTTCCGGCTTCGGGCACGCCGGCCCATTCAGCGACCTGCCGGACTATGACATGGTCGTTCAGGTGATGGGCGGCGTGATGAGCCTCACGGGCTCGCCGGACGCTCCGCCTGCGCGGGTCGGCACCAGCTTCGGGGACCTCGGCGCGGCGCTTTTCGCGACCATCGGCATCCTCGCGGCTCTGCACAGCCGGGCCAAGAATGCGCAGGGCTCGCGCGTCGATATCGGCATGCTCGACTGCCAAGCCGCGCTCTTGGAGACGGCGCTCGCGCGCTACGATGTCGAGGGCACGGTGCCGAACCGCACGGGCGACAGCCATCCCTCACTCGCACCCTTCGAGAGCTTCAGGGCCGAGGATGCCTGTGTGACAATAGCCTGAGCGCCTTGGCGGCTTATGTTGCTCAAGGGCATAGCGATTGCCGAGCAATTGCGGCCGACGGTCGGAAGCGCCTAGGCCTCATTCGCGCCCAAGGCGAGTCGGGTTCGCAGACGGATTGCGAATGTCCTTTCCGATCCGAAGCCGGCAGCTGGTGGCCGACTAGGGCTTGATGCCCATTCAGGCACGACGCGCCGTGCCAGCACATCAACGTCACGAATGAGACATTGTTAACCGTACAGGCGAGGTTCTCATGGAATTTGGAGACCCTCGGGCCGGTGGCCTGGCATTTGCAATTAACCGCAGCCCACAAAGTTGCGCCGGGAACGGGTTCGCGGGCGCGGTAGGCCGTGCCTCCTGAATGGCTGCACCACCCTATCGCCCGACCCAAACTGGCTGGCGACGTTCCAGGAACGCTCGGGCGCCTTCTTTCGCATCTTCAGAGGAATACGGGTCAGGCCCGACATCTAGCCGAAGCCCGGCATGAAGTGGCAAGCCGTGAGATTTGCGGAAGGTCAGCTTCATGCGTTGAATTGAGAGCGGGGCCGACGAGGCGATGTCTCGTGCCAGGGTCATACCGATCGACATGAGCTGGTCAGGATTTGTCACACGATTGACGATGCCCCAGCGCTCGGCTTCCTCCATCGAAATGCGGCGCGACGTCAGTAGCCACTCCATGGCGATGCCAGACGGCACCATAGTTGGTAGCAATACCGATGCTAGATGGGCGCCACGCGACCGTTTTGCCTCAGGCAGCGCAAAAAACGCAGTAGCCGCGGCGACACGAAGATCGCAGGCTAGTGCGAGCTCAAAACCGCCGGCTACTGCGGGCCCATTTACAATCGCGAGCAGTGGCTTGCGGCAATCGATCATTACCTCATAGGGGCTTCGCTCTTGCTGGTGAAGGGGGCCGCGCTTCTTCTTTCCTGCATCTACTTCCTTGAGGTCGGCGCCCGAGCAGAACGCACTACCACTGCCGGTGATCGCGATCACCGAAATGTCCGCGTTGTCATCAGCATCCAGGACTGCTTGGCGGAGAGCCGACGCGAGTTCAAGCGACAGCGCGTTGCGGCTGTCTGGCCGGTTGAGAGTCAACAAGCATACCTTGTTTTCGATCGACGAGAGAAGGACTGGTTCTGCGTTGGCCATGACAAACCCCTATCTATGAACGGACTCACCGAAAGCAGATCGCAACGAGAAAGTACAGCCTTGCAATCACCTCAATCGCATCTTCGCTGTTGTGGTCGATATTGACGTAATGCAAGGCGGTGAAGAAATTGAATGAGAGGATTAAAAAGATTCATCCGACACGTAGAGTCCAGATGGCTGGATATCGACTCGTGAATTGAGCTGCGATTAGGGGCGTCAGCAAGCTGAAAGGTCAGATTTTCATCGCCCCCAGCCAACTCAAAACGTTCTCGCGCTCGTAGCCATTTGTCGTGGGTACGCCTTGGCGGCGTGATGAGTCAGAAAACGGGTCATCACCATTCCGGAACAGGCTTATTCGGACGCGCAACCCATTCACATACGTCTCAGAGTTTAATCAGGGAGTTCGCTGGCATCCGGGTTCATATAGTCGATAATCCAGTTTCGAAACGTGATTATCAGCTCGGGCTTTTGCTTTTCAGCTGTCGAAGACGCAAAGAAAAAATAACCTGCGTTGGAGGCAAGACGCGTGGTGAAAGGCTCGACCAGCAATCCGCTTTCGATGTCCCTCTCGACCACAACGCTGCGTCCCATGACGACACCCAGGCCGTCGATCGCTGCTTGGAACGATGGGTAGAGCAGGTCACACGAGATCTCTCGCGCAAACTGGATATCAGGAAAGCCGGCCGCTTCGAGCCATCGAGGCCATTCATCGCCTACTATCAATGGCGAGACCGGTCGAATGATTGTATGGTGACGAAGGTCTTCGGGTGTCCGGACTCCCTTGTGTCCGCGAGTTAGTGCTGGGCTGCAAACCGGGAAAATTTCCTCCGAGCAAATCCGCTCGGCGGACCTTCCAGACCAGTCGCCGGCACCATACTGGATTGCGACATCGTAATCCGGTCTTGGATCTACCCGGTACGGCAACAAGGTTCGGATTCGAAGATCGATTTCGGGATGTGCCTTCCTGAAGTTAGGGAGACCGGGGATCAGGCACTTGATTGCAAAGGTACCCGGACAGGCGATTGTGAGCATATCAGCACGGTCGCGGTGACTTGCGCGATCGCTGGCTAGCAGCATAGTACTCGACGCGGTTGGATAAGGCGTTGAGTTGATTCATAAAGGCGATTCTTTGCTTGGCAGCTGAGGATCGCGATCATGCAATCGATTTTCTCGAACGCCTTATCCAGGGCGGTAGCAAAACACATCGATCTGT
>WHTP01000093.1 GCA_009377695.1 Hyphomicrobiales bacterium | reverse complement strand
TTTTCAGCGACAAGCTGGCTCTTCGACCTAAACGGCGAGACTAGAACGGCCAGGAAGAACGACAGCAGCGCGATCATCGCCCGACTATAGGCGATTCCATCCGCTCAATGCTGCCGGACTAGGTTTTCGATACAGACAGCGGTGCGCAGCATTCGAGCACCGCGCAAGCTCGCTTCCGATTTTAGTGAGAGTGCCCCCGCCATGATCCCCCTGCGCGTTCGCGACCGCCCCGCGGTCGAACGTCGGAGATGATTAGAAGGGGGCCGGACGGGGCAAACGCAACAAGCAGAACAGCGTCGTAGGGCGTTGGCGTAGGAATACAGGAAATGGCGAAAGTTGCTCGGGGCCCCGAGGTGGAGCTATCGAGCTATCTCGACAGACCGTATATGCGTAAAGGCGGATTTAGGCAGCGCACACGAAAACGTCGTCGGTAGTCACCCTCACTGATCGGAGGAAGATTGCTTAGGCGAGAGCGTTACTTCTCGCGGGTTTTCGCGCTCGGCGCGTAGAAGGTCCCTCCCGACCTCCACAATGTCATCTTGATTGAGCCGATGCGCTTCCAGGAGGGAGTGACACTGGGATCGAACATTCTCCACGCGGTGCATCGTAGTCAAGCGCAATTAGTCGTATCGAACAGCGACACGGTCAGCCACGAGTTACATTTCGGGTTCGAATCCTGCCGCCCTGAAGAAAATGGGCGTCCACGTAAGGTGCGATCCGACCGCCATTCGAATGGCAAAGAAGGTGAGCGGATTCACGGAGGGTCGCTATAAGTCCGCCGGCTGGTGAAATGATTTCCCAGTGGCCGGTCTGCTCATGTTCCCACTCGCACCGCGCGAAGCCAACTTAGGCTTCAAACTAACTTGGCATCCAATGTGATCGCGGCCTTGAGGACCTTAGAGACTGGGCAGTTCTTCTCGGCATCGCCGGCCATTCGAGCAAACTTTCTGGCTCTAGGAGCAACAATCGAAAATGGTTCAAGAAGCCCATGGAGCAAAGCCATTCGCAGAGTTCGCACTGTTGAAGAACACTTGGGGCCCGCGTCCCTACGCTGCTGGATGTGGATTTATATCGACCAATGAAGAAGGCAATGCCAGAGCTGTATGATGTATTGAGTCCAGGCGGAATCATAGTCGTAGATGGCTGGACCTAGCGGAACGCGCGGTCGAGATTCTTGGCGCGGTCGAGGTTGCGCGCCTCTTTGCGCCCGCGCAGGCCGATGAGCCGCGTCGAGGTCACGTCGGCATTGTCGAAGTCGGCGCCGGTGACGTCGGCCCCCTGAAGATCGGCGCCGGCGAGCTCGCTGCCGTTGAGCTTCGCGCCCCGAAGGTTGGCATCGCGCAGCGAGGCAAACTCGAGCACAGCGCGGGCAAGGTTGGCATTCTCGAAGCTCGCACCGTCGAGATTGGCCGATCGCAGGACGCCGCGCATCAGCCCCATGGACTGGTTGCGCATGTCGGCAGAGAGATCGGCGCCATCGAGCCGCGCCCGTCGCATGTTTGCGCGCGACAGATCGCCGACGATGCGGGCGCCAGTGAGATTGGCGCCGTCGAGCTTCGCGCCCATGAGCTGGGTGGCGAACAGGCTTGCTCCGCGAAGGCTCGCACCGCTGAGATCGGCGTCAAGTGCCCACGCCTGGTCGAGCATGGCCCCGTCGAGATTGGCGCCTGCAAGATTTGCCCGGTTGAGGCGCGCCGCCTGCAGCTTGCTGCGCCGCAGATCGAGCCCTGACAGGTCTAGGCCGTTGAGACGCCGGCCGGAAAAATCGAGCGGCGTCGCTGGATCGACGGCGGCAAGCGCCGCCTCGACCTCGGCCCGCGTCATGTCGGCCTTGGTGAAATCGTCCGACTTGAGGTCAAGAAACCGCGTCATGTCCTGGGCGATCGCGCACGCGATCGCCACCGCCAGGATGGCCGTCGCCAGCGTTACCTTCGCCCAACAACTTGACTTCATGGCCCGCCCTTCGGGCCGACAGCGGTCGCGCCCGATCAGATGTCGTGCTGGATCCCCTGCCGGCACCGCCAACGCACGACGCGCCAGCGCGGGTGCTCCTCGCTCCACTGGGCGACATGCGGCGCGGCGAATTTCATGCACTGGATGGCCGAGATCTCCGACGACAGCGGAATCGTCTGCTCACGGCACACGGCCGGATTACTAATCAAACAGGTAGATAGTACGATGGCGATCATCGACAATCCTCGTCATCATATTTCGTGCCACCGCTTCTTGCCGATGGCTCAGCCCGGACAGCCAGGCCGTCGCGGTCGATGTGTATGCGCATACCGGGCTACTTACCTTCCGCAACCGGCGAACCGAGGTTCCACACAGGCGCCGAGGCGTGACAGCCTCTGCTCGGACGACGTTCCGTCCCCGTGTGACATTGCGTTGACCAGCGTCCGGGCCTACCTTGTCCGCTATCCACGGATCGGCGTGCATCGGCGGATGTTCTCCAGCCGCGGCGCGGGTTTATCGAAGCGCCGCAGGCATTCGCCCCGTGAGGCACGCCTGGACGACTGGAGTGACCCGAATGCGCTCGATGCCTCAAGCGCTTGCAGTAGGCGCGATCGTCGCGCAGTGCGGTATCGGCGCCGCGGCGGCAGCCGAACTCCCCCTCAACGACTACCCGACGGTGGCGCGCGCGGACTACGTGTTCGGCTGCATGCAGGTCAACGGGCAGACGCGCGACGCGCTCGAACGGTGCTCATGCTCGATCGACGTCATCGCGTCACTACTCCCCTACGAGCAGTATGAGGAGGCCGAAACGGTCATGCGCGTACGCCAACGCGGTGGCGAGAATGCGTCAATGTTCCTGACCATGCCGATGATGCGAGCGAAAGTCGATGTGTTGAAGCGCGCACAGATCGAGGCAGAGCTACGCTGCTTCTGATCGCCGGTGACATCCTTTTCGCGGAGTTGGGATAAGTCCCAACCTGCGGCCGCTGGCGCGCGATCACTTTCGCGCATTCAAGAAAACGCGACTGGCTCAGATTGCACACGCCAGAGACTATTGCACACGCCGGAGACTAGTGCCAACATTCGTAGTGGTAGCTCTCGCCTTTGGAACCTGGAAGCAGCGTTCCGTTCGCAAGCCCTGAGCGTTCTCGGGGGGTGCCTAGGCTGCGATTGCCGACGATCGCTACCGCCCAACAAGAGTAAACTATAGGGAGGAGTAGCGCTATGCGCAGAATTGCACTTCTAAGTGCATCGCTGGCGGCGATTGCGTTCGCTATGCCAGCGATGCCCAATGAGGATGTGCTGCGTCAATCGGCGAAGCCCGAGCAATTGGTGCTGCAGACCGGTGACTACGCGAACCAACGCTTCACAAGACTGGACCAAATCAACCGCGACAACGTCAAAAACCTGAAGGTAGCTTGGACATTCTCGACCGGCGTGCTGCGTGGCCACGAGGGCGCGCCGCTCGTGATCGGCGACATCATGTATGTCCACACTCCCTTTCCCAACATCGTCTATGCGCTCGATCTGAACGAGGATGGAAAGATCCTATGGAAATATGAGCCGAAACAGGATCCCTCGGTCATCCCGGTGATGTGTTGCGACACGGTGTACCGCGGCCTCGCCTACGCCGATGGCACACTCTACCACCACCAGGCTGACACCACGCTGGTCGCCCTCGATGCCAAGACCGGTAAGGTGAAGTGGAGTGTCGTCAACGGCGACCCGAAGAAGGGCGAGACCAATACGGCGACCGTGCTTCCGGTAAAGGACAAGATCATCGTCGGCATTTCCGGCGCCGAATTCGGCGTCCGAGGTCACGTCACCGCCTATGACGCCAAGACCGGCAAGCGCTTGTGGCGCGCCTACTCGACCGGCCCGGACAGCGAGATCCTGTTTGATCCGGAAAAGACCATGTCGCTTGGCAAGCCGGTCGGCAAGGACTCTTCGCTCAGGACCTGGAACGGTGACCAGTGGACAATCGGCGGCGGCACGACCTGGGGCTGGTTCTCGTATGATTCCGAGACCAATCTCGTCTACTACGGCACGGGCAATCCCTCGACCTGGAATCCGGTTCAGCGCGCGGGGCCGGACGGCAAGCCGATCGATCAAAAGTGGACCATGGCGATCATTGCTCGCGACGCCGATACCGGGATGGCGAGATGGGCTTATCAGATGACGCCGTTCGATGAGTGGGACTATGACGGTGTCAACGAGATGATCCTTGCTGACATCAACGTAGGGGGCAAGCCGCGCAAGGTTCTCGTCCACTTCGACCGCAACGGTCTTGCTTACACGCTTGACCGCGTGACTGGCGAACTGCTCGTCGCCGACAAGTACGATCCGAAGGTCAATTGGACCTCCGGCGTCGTGATGGACAGAAACAGCCCGCAGTATGGGCGTCCCCAGGTCGTTCCCCAGTTCTCGACCTTCCAGACCGGTCAGGACAAGAACACCAAAGGTATCTGTCCAGCAGCCCTTGGCACCAAGGACCAGCAGCCCGCGGCGTTCTCGCCACGGACCAACCTGTTCTACGTGCCGACTAACCACGTCTGCATGGACTACGAGCCGTTTAGGGTGTCCTACACCGCGGGTCAGCCCTATGTCGGGGCTACGTTGTCGATGTTCCCGACGCCCGACAGTCACGGGGGCATGGGCAACTTCATCGCCTGGGATGCGGCAACGGGCAAGATCGTCTGGTCGAAGCCGGAGAAGTTCTCAGTGTGGTCCGGCGCGCTTGCCACCGCGGGCGGCGTCGTCTTCTACGGCACGCTCGAAGGCTATCTCAAGGCGGTCGACGAGAAGGACGGCACGGAGCTGTTCAAGTTCAAGACTCCGTCCGGCATCATCGGCAACGTGATGACGTATAGCCACAAGGGCAAGCAATACGTCGCGGTGCTGTCAGGCGTTGGCGGCTGGGCCGGAATCGGCCTTGCCGCCGGTCTGACCAACCCGACCGAGGGTCTCGGCGCGGTCGGTGGCTATGCAGGGCTGCGCGACTATACGGCACTCGGTGGTACGCTGACCGTGTTCGCGCTGCCGTAGTTGGCGCTTCAGGTCGCGGACCGGCGCGGGTAACGCCTGCGCCGGTCCATCAACTCACACTGAAGCTCGTCGTCGATCTACAACGTCAGCCTTCGAGGTTGATATGAAGCGAGCTAGCATTGGGCTTGCGTTTGTTGCCGCCCTCGGTCTGCTGTCAAACCTCCACGCCGTCGGAGAGGCGTTGAAGAAGGAGAAGGACGGCAAATGGGAGGCGGCTGACGGCAGCCCGACCTACAATATCGCCAACGATGGCACGGTCGACTGGTACACGTTCTCGGGCTTCCGTCGATACCATTCCGAGTGTCATGTCTGCCACGGACCGGATGGCGAGGGCTCGACCTATGCGCCCGGCCTCCTCGAGCCGCTGAAGACCATGACCTATCCCGAGTTCATGCTGATCGTCGCCACCGGCCGACAGGTGGTGCGCGCCGACAAGCAGAGCGTCATGCCGGCGCTCGGCGATAACGCCAACGTGCGATGTTACATGGAGGACCTCTACGTTTACTTGAAGGCACGCGTGGACGGCGGTCTGCCTCGTGGACGCCCCGCCAAGCGGGCCGATAAGCCGGCAGCCGCCGACGCGCACGAGAAGGCTTGCTTCGGTGACCGGTAGAAGCCCTGCGGCGCTGCCCGCAGCGCTGTTAGCCACTGGTTTGGTCACTTTCATTCCAGTGGCGCACGGCCAGCGGATTGACCTCGTCGACCGGACGGCGCTCCGTATCTGCGCCGATCCCGCCAACATGCCGTTCTCGAACGATAAAGGCGAAGGCTTCGAGAACAGAATCGCCGAGATCGTCGCCGCCGAGCTGAAGTTGCCGGTCGAGTACACTTGGTTTCCGCAGGCGACCGGTTTCATCCGCCAGACGCTGTTTGCCAAGCGCTGTGATGTCGTGATGGGCTATGCCCAAGGCGATGAGCTTGTGCTCAACACCAACCACTACTATCGCTCGACCTATGCGCTCGTTTATCGCCGCAATGCCGGGCTCGACGGCAGCGACACTCTCTCGGATCCGCGCCTCCAAGCCAAGCGCATCGGCGTGGTCGCCGGTACACCACCCGCCAGCATCATGGCCCGGGTCGGTCTCATCCAGCGCGCTAAGCCTTACCAGCTTATGGTCGACCGTCGCCATGAGTCGCCGGCCGAGCGCATGATCGATGACATCAAATCGGGCGACATCGATGCGGGTGTGCTGTGGGGACCGATCGCCGGATATTTCACGCGCACAGCGGGCGGCGCGCTCACCGTCGCGCCGCTGCTCAAGGAGACCGGCAGCCCGCGCATGGCCTATCGCATTACCTTCGGGGTGCGCAATCTCGAGGACGACTGGAAGCGCCAGCTTAATACCCTGATCGCCAAGCGGCAGGGCGACTTCGACGCTGTGCTCTTGTCTTTCGGCGTACCGCTGCTCGATGAGCAATCCCATCTCATTACGCAGCCCCGGCGGTGACAGGCACACGGCACTGACGAGCAAAGAGGTCGCAGCTGGTCGCGACCGGCATCAATCGTTCATGCGCGAGCGTATCTCTCGCCCGAGCTCGAACAGCCGCTGCTCGATGAGCACCGGCACCTCGCAGGTGAGCGGAAGGGACTGCTGGCGCTCTGTGAACACCCGCACGTCCCACTGATATCTATCCTCGGCCGCGGTGAGCTCGGAGCGCGCGTTCGGATCACTTGCAGCCTGTTCCTTCAACTGCCGCAGCACGGCACCCTGCCGTTCGATCTCGGCCGCCCGCGCCTTCTGCCGCTGCTGGAAACGCTCGATCCCACTCATCACGACCGCGCGGTCGTTGTTGACGAAGTCGAGCAGGCCCGCGAACAACAGCTTGAGTGCGTCGTCGCGCTTGTCAGGCGGCTGCACATCCGCAAATCGCGCAACGGATTCGACCGCTTCATCGAGCGGCACGCGACGGTTCGCGAGGACTGCGATGAGCTTTTTAATGTCGTCGCGACCGCGCCATCCGGTGAGATCGTCGACGGCTGGGCCGTCCCACATCTGGGCCGAAGTCAGACTCGCCACCTTGCGTTGGACGCATGGCCAGTCCGGGTTGGCCGGGTCCGCAGCCAGGGCAGGCACCGCGCCGAACACGACGGCACCAGCGGCGACCAGGACAACGATCGTGATCAGATGAGTGATGTCGTCCTCCTCCACTCGCCTGGATCAGAACCTCGCCACCACGACGCCCCAGGGATAGCGCCCGACCTTGATCGAGCGCACGGCGCGCAGCCTCTGCACATCGATCACAGTGACATCATTCGACGCGCCATTGGTGGTGAACAGGAACTTTTCGTCTGGCGTGAGAGCGAGTTGCCAGACGCGCTGGCCAACCAGCAGATATTTCTCGACTTGGAACGTGGCGGTGTCGATCACGGCGACGCGATTGGCCGGCCCGAGCGCAACGAAGGCCCGCTTTGCATCCCTGGTGATACGCACGCCCACTGGCTGAATGGCATCCTGCGGGACGCCCGGGATCTTGAAGGCGATCTTGGCCACGATCTTGCGCGTGCTCGTCTCGATGACGGTCAACGTACCGCCGATCTCGGAGCTGACCCAGACCTGGGTGCCGTCGGCGGTGAACTCGGCAAAGCGCGGCCGGCTGTCGACGAGCACATGATCGATCGTCGTATTGGTCGCCGTATCGATGAAGTGCGCCATGTTCGTTGTTTCTGATGTTGCCACCAGCAGCTTTCCGTCCGGGCTGATGCCCATGCCCTCGGGCTCAACGCCGACCGGAATCTCCGCCAGCACCGCATCCTTCTCGATGTCGACAACAGTCACCAGATTGTCTTCCTCGTTGGCGATGTAGAGCGGATTGCCGTCGGGATGCAGGATGAACAGCTCCGGGTCCTGCCCAGACGGCAGGCTTTTCACGAAATCCATGGTCCGGGCATCGTAGACTTGCACCGTGTTATCATCGCTGGCGCAGATCAGCAGCCATCGGTGGTCCTTCGATAGGGTGATGCCGCGCGGACGCTGGCCGACCTTGACGGTCTTGACTACTTCAAGCTTGGCGCTGTCGATCACAGTGACGGTATTGTCCTTCTCGTTTGTGACATAAACGGTATAAGCGCTCGCCACCGCCGCGGTGAGCAGCCACCCCGCCAGCGCCAGGGCGATCAAGATGCCGCCGCTCCGACATGTTCGCACAGTCGCTCCTCCCTCTTGCAGCTTCTTTCCCAATGCTCATTTCGACATTTCGTTTCACGAGGTCGAATACCAGGGAATTCATTGCGCATAAGCCCGGCAATTGGTCTCTGGCTTGTCAATGCCGAGCGTATCGAGCTCGGTGAACTGGTGCAGGAACCCCGGTTGCGGCGAGACGGTCACGGGCAGCTTTGCGGTCGCAAGTAGGATCGGCTGGCGCAGTTGCCCATCCCATGCGCGATAGGTGAGCTTGCGCCCTTTGAAGGCGGCGAGGTCGAAATCGGCCGATTTCAGACGTGCGATCAGATCCGCGGGGGCGGCCGACCTGCTGCGTGTCGCCGCCTCGCCGATCGAGCGAACCGCGACCCATGCATCATAGTCGAGTGGGCGCATGGCGCGATCGGCAAGCCGTCGAAATCGGTTCTGGAGCTGAGTTGCGCCCCACTGCTCCAGCGCCGGATGCCAGCTGGTCGGCACCAGCCCCTGCGTTCCGGCCACGGGCCGCGCGTCCCAGGTGCGGTATGGAAGATACTCGCCGAATAGGCCGCCTTCGTCGGCAACCACCAGCACGTCATGAGCCGGCGCCTTCTGGGTCAAGGCCGGGATCTGCTCCTGGACTTGCTCGTGCCCCCCATCCGCACGCCGGCTGCCGACCTCGTACTTGAACGGGCGTTCCTCGACGATCTTTGAGCCGAACCGCTTGGCGGCGCGCCGCACCGCCTCCGCGAACGCCTCATCGTCGGGCTCGGTCCCGCGCACCAGGAACCAGCGCTGCCAACGCTTCCAGCGCAAATATTGCCCCAAGGCATCGGCGAGCATCGCGCGTGACGGCGTTGTATGCACGACGTTTGCTCGGCAATCCCTGTCCCGCAACCGATCGTCGCTGGATCCGGCATTGAAGATCAGCGCATCGCGGCCCTTCAACGCGTCCGCAATCGCGATCACCGTCTGCGCGCTGGCATCGGCGACAATAAGGGAGACCCCCGCTTCGGCTTGCTTCTTGACCCCTGTCACCAGCTCTTCGGGCTTGCCGCTCTCGACGACCTCGAGCGTGAACGCCTGCTTTAGGAACCGGCCGGTCGTGTTGTTGTCGTTGATCGCGAGCCGTGCGCCGGCAACGCCATCGTCCGGCGGCCGCACATCAAGAAGAGAGAATGGCGGCGGCACGTCGCGCAGCTCGCGAGCGAGCACAATCGCAATCCGTTGCATCTGGTCCGTATGGACGGATCCACGGGACGCCGGCACTTGGCCAAAGACGCTCGCCACAAGGAACAGCTGCGCCGCAGCCGCCAACAGGAGCAACAAGAGGCTGGCAATGCCGCGGCTAAACCCGCGATTGGGCTGCTCGTTGGAGTTCCTTCTCATCTGTGGACTCCGGATGCGACGCAGCAGCTTACGAATGTCCGCGTCTCCTACTCCTCAATACAAGACGACGCTCCTGATGCTCTTGCCTTCATGCATCAGCGTGAAGCCCTTGTTGATCTCGCCAAGCGGCATCGTGTGGGTGATCATCGGATCGATCTGGATCTTTCCCTCCATGTACCAGTCGACGATCTTGGGCACGTCGGTGCGGCCGCGCGCGCCGCCGAAGGCGGTGCCCTTCCAGACCCGGCCGGTCACGAGTTGGAACGGGCGGGTCGAAATCTCCTGGCCGGCGCCGGCGACGCCGATGATGACGCTCACCCCCCAGCCGCGGTGACAGGATTCGAGCGCCTGGCGCATGACCGTGACATTGCCGGTGCAGTCGAAGGTATAGTCGGCGCCGCCGATCTGGTCGGCGCCGCTCTTGGTCATGTTCACGAGATGGGGCACCAGGTCGCCGCCGACCTCCTTCGGGTTGACGAAGTGCGTCATCCCGAACCGTTCGCCCCAGGCCTTCTTGTCGTTGTTGATGTCGACGCCGATGATCATGTCGGCGCCCGCGAGCCGGAGCCCCTGGATCACATTGAGGCCGATGCCGCCGAGCCCGAACACGATCGCTTTGGCCCCAGCGTCGACCTTGGCGGTGTTGATCACCGCGCCGATGCCGGTGGTGACGCCGCAGCCGATATAGCAGACCTTGTCGAACGGCGCGTCCTCGCGGATTTTCGCGACCGCGATCTCCGGCAGCACGGTGAAATTCGAAAACGTGGAGGTGCCCATGTAGTGGTAGAGCTTGTTGCTACCGAGCGAGAAGCGCGAGGTCCCATCCGGCATGACTCCCTGGCCCTGAGTCGCACGGATGGCGGTGCACAGATTGGTCTTGCGCGAGAGGCACGAGGGGCACTGCCGGCACTCGGGCGTGTAGAGCGGGATCACAATGATCGCCTTTCTTCACGCTGGTCACGCCCGGCCCGACATCGACAATGATGCCGGCGCCCTCGTGACCAAGGACGGCCGGGAATAGCCCTTCGGGGTCGGCACCGGAGAGCGTGAAGTCGTCGGTGTGGCAGATGCCAGTGGCCTTCACCTCGATCAGGACCTCGCCGGCTTTCGGCCCGTCCAGATCGACGTCCATGACCTCGAGCGGCTTAGCCTTCTCCAATGCGACAGCGGCACGCGTTTTCATGGCGGTTTTCCTACTCATCGTTGCGGTCGATACGAGTCGACGTGCGCTTGGATGAAATTGGCCGCCAGCAGTGGAACCCTACATTACCGCGAGGGGCATGATAATGCCTCGCGCAGGCGCCCGCTGACCTCTGCCCGCGATGGCGGCATGTCGCTCGCACGGACCCTGCTCCTGAGCGATGCACGTTCCATTGTCGAAAAAAAGGCTTTAATATCTGCTGAAAAGCAATACGCAATAGCTAGACGCAAATCGAGCCTTCTTGCAAGAGCGCGGCCGCTCGGAAGGCACCACTCGACGTCTTCAGAGCAACAACTGCCTCACGGGAAGGCGACCGTTCTGTGCGACGCAGCAAGAGCGTCATAACCAACATTGGGAGGACATGCTATGGCAATCTCAATTCATCCGGCAGTCGACAACGGTGTGAAGCCCGGATCACCGGACTTCGCGGGTGGGACGCTGGTATGCAAGTGCGCGAACAATCCCGTCGAGGTGACCATCACGACTCAGTGCGCCTACAATCACGTGTGTGGGTGCACCAAATGCTGGAAGCCCGCGGGCGCGCTGTTCTCGGAAGTTTCTGTTGTGCCCCGCGACAAGCTTAGTGTGACCAAGAATGCCGAAAAGCTCAGGGTCGTGGATGCTAACGCTGCCATTCAGCGGCACGCCTGCACCGAATGCGGCGTGCACATGTACGGCCGCATCGAGAACACGAACCACCCGTTCTACGGGTTCGATTTCATTCACCCCGAGCTTTCGAGGGAGCAAGGCTGGGCGCCACCCGAGTTTGCCGCGTTTGTGTCCTCGGTGATCGAGTCCGGCACCCCGCCCGATCAGATGCCATCCATTCGTGCTCGGCTGAGAGAGTTGCATCTTGAGCCCTACGATTGTCTCTCGCCAGCGCTGATGGATGCGATTGCCACGCATGCCGCCAGGGCGTCGGGGGTACTCAGAGCAGCCTGAGTCGAGTTGCTACAGGACAAGTAGAGGCGGGCGGCGACGAAGAACGCTCGTCTTTCCGGCTGTACAGGTAGGCCGCGATGCAGATCGTTCACGCAGGCCGCGCTTTGCGCGCGATCGCCACGCGCGAGTTTGTCAAATTCGTGCGGCAGCGCGGGCGCCTCTTGTCGGCGCTGGTTCGGCCGCTGATGTGGCTCGCGATTTTTGCGGCGGGCTTCTACAACGTGTTCGGCGTCTCGATCATTCCGCCCTACAAGACCTACGTGACCTACCAGGAATATATCGTGCCGGGGCTGCTCGGCATCATCCTGCTATTCCACGGCATGCAGTCATCGCTGTCCATGGTCTATGACCGCGAGATGGGCGTAATGCGCCTCTTGCTCACCGCGCCGTTGCCGCGCTGGCTGCTGCTCGCCTGCAAGCTCGTGGCCGGAACGTTGCTGTCGGTCGTCACCTGCTACGTCTTCCTCGCGGTCTGCATCCTGTTCGACGTGACGTTCGACTGGGTCGGCTGGCTCTCCGTGCTGCCGGCCTTGATCGTCTCCGGGCTTATGCTCGGCGCGCTGTGGTTGTTCCTGTCGGTTCATATCAGGCAGGTCGAGAATTTCGCCGGCGCGATGAATTTCGTGATGTTCCCGATGTTCTTCTTGTCATCAGCGCTGTACCCGTTGTGGAAGCTGCGCGAGGGCGGCTCGGAGATCATCTATTTGGTTTCTTTGGCCAATCCCTTCACGCACGCCGTCGAGATGATTCGTCATGCCCTCTACGGCATGTTTGAGCCAACTGCGACGCTCATCGTCGTCGCCTCGACCGCAGTCTTCTTTCTCTTGGCTGTTCTCGGCTATGACCCGCAGCGCGGCATGTTCCGCCGCACGGTGCAGCCGGTGTGAGTCACGGATCAGGATGCGCGATCGAGCTGACGCGCGATCTCGTCTTGGATCGCCGCGAGCTCGGCGGACGTTCTTGCCGCGCGTGGGCGTTCGACCGGCACCTCGGCGAGGAGACGGGCTGGGCTGGCGGAGAGCAGAAGAATTCGATCGGCGAGCCCGATCGCTTCCTCGACGTTATGGGTCACCAGCAAGGTCGTGACCGGGCGACGGTTGACGAGCTCGACGCGCAGGCGATCCGCGAGTGCGGCATCGAGCGATACGAAGGGCTCGTCGAGGAGGAGCACTTCGGGTTCGATCGCGAACGCGCGAGCGAGCGCGCCACGCCGCGCGAGGCCAAGCGAGAACTCGCCCGGATAGTGATTGCGATGAGCGGCGTGCGAAAGAGCGCATCAAGCTTCGCTTCGGTTGCGTCCGGAGCTGCGAGCCGTACATTCTCCTCGATGGTGCGCCATGGGAGCAGCCGCGGCTCCTGGAAGACGATTCCGAGTCTGCAGTGCTCCGGTAGCGACACGGTGCCGACATAGTCGCGATCGAGCCCCGCGATGATACACAACAGCGTGGTCTTGCCACAGCCAGACGGCCCGACCAGCGCGCCGACCTCGCCGTCGCGAAGACTGATCGCGAGCTCACCGAGCATAATCAAGCTTTCCGCCCGACACCGCACGAAATGGCTTGTGCTTGATGCCGACCTCGAGCCTTCGTTGGGCCAGCGGGAACACCACACGACGAATGGTCAAAGGCATTTGATCAGGACCAAGAGCGTCAATTGCGCAGAGCGGCGTGACATCAACCTCATGCCATAGCAATCGCAAGATTTGCAACGGGAGTAACCTGTGGCATGGTCTATCAAACAATTGTACCTGGGGACGGAACCGCATGCGCTGGCTCAGCCTGGCGGCGATCGCCGCTGCAGCGACTTTCCTCGCGACAGATGTGGGCGCGGCCGACCGCATCCGGCTGGCGGTTCAGCGCACCGGCACGCTCGCCTGGGAGCTCGACATCATCAAGGCGCACGGGCTCGACCGGAAGGCCGATCTCGAAATCGAGCGGCTCGAGCTGGCCTCGACCGAGGCCGGCAAGATCGCGCTCAAGGGCGGCTCGGCCGATCTGATGCTGTCCGACTGGCTGTGGGTCGCGCGCGAGCGCGCGCTCGGCGACAAGCTGGTCTTCTATCCTTCGTCCTCAACGCTTGGCGCCGTGATGGTGCCGGCGCGGTCGACGATCAAAGGCATCGCCGACCTCAAAGGTAGAAAGCTGGCGGTCGCCGGTGGCCCACTCGACAAGAGCTGGCTCCTGCTGCAAGCCCTGGCACTACGGTCCGGTCTCGACCTCAGGCGTCAGGCAACTCTTGTGTATGGCGCGCCGCCGCTGCTGACGCAGAAGGCGCTGCAAGGCGAGCACGATGCAACGCTGACGTTCTGGAATTTCTGCGCCGAGCTCGAGAGCAAGGGATTCAGGCGCGCGGTCGCGGTCGATGACGTGATGCGTCAGCTCGGCGCCAAGGGGGCGGTCGCAATCGTCGGCTACACCTTCGACGGCGGCTGGGCGGCGCGCAACAGATCGACGGTCGACCGTTTCCTTGATGCCTCCCGCCAGGCGAAAGCGATCCTCGCCTCCAACGCCGCTGAATGGCAGCGACTGGCGCCGCGTATCGGCGTCAGCGACCCGCAGGCGCTCGCGATCTACCGCCAGCGCTACAGCGAGGGCATTTGGCGCCGCCCGGTTGCCGAGGAGTTGGCCGACGCGCGCGCCCTCTACCGTGTTCTTGCCGAAATCGGCGGCACGCAACTCGTCGGCCCCGCGCGCGAGCTCGACGATGGTACCTTCTACCGGCCGGGGGGATGAGCCGTGGCGGTGCGGATTGTCTCATTCGCACTCCTCATTGCGGCCTGGTCTGTCGGCTCGCAGCTTGCCGGGCAACGCATGCTGCCTGATCCGCAAGCCGTCGCGCTGATGATGTTCGAGGAGGCACGCTCGGGCGCGCTGGCGTTCAATCTCGGCGCGACGCTCGCGCGTGTCGCGGTGGCATTCGTGCTGGCGATGGTGGTCGGATCGATCATCGGGCTGGTGATGGGGCGTTACCGCATTGCCGACCGCTTCGGCGATCCCTGGCTGGTGGTGCTGCTCAACCTGCCGGCGCTGGTGATCATCGTGCTGGCCTATGTCTGGGCCGGCCTGACCGAGACCGCCGCGATCGCGGCGGTGGCGCTCAACAAATTGCCGATCGCGGCCGTCACGGTACGCGAGGGTGCGCGCGCACTCGACCGCGGGCTCGACGACATGGCGCAGGTGTTTCGCATGAGTGCCTGGACGCGCATGCGCCACGTTGTCCTGCCGCAGCTTGCGCCCTATCTTGCCGCGGCAGCACGCTCCGGGCTGTCGCTGGTCTGGAAGATCGTGCTGATCGTCGAGCTGCTGGGGCGCCCCAACGGGGTGGGGTTCGAGATCGGCGTGGCGTTCCAGCTCTTCGACGTGACGAAGATCCTGACCTACGCGCTGGCCTTTACCGCCGTCATGCTGGTGATCGAAACCTTTGTGGTGCAACCGCTTGAACGACATGCCTCCCGCTGGCGACCTAGGACGGCTTGAAGTCGACGTCAAGCATAAGTCCTTTGCGGCTGCCTCGGGCGGCAAGCTGCACGTGCTCCAAGGGCTCGTGCTCTCGTTGGGTGGCGGCGAGGTCGGCGCACTGGTCGGCCCATCCGGCTGTGGCAAGACCACATTGTTGCGGATCATCGCCGGGCTTGACCGTGACTACGAGGGCAGCATCGGACTGCCGGATCACGGCCGGCTCGGAGTTGTGTTCCAGGAGCCGCGGCTTTTGCCCTGGCGCACGCTCGAACAGAACGTGCGTCTCGCCGCACCCGAAGCAAGCGACGCGACGCTGATCGCGCTGTTTCGCGCGCTGGGGCTCGAAGCGCATCGTCATCTTTTCCCCGGCGAGCTGTCGCTCGGCCTGGCCCGGCGCGCGGCGCTGGCGCGCGCCTTTGCGATCGAGCCCGATCTCCTGCTGCTCGATGAGCCGTTCGTGTCGCTCGACGATGCGCTGGCGGCACGGTTGCGCGACGAGCTGGCGGAATTGGTGACGCGCCGCCCGGTCACGACGCTGTTGGTGACGCACAATGTCGACGAGGCGATCGGACTGGCGAACCGGTTGTTCTTCCTGTCAGACAGCCCGACGCGCGTGGTCGCGGAGGTGCCAATCGCGCGGCCGCGCGAAAGGCGCACGCCGGAAGAGCTCGCGGCACTGCGCGCCGAGATCGCGCGCAAGCTCGGGCAGACGTAGAACTCTGGCAGACGTAGAAACAGCGTCCACGCGCACGGTCCTATTTTCCAATCAGGGCTTCGGTGGGCCTGAGATGGCCCACCACAAGGCCGTTCCAGTTCTTCATTGGCGGGCGAACGCGGGACTCCAAGAAGGCGGCTTCTTCAGCCGAAAGCGGCATGAGACGCATGAGCAGGGCAGCCATGATGACTTCAGCGGCGCGTTGACCTCCATCGTCACACTTGACGGCAATCCCGAGACCAATCTCCGGGAGCACGGCGCCGGCAATCCCCTCGGCGCCCATCTTAACAAAGATGCGGTTTCGAAGACCGTCGAGAGCCGCAGTGTAAAACCGTTCCGTGCCTCCAAAATAACAGGAATGCGCGCAGCACGACGCAATCAAGCGGCGAGCGGCCGCCGATCGCCGGGGACTGAGATGGCGGCCAGTGCCGAACCGAGCAAACGCGCGAGCGAGGCCGCTCAAAGGAACCGCATATGTCGGAATCGAACAGCCATCGATACCGTACGTATCTAATGGGTGACCGAACGTATCCTGGAGGGTCGCCAAGATTTCCCGCTGAACCGGATGTTCGGCCCCAACATAGTGCTTGTGATCGATCCCCGTCTTCCTCGCCACACACAGCATTCCCGCATGCTTGCCGGAGCAATTGTTGTGCAGCGCATTGGGAGTTCTGTCGGCGCGAACAAGCGCCTGCCTGGACGGCTGGTGGAGGGGCCAATGGGCTCCGCACTCGAGAGCCGTGCCATCAAGACCCACACGCGCAAGCAACCCTTCGACCAGCGCGACGTGCTCGGCCTCGCCGCCATGAGAGGCGCACGCGATCGCCAACTCTTCATCAGTGAGACCAAGGTCGTCTGCGGCTCCCGATTCAATCAAAGGAAGAGCCTGAAACGGCTTGACCGCCGACCTTGGGAAGGTTGGATTTGCAACGTCACCGATCGCCAGATACTCCGCACCATCCGCGTCATAGATTGCGACGGCGCCGCGATGCCGGCTTTCTATTACCGAGCCACGGACGACCTCCACCAGGACTGGATTTGTCACGCCCCGGACGGTCCAAAGTGACGATACTCCGCATCTTAATATCGCCTGCGGGCGAAGCGGAACAGGCTCACACCGGCAGCGCGGCCCGGCGGATCATGCCGCGCTGCGGGTCGTAGCCAAACGTCGCGAGCAGGAAGAACAGCACCGTCGAGCCGCAAACGACCGCCGCCGCCATGGGCTCGAACATGCCGTAGAGCGCGAAGCGGATCAGCTCAACGGCATGCGTGAACGGGTTGATGAGCGATACCCAGTAGATCAATTCCGAGCCCCCTTCGCGCAGCTTCCAGAGCGGATAGAGCGCGGAGGAAAAGAAGAACATCGGGAACATCACGAAGTTCATGGCGCCGGCGAAATTCTCCACCTGCCGGATATAGACCGAAAGGAACAGCCAGAGCGCACCAAGCATCAGACCGGAGACGATCAGCGCGGGGAGAACGTAAAGCCAGCCCATGGGATCGAATGTGACACCGAACGGAATGCAGACGACCAGGAACACGTAGCAGGTAACGACCGACAGTGACGTGCCGGCGATGAGCTTGCAGGCGAGCAGCACCCAGCGCGGCAGCGGCGCAGTGAGCAGAAGCCGCATCACGCCCATCTCACGGTCATAGACCATCGAGAGCGATGACTGCATGCCATGGAACAGCAGGATGATGCCGAGGAGGCCCGGCACGATGTAGACCTGATAGGTGATGTAAGTCTTGTAAGGCGGGATGATCGATACGCCGAACACGTTATAGAAGCCGGCGGCGAAGACCGCGAGCCACATCAACGGGCGCACGATCGCGGACAGCAGGCGTCCGCGCTGCTGCACGAACTTGACGATCTCGCGCGTGGTGACGGCGCGCATGGCGCGGGCGGCATGGACGAGTTGCATGACCAGTCATCTCTTGAGTTTGCAGGGAGTCTCCTGCTCGTCGTCGCCGAGCGTGTCGAGCGTGTTGGTGCGATGCAGGAACCCATCGATCGGCGCGCTCGCGATCACCGCGTTCGGCGTCGCCAGGAACACCGCCTGCCGCAGCTGCTGATCCCATGGGCGAACGCTGACCGCGAGGCCCTTGTAGCCGTCAAAACCGTTGCCGCCGAGGATGAACTCGCGCTGCTTGGCGAAGTCGGCCGAGCCCGTGCGCAGCGCCGCCTGCACCACCATCTTCACCGCGATCCATGAAGCCCAGTCCTGGCTGTCCATGCGGCGGCCGTTTGATGCACGCTGGAAGCGCGAATTGAGCTGCGGAGCGCCATGGCGCTCCCAGGTCCAGTGCCAGGCGACCGGTTCGAGATCGATCGCGCCGACCACCGGCCGTGCTCGTTGGGTCTGGTACGGCAGCTGGCGGGCGAAATCGAAGGCGTCGTCGGCGATGAAGATCACGTCGTAGTCGCGGTTGAGCGCGGTCAGCAGCAGCGGATTGTTCTTCTCGCGCTCGCGTGGGTCGGTGCCGGGCTTGAAGTCGCGTTTGGCAACGATCCGGGCGCCGAATTTTTTCACGGAAGCGTCAAACGCCTTGGTCATGGCCGCATCGGCGGCCGCCGGCCCCTGCAGCACCAGGATGTCGCGCCACTTGCGTGACACCAGATGCTGGACCAGCCCGTCCATGGTCATTGCCAGGCTCGGCAGCGTGTGCACGATCTCGCGGCTGCAAAGCTCACGGCGCAGCCAATCGTCCGGCGCGGTGGCATTGAACAAGAGCACATCGTGCTCCCTTACCGCCTCCACCAGCGGCCGGAACGCTTCGGCCGAGGCATCGACGACGAAAAACTGGATGCCGCGGCTCTCGCGCGCCTGCGTGACCGCGGGCACAAGCGCGGCCTCCGATTTCACGGTGAGGCGTTCGAGCGCAAAGTCGATCTTGAGCGCGCGGCTGAGCGCCTGCGCCTCGTCGATAGCGACCTTGGCGCCGACAAACGGGTGCTCGCGGGTCTTGAGGATCATCCGTTCGTAGGCGCGGATCGGCTCATGGCGCGGGTCGTCTTCGATATCGATAAAGCCGATCGTGACACGCGGCTGTGGCGGCTCTTGCGCGCGCAGGGCATGTGCGCAGCTCGCGACCAAGATAATCGCGAGCCAATACCTGCCCAGCACGCGCCGCCGGCTAATCATCGATGACGATGCCCCAGGGCACGCGCCCCACCGGAATGGATTGCGTCGCCTTGCGGCTGCGCACGTCAATGATCGTGACGTCGTCGCCGAGACCGTTGGCGACGAACAGCGTGCGATCGTCGCGCGCGAGCGTCACGCCCCAGGGCCGCTTGCCGACCAGGATGTAGCCTTCGACCTTGCGCGCCGCGACGTCGACCACCGCAACATGTGCGGCATGGCCGAGCGTCACGAAAGCGGTCTTGCCGTCCCTGGTCATCGCCACACCGACCGGCGTGACATCGCTCTTGCGCATGCCGGGCGGCAGGAACTCGATCTTGCCCGCGACCGCGAACTTGGCGCGATCGATGATCGTGACTTCGCCCGCGAGCTCGGCGGTCACCCAGAGCTCCCGGCCGTCGGGCGTCGCCGCGAAGCGGCGCGGGCGGGTGCCCACGATAACGTCTTTGGTCACGCGTCCCGCCTCGGTATCGATCTGATGCACCAGGTTGCCGACCTCGGAGGTGACATAGAGCGTCTTGCCGTCGTCGCTGAGATGCACGCCCTCCGGCTCGTCGCCGGTTTTGATATCCTGCACGATCTTGTTCGCCTCGATGTCGATCACCGCCACCGTCGATGTTTCCTCGTTCGCGACATAGATCCGCCGCCTCGCGTCGTCGATCGCAAACGTCTCGGGGCTCGACCCGGTCTTGAGCCGGCCGATCACCTCGAGCTTGGCGACATCGATGACGTCGATCGCGTCGTCGTTCCCGCAGGCGACGTAGAGCCGGGTGCGATCGGCGTTGAAATGCATGTCGCGCGGGCGTTTCGCGGTCTTGATGTCCTTGACCACCTTGAAGGTCTTCGGATCGAGGACGAGGACGTTGTTCGATTTTTCGTTGCTGACGAAGATCAGGCCGGTGTTCTTGGCGGCGGCCGGTACGACCGCCAACACTGCCGCCACGAAGGCAAAGATCAGGGACGGTCGCCCGATGATCACTCTCGTCTCTCCCGCTTGCGCATTGCTTTCGTTGCTGCCAGCGTACGCCCGAACAAACAGGCGGGGCAAGCCGATCCGATCGGCACGTCGAGCGGCGCGCCGCGATGAAGGGGTGGAGTGCGGTGAACGAACGCGCGGACAGAAGTTGCCCGGCCCTGCTCATCGACAATGTCGTCAAAAGCTACGGCCGGGTGCGAGCGCTCGACGGCGTCAGCTTTGATGTGCGTCCCGGCGAGTTCATCGCGCTGCTCGGTCCGAACGGCGCCGGCAAGTCGACGCTATTCCAGCTCCTCTCCGGGCTGTTCGTTCCCGACTCCGGCCGCATCGAGGTGATGAGCCACGACATGTCGCTCGATCCGGTGCCGGCGCTGGCGCAGCTCGGCATCGTGTTCCAGCAGCCCACGCTCGACCTCGAGCTCACGGTGACTGCCAACCTGATGTTCCATGCCGGCTTGCACGGCCTGCCGCCCGCCACCGCGCAGAAGCACATCGATGATGAGCTCGCGCGGCTCGGCCTCAAGGATCGCGCAGCTGACAAGGCCAGCAAGCTCAGCGGCGGTAACCGGCGGCGGGTGGAGCTTGTGCGCGCGCTGATGCATGAGCCGCGCGTGTTGTTGATGGACGAGCCGACCGTCGGGCTCGATCCCGCAAGCCGCGGCGATCTGCTCAAGCTCCTGCTTGGCATGCGGGCGCAGCGCGGGATCGCCGTGTTGTGGGCAACGCATCTGTGCGACGAGGTGCCGGATGCCGACCGCGTGATCGTGCTCCATCGCGGCAAGGTGCTGGCCGATACGACGCCGGCGCAACTGATCGCTTCGGCGGGCGCATCGACGATCGAGCAGGCGTTCCTGGCCATGACCGGCGGCAATCACGAACGCGACTAACGAGTGGCGCTACTTCTGATAGGCGTTGTCGCGGATGTAGTGCCAGAGTTGATCGATCTCCTCGCTCGTGAGCACGCCTTTCCAGGGCGGCATCTGGCCTTTGCCGCCGAGCACAGAATTTTCGAAGCGCGAACGGGCGCCGGCCTCGAGGCGGCGCAAATCGAAGGTCTGGCCAGAGCTCACCAGACCGTCGCCATGGCAGGTCGCACAATAGGTGTTGTAGACGACCTCGCCGGCCGCGATCTTTGCGCCGTCCTGCGCGGAGGACTTGTGGGCCGTCAGCGTGCCGCCAACGATCAATGCGGCGGCAACGATGCGCAACACGCGATCGAGCATCATTGTTTCTTATTCGTACGGGCTTGCAACATCCGGAGGGACCGGGAGGCCACCGCGGTGGCCTCCCGGGAGATCAACTCATTTGTCGAACAGCGCGAACGTCCAGAGGCTGGCGCCGGCGGGAACGTTCTTCAGGTTCGGGTCGCCGGATCGCAGCGCATACACGCCGCCGATCCCGCTCATCACGGTGACATATTGCCTGCCGTTGCGCTCCCACGTCACCGGCTGACCGACGATGCCCGAGGGAGTCTGAAAGCTCCACAGAATCTTGCCGGTGTCGGCGTCGAGCGCCTGGAACTCGCCGGTCATCGTGCCGGTGAAGACCAGGTTGCTCGCGGTGACCAGTGTCGACGAATAGTTCGGGCTCTTGTAGGGCGTCTCCCACGTCGACTTGCCGGTCATCGGATCGACGGCCTTGAGATAGCCGCGGACGTTGGGATCGTCCAACACCACCGTGCGCCGGACGGTGGGCGTTCCGGACGGCTTCCCCGGCACCAGCTTAGGCGGCTCGGGCGCTTCGTAGGTCATGCCGACGTGCAAGGTGTTGATATAGAGGAGCCCGGTGCGCGGGCTGAACGACATGTGCTGCCAGTTCGTCACGCCGGACACCGACGGCCACACGGTGACCTTCTTGCCTGCGAGCGCGTCGTGGTACACCTGCGTATGTTTCGGGCGGCCGGTCCTCATGTCGATGCCGTCGGCCCAGTTGACCTTACCGTAGGCATTCGCCGCCAACAGCTTCCCGTCCTTCGCATCAAGCACGTAGAGGAAGCCGCCACGGTTCGCCTGTATGACGACCCTGCGCGGCTGGCCCTGCGCGGGGATCGTCGCAATCACGGGCGTATGCACGCCGTCATAGTCGAACGGGTCCGCCGGCGTGGTCTGGAAGGCCCACACACGTTCGCCGGTCTTCGGCCTGATCGCGATGATCGAATTGGTGTGCAGATTGTCGCCGGCGCGGGCGCGCGGATTCCATGGCGCGGGATTGCCGGTGCCCCAATAAACCAGATCAAGCTCCGGATCGTAGGTGCCGGTCACCCAGCTCGAGCCGCCGCCGGTGAGGTACGACTCCCCATGCCAGGTCTCCGATCCCGGTTCGCCCTGGGCCGGGATGTTGTAGTGCCGCCACAGATGCTTGCCGGTTTCCGCATCGTAGCCTTCGAGGAACCCGCGATGGCTGAATTCCGCCCCGGCCACGCCGGCGATGACCACGCCGTTGGCGACGAGCGGCGCGCCGGTCATCGCATAGCCGTTCTCGGTCGAGGTCGGCGCCGGCGACTTTGTCCGCCATACCTCCTTACCGGTCTTGGCATCGAGCGCGACGATCTGGTTGTCGAGCAATGCGCGGATGATCTTGCCGTTGTAGATCGCCGCGCCGCGATTGACGATTCCACAGCACACCACCCGCAGGGTTTCCGGCGGATACTCGTGGTTGGCGCGCCATATCTGGCTTCCGGTCAGCGCATCGATGGCCATGGTCGCGTTGTGAGCGGTGGTATAAATGACGCCGTCCTTGATGACGGGAAACCCCTCGGCGCCGCGATTATCGGTGATCGAATAGGCCCACACCGGCACCAGCCTGGCGGCGTTGTCCTTGTTGATCTGGGTAAGCGGGCTGTATCGCTGTCCGGAATAGCCCATGCCGTAAACCAGCACATCGCCCGGCGTGAGGTGATCGTTCTTGAGATCCTCCGCCGTCTGCGAAGACGCGCTCGCAGCGAACCCCGCCGTGAATGCAATCACCGCAGCCAGTAACGCTCCTTGCCTTGCGCTCATCATGGTCGACCTCCCTGCTGCAACGCGCGGAAAGCGCAGCGCCACGACCGCTGGCTGTGCGCGTCATTTTGATTTTGTTTGCGTCCGATTTGGGCGTCCGTCCGATTGGATGATCGCGCGCCTTTCGGTCGATTGTAAAGTAGGTGCCGGGCGCGCCCGCGATACGACGCGATCAAGGAGGCTTTGCTGCCGGTGGTGGGCAGCAGGGAACGCCGGCCAAAATGGGCAGCGCATACGCTTGCATTTCCCGCAACCTCGTCCTGCAGTTTTGCCGAAACCGCGCGTGGCCTCTCGACGGCGGCCATAGATGCGCTGGTCTCATCTTGGAATTTGAGAACAGGCCGGAACCACCGGCGGGGACGTCAGGGACGACGCCAATGAAAGCCATCTCGGTTGCAGCCATATTCATGCTCGCAACTTCCGCGGCATCGGCACAGCCCTGTGTGTACCGAAAATTGGATTCGGCGTAGACGCACAAACGGACGGCGTAAGCTCGCATCCTGATGACCGATTTGTTCAAGCTGATACTCGGTATCCTGGCTTCACGCTTCAAGGCGAGAGCAACGCTGGAAGCGGAAAATCTGGTCCTGCGGCACCAGATCAACGTGCTTCGCCG
>WHTP01000217.1 GCA_009377695.1 Hyphomicrobiales bacterium | reverse complement strand
GCGCGCGCCAAAGCGCAACGGGAGCGCTTCAGCTTGCCGGCGTTCCCCACGACGACCATCGGCTCGTTCCCGCAGACCTCGGACGTTCGCAAGGCCCGCGCGGCGCATGCCAAAGGCGCGCTCAGCGACGCCGAGTACCAAAGCTTCCTGCAGCAGGAGACCGCACGGGCCGTGCGCTGGCAGGAGGAGATCGGGCTCGATGTGCTCGTTCACGGCGAGTTTGAGCGCAATGACATGGTGCAGTATTTCGCGGAGCAGCTCGCGGGCTTCGCCTTCACCAGGCATGGCTGGGTGCAGTCCTACGGCTCGCGTTGCGTGCGGCCGCCGATCCTGTTCGGCGATGTCTCCCGCCCCAAGCCGATGACGGTCGGCTGGTGGCGTTATGCCCAATCGCTGACGGCGAAGCCGATGAAGGGGATGTTGACCGGCCCGGTTACGATCCTCAATTGGTCGTTCGTGCGCGACGATCTCGCTCGTAGCGTCGCGTGTCGTCAGATTGCGCTAGCCGTCCGCGACGAGGTCACCGATCTCGAGCAGGCCGGGGCGACGATGATCCAGATCGACGAGGCCGCGTTGCGCGAAGGCTTGCCGCTGCGCAACGGCGAATGGCGCGCTTATCTCGACTGGGCGGTGGCGTGCTTCCGGCTGTGCTCATCGGGGGTGCGCGACGAAACGCAGATCCACACGCACATGTGCTATTCGGAATTCAACGACATCATCGAGTCAAGCGGCGCAATGGACGCCGACGTGATCTCGATCGAGACGTCGCGCTCCAAGATGGTACTGCTCGATGCATTCAAGGCCTATCGCTATCCGAATGAGATCGGGCCCGGGGTCTACGACATCCATTCGCCACGCGTTCCAGAGGTCGACGAAATGGCGGGCCTGCTGACGCTCGCGCGCCAGCGTCTTGCCGACCAGCAGCTATGGATCAACCCGGATTGCGGATTGAAGACCCGCTCGTGGGAGGAAGTCAGGCCGGCGCTCGTCAACATGGTTGAGGCGGCGAAGCAGGTCCGCGTCGTCGTTGGAGCGTGATCCCGAAAAGTGGATACCGGTTTTCGGACAAGATCATGTTCAAGCAAGAAGCCATGCCGCGATCCAATTCGATCGATCGGATCGCGGCATAGGCCCGCGTTGCTGCGCCGCCTGCCGCATTACCACTCGGCGGTGTAGAACGACCGCGCGTCGCGCGTGAATTTGGTGCGCGACTCGTCGTCGATATAGAACATGTGGCCGCCGCGGTAGACCTTGAGCTGGGCGCGCGACGGATTTGGAAAATCCGGCAGGTGATCGAGCAGGTAGCGGCTTACTGAATAGGGCGTCACCATGTCGGTATAGCCGTGCACGACCATCAGCCGGAACGACGGATCGAGTGAGAGCAGCGTGCGCAGGTCATCATCCACGCTGGCGTTGTCGCGGCCGCCGCGGCGCCCCCAGTCCCAGTGGTCGTTGGCTTCGCCCGACAGCAGCACGTAGGTCATGTCGGTTTTGTAGCCGAGTTCTTCTCGCACGTAGACCGCCATGGCGCCGCTGTAAGCCCGCGACACCCTGTCAAGCAGCGGGTCCGGTCCACGCGGCGTCGTCCTGTCGGGATGCGGGTCGGGGCCGGTGAAGGTCGCGTCGTAGCGGCTGACGATCAGGCCCTCGCCGGCGCGCAAGTGCTTCACATAGTTGTCGCGGATGAAGCCGCGGGTCCGGGTCACCACGTCGAGCGGCATGCCGGTGATCTCGGCGACGCGCGCGTAGAACGCGCGGGCCGTGTCGCCGCGCGGCGGCGGTCCGGCGAGCGTGGTCAAGTATTCGCCGAGCGCGAAGCGTTCGGCTTCGGCGAGGCGCTCCGGCGTGAACGCGCCCTTGCGTTCGAGGTTGGCCGCGGCGAGCGAGGGGAGCTGCAAGGCGGCGCCGAGCGCGAAGCGCGTGCCGCCGAAGGTGAAGGCGCCCTCCATCAGCGGCGACACCATGGTCATGCCAGCCACCGCAATACCGTGGTTGCTGCGCAACGCGCGCGCCACCTTGGCGGCGCGGAAGCCGCCATAGCTCTCGCCGAGAAGGTGTTTTGGCGAATCGGCGCGGTGATTGTCGGCGACCCATAGCGCGATCACTTTCGCAAGCGCCTCGGCATCGCGCGCTACGCTCCAGAAGGCCTTGCCGCCGTCGGCTTTGACCGCACGGCTGAAGCCTGATCCAACCGGATCGATCATCACGAGGTCGGTGAATTGCAGCCAGGTCTGCCGGTTGTCATGCAGATGTGGCGGTCGTTCGCGCCCGGCGCGAAATTCGGCAATGCGCGGGCCGGCGAGGCCGAGATGCAGATACGCTGACGCCGCGCCTGGGCCGCCGTTGAACACGAAGGTCACCGGCCGCTTGAGCGCGGTGGTCTTGTCCGCGACATAGGCAATATAAAACACCGCGGCGACGCGTTCGCCCGACTGATCATGAAGCGACAGCGTGCCCGCGGTCGCGGTGTAGCTCATCGGTCCGCTGTCGGTGACGATATCGTGGTGCGTCACAGAGCTGGGCGGAAGGAGCCGCAGCGCACCCTTGTCGCCGACCTGATGACCGGGCTCGGCCTTCTGCTTCGCCTTCTGTTGCGCTTCTTGTTGCGCTTTTTGGGCGAGCGCGCCGCGTTCGGCCTGCGGCAACGCCACCATCGCGGCGGCAAGCAACAAGGCGGCGAGGGCGCGGGTCAGTCCAGGGATGGCGGGAGCAGTCATCGCGGGCGGTCCTGTGGTCTCAATCGCCCCTTGCAGGCAAGTCTACGCGATCCGGGCCGCCGTTCAAACCGGCCTCTCGATCTTGTGAGATAGGGCGTGTACGAAACATGCGGACGAGAAATAAGGGACGACCAAGGAGACGAAACGATGTCCGAGGCGCTGCGACGAAAACTCACCAATGCCGGGCGTGTCCTGGCGATGCAGGACCAGGGCGATTTCGTCGCCGGGCACGTGACGGTGCGGCTAGAGGACGACAAGGGGCGCTTCCTGATGAAGCCCGCGACGATCGGTCTCGAAGAGATGACGCCGGAAAATATCATCACGGTCGATCTCGATGGCCAGCGCGTCGGCGGCTCGATGCCTCGTCACAACGAGGTCTACATCCATTCCGAGATCTTGCGCGCGCGCCCAGACCTCAACGCGGTGATCCACACTCATGCGCCGCACGCGGTCGCGTTCTCGTCGCTCGGGAAAGAGCTGGTGCCGGTCAACAACGAGGCCGGCTACTTCTACAAGAAGCTGCCGGTATTCTCGGAGACGACCGACCTGATCGTGACGGCGGAGCGCGGCAAGGCGGTGGCGAAATGCCTCGCCGACCGCAACGCGCTGCTGCTGCGCAATCACGGCATCGTTGCGGCCGGGCGGACTCTGGAAGAAGCGGTGTGGGTCGCGCTGAAGCTCGAGCGCGCCTGCCGCGTGCAACTCATGGCGGAATGGGCGGGCGGCCCGAAGCACATCGCCGAAGGTGAGGACCTCGAGAAGAAGAACTCGCGCGGCATGCGCCAGGACCTCTTCACCAACGTCTTCAATTACCTCGTGCGCTCATGGTGTCGCGTACACGGCAAGCACGGCGATCCCTGCTGTGCCGAGCACTACGAGACCGACTTGAGTGGGTATAAGGGCTAACGCGAATAGGAGATTGGTGAAGCGCGTGCCGCGGATTCGGTCTGCCCCCCTCTCCTATGGGAGAGGAAGCCGAGTGTGCACGTCGCTCCGTCGCGCCCTGACTTTCCTTACTGCGGTTTGAGCACGATCTTGGTCCAGTGCTCGTCCCACTTCTTGCGGTTGTCGAGCATCTCGGCCGGGTCGATCATGGTAAGATTGATCCCGTCCGGCAGCGGCCGGATTTTTGGATTGGTCGGCGTCATGTCGCGC
>WHTP01000066.1 GCA_009377695.1 Hyphomicrobiales bacterium | reverse complement strand
TGCGTCGCCCCAAGGCCGAAAGATAGTAGGTCTACACTACACGCCGATCTCGCAAACTCGCCATTGATCCGACTCGGTTTTTGCCCCCTTCGCACCCCGAAAAACGAGCAAATCGCCGCGAATCGTGAAAGATGGGCTAAGCGTCGTGGCGCCGGGCGCGTTCTCGCCACAGACTCCTATTGCTGGTCGTCGCCGCAGTTTCGCGGGCGCGAGACTTTCGACCTTGCGCGGGAAGCTCTCGGTATCGATGTTGAAGCGCAGGAGATCGACGTCGCGGACATGGATTCTGCGCGTCTCGGCCAATTCGACGTCGTCCTTTATCTTGGCGTCTTTTATCATCGCTATGATGCGATCGAGGCACTTGCAAAAGTCGCCCGTCTCGCCAGGCGCGTGCTCATTGTCGAAACGCATCTGGACATGCGCGATGTCGATCGTCCCGCCATGGTCCTTTATCCAGGAAGCGAGTGCTCGGACGACGCCACAAATTGGTGGGGACCGAACGAGCAATGCATAGAGGGTCTGCTGCGCGGTCATGGCTTCTCGGAGGTAGAGATAGCGGCGCATCCGACGGTCGGCAGCCGTGGGATCTTCCATGCATGGCGATCGACGGAGCTGAGGCGGACGCCTCTTCAGGATTCGCTCCGGCTGAAGCCCGCAAGGCTTGACCCCCGGTCGAAAATCATCCGTGAACTGAAGCGGCCGTTCCGCCGCGCGTTTCGGCGTTGATGTTATCGCAGCGCGGTAAGGCTGGCACCGGTGGCGCTCCGGCGCTGGCGGTGTTACGGATATCGCGGTTCTTTTTAGGGAGGAGCCGTCTGATGAGTGGAAACCGCGTCAAAGTCGGTATTGTCGGTCTTGGCCGCTGGGCCAAAGTGCTCACGCGCGCCGCGCGCACCTCCAATGCAATCGAGATCGTCTCGGGTTTCAGCCGCTCGGAAGAAAGCCGCGCGGCATTTCAAGCCGAATTTGGCGCGAAGAGCGCCCCGGACCTCGCGTCGCTGCTGGGCGATCCGAACATCAAGGGTGTGATCCTCACAGTTCCGAACGAACAGCACTTGCCGCTGGCGCGTGAGGTCGCGAAAGCCGGCAAGCATGTCTACACCGAGAAGCCGATCGCCAGCACGCTTGAAGAGGGCCTTGCGATCGAGGCGCTGGAAAAGACCTATGGCGTGACGGTAACGGTCGGCCACAGCGCGCGGCTGATGGCCGGCATTCGGGCCATGGGCAAAGCCATCGCGGCGGGCGAGCTTGGCCGCGTCGGCTTCCTGGAAGCGAATTTCTCCAACGAGCGGGCGCTTGAGCTCACGCCGAAGGCTTGGCGCTGGTACAAGGACCGCGCGCCGGGCGGGCCGCTGTCGCAACTCGCGATCCATCAGTTCGACGTGCTGCACTATCTCGGTGGCGAGATCCTCGAAGCCAACTCCATCGCATCGAAACTGTCCCCGGTCGGCGCCGAGGTGGACGATCAGTCGATGACGGTCTTGAAATTCGTCGACGGCAAGATCGGCTATGTCGGCAGTTCGTGGACCTCGCCAGGTGTGTTTTGCGTGCGCGTGTTCGGCGCCAAGGGACTGATGCATTACGAGATTGATTTCGGCACGTGGGATACACCGGACCAGTTGCACCAGACCTCGACGCTCTATATCCAGCGCGGCAAGGACGGCTACGGCAAGCGCGAGGAACTGCCGGTACCGGAGAGCGACATGTTCCGCGCCGAACTCGACATGTTTGCGGAAAGCTGCCGCACCGGACGATCGAACGAGCTGAACGCGCGAAACGGCAACACGGCTCTCGCCGTTGTCTATGCGGGGCTGCGTTCGATCGACCGGCAGGGTCAGGCGGTCCGGATCGCCGACATCATTGCCGAAGCCCACAAGAAGCTTGCGGAAGGAAGCCGCAATGTTGCCTAGCCGTTATTTCGCCGACCTGACGCAGCCGGAGATCGCCGGGCAGTTCAAGAAGAACCCGCTGGTGATCCTGCCGTGCGGCAGTGTCGAACAGCACGGTCCGCATCTGCCGACCGGGACCGACACGCTGGCCGCCAACATCATCGCGCACGCGGTCGCGGAGCGGATGGATGGTCTGGTGTTGCCGGCGACGCCGTTCGGCGTCACACCGATGCACATGCCTTACGAGGGCACCATCACGCTGACGCCCGACACCTATATGCGCGTGCAGACCGAGACCTGCGTCTCCACGGCCAAGCATGGCGCCAAGCAGCTCATGATCATCAACTGGCACGAGGGCAACATCCCTTCGCTCGCCATCGCGGCCGAAGCGCTCCACCGCGATCACGGCATGAGCGTACTGACCGTGCAAGCGTGCTACGTGGCCGAGGAACTCTACGGCCATTCCTGCGGCGGCCTCACGCATGGCGGCGAGATCGAAGCTTTGGCTGTGCTGGCGCACAGCCCCGGCCTCGTGCATCTCGATCGGATCGATTATTCGTCCGAGCACAGCCACGGCCACAAGATGGATAAGCTCAGGCGGACCCGCACCTACCAGCCGGTGCTGACCGATATCCGCTCGATCGCGCCGACCGGCTGGTTCGGCAGTCCGCAGCACGCCACTGCCGAGAAGGGCGGCAAGATGCTGACCGATATTGCCGATGCGGTCGCCAAGGAGGCGAGCGACATCTTCCGCCAGCTTGATCAGGTGCAAGGCGGCCCACGCGAGATCAAGCAATTGCGTCAGGTGAGCTGATGGCGCGGCTGCTGAAACAATCCGAGGCCAAGAAGCTCGGGCTGCCGGGCCGGACCGCGCTCGAGCCGGTGTCAGGCGCCATCGGATCGAAGCTCACGTTCCGGATCACCGAGCTTGCGGTGCCAAGGCCGGGCGATCCGCCCCGCGGCCCGCATCTGCACGACGGCTTCGAGGAATGCATCTACGTGCTCAAGGGCACCGGTACGACAGTGGCGGAGAGCGGCGAGATCCCGATCAAGCCGGGCGACATCGTGCTGATCCCGCCGAACGAAAAGCACATGACCCGCAACACCGGCACCGAGCCTCTGGTGCTGCTGTGCTTCTTCGCGGAGCCGGACATCACCAAGCGCACCACCGAATTCAAGAGCTTCTGAAAGCCCCTTCGGGAATCCTCACGATGCCCAACCGCGTTCTCTGTCTTCGCCCCGAAGACGATTTCCTGCGTGTCGATGCGGCGGCTCCGAAGAGCCTGCAGGTCAAATATTCCAGCCCATCGGACGCGCAGCTGGCGGCGCTGATGACATCCAGCGACGCCCTGGTGATCCCCGCGGTCGGGCCGAAGCTGGCGCCTGACTTGTTCGAGGGCTCAACGCTCAAGCTCATCCAGGTCACCGGTGCGGGTGTCGATCGTCTCGACCAGGCGGCTTTGACGAAACTCGGTATTCCCGTCGCCAATGTGGCGGGTGGCAGCAACAGCGCCGTGGCGGAATACGTCGTCACCACCGCATCGGCGTTGCTGCGGCGCCTGGCTTGGGCCGATGCCGAAATCAAGGCGGGCAACTACGCCAAATATCGCGCGCGCATGATCGCCGACAATCTCGCAGGACTGGACGGACTGCTGGTCGGGCTCATTGGCTTTGGCACCATCGGTCGGGCGGTCGCGCGGGCATTCCGGCACATGGGCGGGGCGGTGTGTTTCTTCGATCCGGTCCCCGTTGATGCGGCGGTCGCAGCCTCGCTCGAGGCGCGTTCCGTCCCGCTCGACGAACTGCTGGCGACCTGCGACGTGGTTTCGCTGCATGTGCCGCTGCTGCCGGCGACGCAGGACCTCATCGGCGCTGGCGAGCTTGCGCGCATGAAGCAGGGCGCCATTTTGATTCAGGCCTCGCGTGGCGGGATTGTCGACGAGTCGGCGCTGGCGGCGAGCCTGTCATCGGGTCATCTCGGCGGCGCGGCGGTGGATGTCTATTCCACCGAGCCACCACCGGCCGATAACCCGCTGCTGACGCTGTCGGGCGACGCCGCGTCTCGGCTGTTGCTGACGCCGCATATCGCGGGTGTCACGCGGCAGGCTTCTACGTTCCTGTTCCGCTCGGCGTGGGAGAATGTCGAGCGGGTGCTGCTAGAGAGTAAGCCGCCTCTCAATCGTGTGTATTGAGACCAACGAGAGCCAAGCAGGCGAAACAAGCATGCGAAAAAAGGCCGGCACGCGAGTACCGGCCCGAAGAAGAAGCGTTGGGGGATTGAACTTCTACGCTACTTACAAACCAACTGGGCCCGATCCACTCCAAGCCCCGGGGGGGCTGGGGGGCTGAGGAATCCGGTGCTCAAAAGCAGACCGGGCCCTGAGGCAACAGTCTTTCATTTCGCAGTCCAGGTTGACCCCCGGTTGACCGAAATTAGGCAGCAATATGATTCGTTTAACGAATTCGTGAGCGCGGCGTTTGCGCACAATTGTGTGACACAACGCGCGCTCGACCGCTCGCATCCCTCTTGCTCCCGCCGTGTTCCGGCGCGATCATCATTCTGTCACAGATGGAGGCGGTCATGCGACTGGAACCTGGAGATACCGATCCAAGCCAGAGTCACGGGGGCGACCCGCAGGGAGCCCAACCCTTCGCCCCCGCAAACAGAGTCACCTTCGATCGGCGCGAGCTCGATCGCATCTTCAATCTCTATGGACGCAAAGTCGCCGCCGGCGAGTGGCGCGACTACGCCATCGATTTTCTGCGCGATCGCGCCGTGTTCTCCGTGTTCCGCCGCTCGAGTGAAGTTCCGATCTACCGCATCGAAAAATCGCCGAAGCTCGCGCGCAAGCAGGGTGCCTACAGCGTGATCTCCGCCACCGGTTTGATCGTGCGCCGCGGCCACGAGCTCGACCGCGTGCTGCGCTCGATCGACAAATCGCTGAGCGTGGTGAGTTAGAAGATTACGCGGGCGGCGTGCTCGCGCCGTCGCCGAGCGGCTTCTGCATCAAGACGCTGTCGAGCCAGCGGCCGAATTTGAAACCCACAGCTTCGAAGGTACCGACCATCCGGAAGCCGAGTGCCGCGTGCAGGGCGATCGACGACGTGTTGACGGAATCGCCGATCACCGCGATCATCTGGCGGAAGCCGCGGGCCTCTGCGTCAATGAGCAGCCGCTCGAGGAGCACGCGCCCGAGGCCGCGTCGCTGCATCTCGGGATCGATGTAGATCGAATCTTCGACGGTGAACCGGTATGCGCGCCGTGCGCGATAGGGGCCGGCATAGGCATAGCCGGCAACCTCGCCATTGATTTCCCCGACGACGAAAGGAAATCCGCCGTCGCACAGCGAGGTGTAGCGTCGCGTGATCTCGGCTTCGTCCGGAGGGTCGAGCTCGAACGACGCCGTCCCGTGCTTCACCGCGTGGGCGTAGATGCGGGTGATCGCGGGGATGTCGCTAAGCTCGGCAGGGCGGATGGGGATCATCGCTGCGTCATGGGCGGGCATAGCCCGTCGAAGACGGGCGTAAACGCCCTTGTGACCCGCGCATCCATCGTTCTTCTTCGCAAGATGATGATTGCATGAAAACTCGGGCTTGCCCGAGTTGCATTATCAATTGCCGCAAGTCGGGTAAACCGCGACTTGCCCAACGCAAAACGCCCCGGCTTTTGACCGGGGCGTCGCAGTCCGGTCTGTTCCGGCGGATTAGCGGCGGTCGCCGACCAGCCGCAGCAGGAACAGGAACAGGTTGATGAAGTCGAGGTAGAGCGTGAGCGCGCCCATCACCGCCTTGCGGGCCGTGATCGTGCCGTCCTCGTTGGCGTCGTACATCTCCTTGATCTTCTGGGTGTCCCAGGCGGTCAGGCCGGCGAAGATGAGAACGCCGACGATGGAGATGATGAAGGCCATCATGCCGTTTTGCCAGAACATGTTCACGATCATGGCCACGATCAGCCCGATCAGTCCCATGACCAGGAACGAGCCGAAGGCCGACAGGTCACGCTGCGTGGTGTAGCCGTAAAGGCTCAGTGCACCGAACGACGCCGCCGAGATGAAGAACACCCGCGTGATCGACGTACCGGTGTACTGGATGAAGATCGACGACAGCATCACGCCCAGCAGCGCGGCGTAGACCAGGAACAGCCCCAGCGCCGTGGTCGGCTGCAGCTTGTCGATGCGGAAGCTGATGAACAGCACCAGGCCGAAGGTCGCGATCAGCATGCCGATCATGCCGGGCATGCTAAACAGCAGCCGGCCGAAGTCGGTGAGGCCGGCGATGCCACGCGGAGTGACCTGAATGGCGGAGCCGCCGGCAGCCTGGAAGGCGAACCACGCCGCCACGCCGGTCAGCGCAACGCCGATGGCCATATAGTTGTAGACAGCGATCATATAGGACCGCAGGCCCTGATCGATCTCAGCCGCTGTCCGGTCCGTCCTGACGCCGCGCTGAACAGCGTAGTTCGGGTCGAAATTCGACATGGAAGTTCCCTCTCTCGTGACCGGCCGCCGGGCCGGTTTTGCGGCGCCGCGCCAAAGCGCTCCGGCGTAACGCCCGTGGGCAGAAATCTAATGCGGGTTTGGTTTCCGCGCCAGATGCCACACGCAGGTTTGTAGTGGCTGCAAGCTGATTGTAAATGCATCGGATGGCCAAAGGATGCGCCAGCTTCATTGCATTTTCGTAAGTCTTTTGTGACGTGCGCGCGCGCGCAAGATGTCCCGGTTTGTGCCAGGATTGTTACGTCGGTAACCGCCGCAAATAACGCGTCCCATGGCGACTGGTTAGGCCCGCTTTTACAGGCTCCGCAGCACCGGCGCCGGCTTCTGCCCGAGCGCGTGGAATGTGCCGATCAGCCCGAGCGCCACGGTGACAGCCACCGCGAGCGCGGCGGCGGCGAGATCGGGGCCGGGCAGCCAGGTGAAGGGCAGGTTCATGATCTGCGAGACCACGAAAGCCGCAGCGGCCGTGCCGGCCGCCACGCCGAACACGGCGGTGGTGATGCCGAGCAGCAGGTATTCGAGGGCGTAGGCGGTGATGAGCTTGCCGCGGGTCGCCCCCATGGTCTTGAGCACGACTGCGTCATAAACGCGGTGGCGGTGCCCCGCCGCGAGCGCTCCGCCCAGCACCAGCATGGCAATCAGAAGCGTAAGCGCGCTTGCGCCGCGCAGCGCCGCTACGAGATTGGCGATGATGCTACCGACCGAATCGATCGCATCGCGCACGCGCACCGTGGTGATGGCCGGGAAGGCATCGGCGACCGCCTTGAGCAACTCGGTTTCCGAGGTGACGGTGGTGCGGTTGGGGTCGGTCAGTGTCGCGATGAAGGTGTGCGGCGCGCCGCGCAGGCTCGCCGGCGCGAACACCATGACAAAGTTGATGCCGAGGCTCTGCCAGTCGAGCGTGCGCAGGTTGGCGACGCGCGCCTCGATGTTGCGCCCGAGCACGTTGACCACGACGGGATCGCCGATCGACAGGCCCAGCGCACTTGCCACGCGGCGCTCGAACGAGACCAGCGGCGGCCCGGAGTAGCCGGCCGGCCACCAGGCGCCTTCGGCCACGCGCGAGCCCGCCGGGATGGTGTCCGAATACGTGATGCCGCGGTCACTCTGCAGCACCCAGTTCTGGCTCGCGGGCACGCGGATATCCTCGGCGCGCACGCCATTTGCCGACACGATGCGCCCACGCAGCATCGGTACGCGTTCGAGCCTGGCGGTTGGCGCATGCTGGCGGATGAAAGCATCGAAGCGTTCGGCGTCGGCGGACTGGATGTCGAGAAAGAAGAACGACGGTGCCTGTTCCGGCAGCGCCGCGATGAACTGGCGGCGCAGATTGCCGTCGACTTCGATCACGGTGATGAGAAGCGCGAGGCCTAAGCCCAGCGACATCACAATGCTCGGGGTGAGTGCGCCGGGCCGATGGATGTTGGCGATGGCGAGCCGCAAGGCAGTCGAGCGCGGCCGCGGCAGCCGCTTCGCGAGCGCCATCACCAGGCTCGCCACCAGCCGCAGCGAGAGAAACACACCGGCGGCGGCGGCGACGAAGATCGCGGCGACGCGCTGATCATAGGAGAGCTTGACCGCCAGCACTGCCAGCAAGGCGACCGCCACCACCGTCAGCGCGACATAGATCCGGCGCGGCCAGTGCCGTTCCGGCGCCACCTCGTCGCGGAACAACGCCGAGACCGACACGTCGTGCACGCGCCCGAGCGGCCAGATCGCGAAGGCGAGGGCCGTGAGCAGACCGTAAAGCAGCGCCAGCGCGAGATCCTCAGGATGCAGCGTCGGCGCGATCGGCAGCGGCAGGATCGACGCGAATCCCCAGGCCGCCAGGAACGGCAGCGCGGCGCCGAGGATGAGACCGGGAATGGCGCCGATGAATGCCAGCGCCATGGTTTGCGAGAGGTAGATCGTGAACACGCCGCCGCCGGTCGCGCCGAGCGATTTCATCGTGGCGATGGTGTCGCGCTTGCGGTCGAGCTGGCCGCGGATCGCATTGGCGACGCCGACGCCGCCGACCAGCAGCGCAGTGAGGCCGACCAGCGTGAGATATTGCGTGAAACGCTCGATATTGCGCTCGAGTCCGGGCGAGGCGTTGCTGCGGCTGCGCACCCGCCAGCCGGCGTCAGGCACTTGAGCCGTCGCCGCGGCGACCGTGCGTTGCACGGCGGCATCGCTGGTGTCGTTCGATGGCAGCCGCAGGCGGTAGTGCCAGCGCACCTGCGAGCCGGGCTGCACCAGTCCGGTGGCGTTGAGCGCTTCCGAACTGATCATGAGCCGCGGCCCGAGGCCAAAGCCGCCCGCGGACAGGCGGTCCGGCTCGGACGTGAGCGCGGCGCGGATTTCGATGGTCGCGGTGCCGACGGTGATGCGCGCGCTGGGCTTGAGATCGAGCCGGGCGAGCAGGAGCGGCTCGGCGACGGCGCCATAGACGCCGTCGCGCACGGCGAGCGCAGTGGTGAGCGGCATCGCGGGATCGAGCTGCGCCGCGCCGAACAATGGATACACGCCGTCAACCGCCTTGATCTCCACCAGAGCGGTACGCCCGTCCGGCGTGCGTGCCATGGCGCGCATGGTGGCGGCGGCGGAGACGCGGCCGGCGCGATCGAGGAAGGCCCGTTCCGTAGCATCGGCCTGGCGATGGATGAGGGTGAACGAGAGGTCGCCGCCGAGGATGGTGCGGCCTTCGCGCGCGAGCCCGTCGCCGAGGCTCGATGCGAATGAATTGACGCCGGCGATCGCCATCACGCCAAGCGCAATGCAGGCGATGAAGACGTAGAAGCCGCGTAATCCGCCGCGCAGGTCGCGCAGCGCAAAGCGCAGCGGAATCGCGAGACGAGAGGACGTGACGGTAGGCGCGGCGATGGTCATCGGCTGCTTGCTACGCTCACCTCCGCCGCCCTGTCGATCCGTCCTGAGCGCATGCGCACCACACGGTCGCAGCGCCGCGCCAGTGCATTGTCGTGCGTCACCAGCACCAGCGTGGTGCCGCGTTTGTCGTGGCCGGCAAACATGAGATCGACGATCTCCGCGCCGGTGGTCTCGTCGAGATTTCCGGTCGGTTCGTCGGCAATCAGGATCGCGGGATTGGGTGCGAGTGCGCGCGCGAGTGCGACGCGCTGCTGCTCGCCGCCGGACAACTCCGCGGGATAGTGGCTCGCGCGTTCGGACAGCCCGACCGCGGCAAGCTCCTGGGCCGCGCGTTCGTGCGCATCACTGGTGCCGGCAAGCTCCAGCGGCACCGCAACGTTTTCGAGGGCCGTCATCGTCGGAATGAGATGGAAGGACTGGAATACGATGCCGACATTGCGGCCGCGGAAGCGGGCGAGCTCGTCCTCGCCGAGCGCGTCGAGCGCTTCGCCTGCGACCGTCACCGAGCCGGTGTCCGGCCGCTCGAGCCCGGCCATCACCATCAACAGGGTGGATTTGCCGGAGCCCGACGGCCCGACCATTCCGATCGCTTCGCCGTGCCCTATATTGAGGTCGATGCTCTTCAGGATATGCACCCGCGCCGCGCCGCGGCCGAGCGAAAGATTGACCCCGCGGAGCGCGATCGCCGCGCCGTTGCCGCGAGGAGAGCTGCCGTTCATGCCGTGGATCCGCCCGTCCTGTGCCGTGTCGCGGCCTTTGCCGCCGTCCCCGAAGGCGCGGGCCGCCCGCTCATATGGGAGCTTCAAGCGCCCGGTCCAGGGCTTGCTCGCGATCGTGGCAATCTGCGCGGTTTTTGTGCCGGCCCAATCGCCGGCGCAAGCACAGGAGCAAGCGCAGGAGCGGCCGGTGCAGATTGTGGCGCTGGGCGATTCCCTCACCACCGGGCTCGGGCTGCCGGCTCATAAGGCGTTTCCGGTTCGGCTGCAGGCCGCTCTCAAGGCAAAGCGCATCGCCGCCGAGATCGCCGACGCCGGCGTTTCCGGCGATACGGCGGCAAACGGGCTTGCGCGCCTCGACTGGGCGGTGCCGGACACGACCGATGGCGTTATTGTCGCACTCGGCGGCAACGACATGCTGCGAGGCATCGACCCGACGGTGACGCAGAAGGCGCTTGACCGGATTCTGCGCCGGCTCGGCGAACGCCGCATCCCGGTGCTGCTCGCGGGCATGCGCGCGGCGCCGAATTTGGGCGCGGATTTCGGCAAGCGCTTCGAGGCGATCTATCCGGAACTCGCCGCCAAGCACGGCGCGCTGCTCTATCCGTTCCTGCTCGACGGCGTTGCCGCCGTCGCCAAGCTCAACCAGCGCGACGGCATCCATCCTAGTGCCGCCGGCGTCGACCGCATGGTCGCCGGCATCCTGCCGAAGGTAGAGGAACTGGTCCGGCGCATCCGCCAGAGGAACCCGCCATGAACCCGGCCACGACGGGGCGGCGCCGGACGAGTGTGGCGGTTCAGAAATACGCCATGCTGTCCGGCGGGTTCGCGAACGCCCCGCAAGATCGAGCGAACTTCGGGTTCGAAACACCAGCCCGCGATTGTCATCATTCCGTTTTGTGCATGATGACAATCTAAGCCATTGATTCGCCGTTGGCCTTTTGGTTTGGTTGGCTGTGCTATGCCGCGGATATTCACAGGTCTCGAAGTTCCCAAAAACGTCGCGCAATCGCTCTCCATGCTACGCGGCGGGCTGCCGGGGGCGCGCTGGATCGATCCCGAGAATTACCACTTGACGCTGCGCTTCATCGGCGATGTCGACGATCAGACCGCGCTCGAGGTCGCCTCGCTGCTCGGCCGCGTCCGGCGCACGCCGTTCGAGTTGCGCTTCGACGCGCTGTTATCGTTCGGCGGCCGCCGCCCGCGCGCGGTGATCGCGGCGCTGGCGCAGACGGCGGCTCTGATGGAATTGCAGGCTGAGCACGAGCGCCTGATGCAGCGCGTGGGTCTCGAGCCGGAAGGGCGCAAATACACGCCGCACGTGACGCTCGCGCGGCTGCGCGTAACGTCGAGCCGGCAAGTCGCCGACTACCTGGCGACGCGCGCGCTCATCGCGCCGCTGCCGTTTACGGTCTCGCGCTTCGTGCTGTTTTCCTCGCGCGCCTCGGTCGGCGGCGGGCCCTATGTGATCGAAGCGGCCTATCCGCTGGCGGCATGACAGGCGCCTGATCCCGTAGTGACCCGTTTCCGAAGTTCGTGATACGCCGCACGCTCGTCGCCCAACCGCATTGCCATCCGAATGTCCTCAACCATCAAAGCGCGATACCAGGCGCTGGTCGCCGCCGGAGACATTGAGCGCGACGCCGCGCAGGCGCGTGCGGTCGATCTGCTGACCGGGCTGCAAGGCCGCTTGCGCGGACATCGGCTGGCGCGGAAGTCGTCGTCTCTGGGCTGGCTGTTCGGCGCGCGCGCTCACAAACAGGAGCCGATCAAAGGGCTTTACATTTTCGGAGAGGTCGGCCGCGGCAAGACCATGCTGATGGACCTCTTCTTCGAGACCTCGCCGGTCAAGCGCAAGCGACGCGTCCACTTCCATGAATTCATGGCCGACGTGCACGAGCACATCCGGCAGTTTCGCGAAAAGCAAAAGACCAACGGCAACGGCAACGGTGACGATCCGATCGGGCTTACCGCCGCCGCGCTCACGGATGAGGCCTGGCTCCTTTGCTTCGACGAATTCCACGTCACCGACATCGCCGATGCCATGATCCTTGGGCGGCTGTTCAAGCGGATGTTCGAGCTCGGCGTCGTGGTGGTCGCGACCTCGAATGTAGCGCCGGACGAACTCTACAAGGACGGCCTCAATCGCGCGCTGTTCCTGCCGTTCATCGCGCTCATTGAACAGCATATGGTCGTGACGCGTCTTGAGTCGCGCACCGACTTCCGATTGGAGAAGCTCGCCGGGGCGCCGGTGTGGCACGTGCCCGCCGATGCCGTGGCCGATGCCGCGCTCGATATGGCGTGGAAGAAGCTCACCGGCGGTCATCCCAGCGCGCCTGCGCAGTTGACGGTGAAGGGCCACATCGTGCGGGTGCCCTGCGCGTCGATGGGCGTCGCACGTTTCTCGTTTCACGATCTCTGCGAGCAGGCGCTCGCGGCGTCCGACTATCTGCGCATCGCGCACGATTTCCATTCGATCGTGCTCGACCATATCCCCGTCATGGATGCCAGCCGGCGCAACGAGGCCAAGCGCTTCATTATTTTGATCGACACGCTCTACGACCACGCGGTGAAGCTCGTCGCATCTGCCGAGGCGGAGCCTGACCAGCTCTACACCGCGACTGACGGCTACGAGGCGCTCGAGTTCAAGCGCACCGCGTCGCGACTGATCGAGATGCGGTCGGAAGGTTATCTGGCCTTGCCGCATGGTCGCGACGTGCGCGCGACGCTGAAGGAAGGCATCGTCGAGACGTGACCCTTAACCCTCATGGTGAGGAGGGTCGCGCAGCGACCCGTCTCGAACCATGAGGCCCCGATGCCGCAGCACGATCCGGGCCGCCCCTCGCGCTTCGAGACGCTCGCTCCGCTCGCCCTCAGCGTGAGGGCGGGAGAGCGCCGCTACTTGGTGAACCATAACTATTGCGCCTTCAGTCCCGCGGCCTTGATGATCGGCGGCCAGCGCTTGGCTTGCACGGCGAGGAACTTGCCGAACTGCTCGGGCGAGTTGACCATCGGCTGGAAACGCAGCTTCTTGAACGTCGCCTGCAGTTCGTCCGAGCGCAACGCCGCGTTGATCTCGGCGTTGAGCTTGTAGACGATCGGCGCCGGCGTGCCGGGCGGCGCCACGATCGCCTGCCACACGTCGGGATTGAAACCCACATCCGGAAAACCGTTCTCCTTGAACGTCGGAACGTCGGGCAGCGCCGGGTCGCGGGTCGAACTCGTCACCGCAAGCGCACGCACCTTGCCCTGCTGGATCATCGGCAGTGCATTCGACACCGGCGCGAAGTTGATGTGGATGCGCCCGCCGAGGAGATCGACCCGCACCTGTTCGCCGCCCTTGTAAGGCACGTTGATGAGATCAAGCTTGGCGGCAAGCTCGAATGATTTGCCGACGATCTGCGGCGATGTGCCGAGCCCGTAGCCGAAGGTGATCTTGCCTGGATTGACCCTGGCGTAGGCGACGAGCTCCTGCACCGACTTCGCCGGCACGCTGTTCGCGACCAGCATCACATGCGACCAGCCGGCCAGCGTCGCGACCGGCACGAAGGATTTCACCGGGTCGAACCCGATGTCGGGATAGAGCAGTCCCACATAGACCAGGTTCTGTCCCATCACGAGGAGCGTGTAGCCGTCGGCCGGTGATGACTGCACCTGCTTGGCCGCCGTCGAGGTGCCGGCGCCCGGCCGGTTCTCGACCACGACGCTCTGGCCAAGCCGCGTCGTCATCTGCTGCGACACCACGCGTCCGAGCACGTCGACCGGCGAGCCTGGCACGAACGGCACCACGAGCTTGATGACCCGGTCCGGGTACTGCTGAGCCTCGGCAGATGCGAGGCTGAAGATCGCGGCGATGAGCAGTGCCGGAATGCGCATGGTGCTCGCCCCTCCGCGCTACTGTGGCTTGAAACCGGTCGCCTTGATGATTGGCGGCCACTTCGTGCTCTCGCCGTCAATGAACGTTGCGAACTCACGCTGCGTCATCGACATGATGTCGGCGACGCCGAGCCGCAGAATGCTTGTCCTGACCTCCGGTATCTTGAGCACCGCGTTGATCTCGGTGTTGAGCTTCTCGATGATCGGCATCGGCGTGCCCACGGGTGCGTGGATTCCCTGCCAGACGTCGGGGTGGAATCCGACCTGCGGATAGCCGCTTTCGATCATGGTCGGCACATCCGGCAATTCCTTCATTCGCACTTTGCTGGTGACCGCAAGCGGCCGCAGCTTGCCTTGCTTGATCAGGCCCATGAGGTTGGTCGGCGGACCGACATTCATCTGGATGCGTCCGCCGAGGATATCGACGCGCACCTGTTCGCCGCCGGCGTAGGGAATGGTGATGATATCGAGCCCGGCGACGTGGTTGAAATATTGGCCGATGATATGCGGCATGGTGCCGAGCCCGGCGCCGAAATTGAGCTTGCCGGGATTGGCCTTCGCATAGGCGACGAATTCCTGGAGCGTCTTCGCAGGAAGCGCCGGCGAGATGACGACGACGTGGAAATATTCCGCGATCGGTGCCACCGGGACGAAGGCCTTCACCGGATCGAAGCCGAGATCGGGATAGAGCTGTTGCAGATAGGCGATGTTCTGGCCGTACATCAGAAGGTTATAGCCGTCCGGCGGCATCGCGGCGGCGGCCTTCACGCCGATCGACGTGCCGGCGCCCGGCCGGTTCTCGATGATGATCTGTTGCCCGAGCCGCGCCGATAGGGGTTGCACGACCACGCGCGCCAGCGCCGTGATCGGAGAGCCGGCGACCAGCGGGACGATGAGCTTGATCAGCTTGTCGGGATAGTGCTGCGCCTGCGCGGACGTTGCGCCGACCAGCAGGACTACGGCGAACATCCAGCGTCTCATCCCCTGATGACCCCTTGTTCGTTCCCCGGCGTCGCGTCAGCGGCACGTGTTTAGGCCGGATGTTAGCCGCTCGACGGTATCATTCCCAGCATCGCCAGTGTGGCGGTTCAGAAGTCCGCATCGTTAGTTCGTAAATGACCGCGCGGCACGATGATACGAACTTCGGAATCGGGACACTAGTGCCTGCGCGAATCCGCCGCTCTGTCCCTTGAAGCAGGGGGCGGAAAAGGTCTATGACGCAGTGCAGCGGCCCTGCCTTCCAATCCCGCTCACCGCTGAATTCCCGGGTTTTCGTAGACGAGGTTATAGGTTCACATGGCGCGTCCCAAGATTGCTTTGATCGGAGCTGGCCAGATCGGCGGCACGCTCGCTCACCTGATCGGTCTCAAGGAGCTCGGCGATGTCGCCATATTCGACATCGCGGAAGGCATTCCGCAGGGCAAAGCGCTCGACCTGGCGCAGTCGTCGCCGGTCGACGGTTTCGACGCCAAGCTGGTCGGGACCAATTCGTATGAGGCGATCGACGGCGCTTCCGTGTGCATCGTCACCGCCGGCGTGCCGCGCAAGCCCGGCATGAGCCGCGACGATCTCCTGGGCATCAATCTCAAGGTGATGGAGCAGGTCGGCTCCGGCATCAAGAAATACGCACCCAACGCCTTCGTCATCTGCATCACCAATCCGCTCGATGCGATGGTGTGGGCGCTGCAGAAGGCCTGCGGTCTGCCGAAGCACATGGTGGTCGGCATGGCGGGCGTGCTCGATAGCTCGCGCTTCCGCTATTTCCTCGCCGACGAGTTCAACGTGTCGGTCGAGGACGTCACCGCCTTCGTGCTCGGCGGCCATGGCGACAGCATGGTCCCGCTCACACGCTATTCGACGGTCGCCGGCATTCCGCTGCCCGATCTCATCAAGATGAAATGGACCACGCAGGCCCGCCTCGACGCGATCGTGCAGCGCACCCGCGACGGCGGCGCCGAGATCGTCAATCTGCTCAAGACCGGCTCGGCGTTCTACGCGCCGGCGGCCTCCGCCGTCGCCATGGCGGAGAGCTACCTCCGCGACAAGAAGCGCGTGCTGCCATGCGCGGCCTGGCTCAACGGCGAATACGAGGTGAAGGATCTCTATGTCGGCGTGCCCTGTGTCATCGGGGCGAAAGGCGTGGAGCGTATCGTCGAGATCCAGCTCAACAGTGCCGAGCGCGCGATGTTCGACAAGTCGGCGGGGGCGGTGAAGACGCTGGTCGATGCCTGCATGACCATCGCGCCCAATCTCGGCAAGGGCCAGTAGGCGCTTGGCTTATCCCGTTGTCACAACTTGCGAAATCAGGCGGGCGATGACTTTGCGGGTTTCGATGTCGCAGGGGCATTGCCGCGCCGAGCGCGCCTGGCATAATGTATACCCGCTTCCGGCGGGCGTAAGATCGGCAGTGGAGCGGCGGGGACACGCACCATGAACATCCACGAATACCAAGCCAAAGCCGTGCTGAGCGAATTCGGCGTGCCGGTCCCGCGCGGGCATGCCGCCTTCTCGGTCGATGACGCCGTGAAGGCGGCGCAGGAGCTCGGCACGCCCGTCGTCGTCGTGAAGGCGCAGATCCATGCCGGCGGCCGCGGCAAGGCCGGCGGCGTCAAGGTCGTGCGCTCGCTCGACGACGTGCGCAGCGAATCCAAGCGCATCCTGGGCTCCGTGCTGGTCACCAAGCAGACCGGCCCCAAGGGCAAGCAGGTCAACCGCCTCTACATCGAGGAAGGCTCGACCATCGATCGCGAGCTCTATCTCGCGGCGCTGATCGACCGCGCGACCTCGCGCATGTCGTTCGTGGTGTCGACCGAAGGCGGCATGGACATCGAGGAGGTGGCGCACAACACGCCCGACAAAATCGTCACCGTCAGCGTCGATCCCGTCACCGGCATCTGCCCGCACCATGTGCGCCGCATCGCGCAGGCGCTGCACCTGACCGGCGACTTGCAGAAGCAGATGAGCCCGTTGCTCACCGGGCTCTACAAGGCGTTCACCGAGAAGGACATGAGCCTGCTCGAGATCAATCCATTGATCGTCACCAAGGACGACAGGATCATCTGCCTCGACGCCAAGATCGGGTTCGACGACAACGCGCTGTTCCGCCATCCCGACATCATGGCGCTGCGCGATCTCACCGAAGAGGACGAGAAGGAGATCGAGGCGTCGAAGTACGATCTCAACTACGTCGCGCTCGACGGCACCATCGGCTGCATGGTCAACGGCGCCGGTCTCGCGATGGCGACGATGGACATCATCAAGCTCTATGGCGAGGAGCCCGCGAACTTCCTTGACGTCGGCGGTGGCGCGACCACCGAGAAGGTGGCGGCCGCGTTCAAGATCATCACGTCAGATCCGAAGGTGAAGGGCATCCTCGTCAACATCTTCGGCGGTATCATGAAGTGCGACATCATCGCGGAAGGCGTGGTCGCCGCCGTGCGCGACGTCGGCCTGCGGGTGCCGCTGGTGGTGCGGCTCGAAGGCACCAATGTGGAGTTGGGCAAGGAGATCATCGCCAAGTCCAACCTCAACGTGACGTCGGCCGATGACTTGGACGATGCTGCCCAGAAGATCGTCAAGGCGGTGAAGGAAGCTGCGTGATGCCCATCCTCGTCGACAAAAACACCAAGGTCATCTGCCAGGGCTTCACCGGCAAGAACGGGACCTTCCATTCCGAGCAGGCGATCGCCTACGGCACCAAGATGGTCGGCGGCGTCGCGCCCGGCAAAGGCGGCGCGACGCATCTGAATCTGCCGGTGTTCGACACCGTCGTCGAGGCCAAGGAAAAAACCGGCTGCGACGCCAGCGTGATCTACGTGCCGCCCGCCGGCGCCGCCGACGCGATCTCGGAATCGATCGACGCGGAAATTCCGCTGATCGTGTGCATCACCGAAGGCATCCCGGTCGCCGACATGGTGAAGGTGAAGCGCTCGCTCTCGGGCTCGAAGTCGCGGCTGATCGGCCCGAATTGTCCCGGCGTCATCACCGCCGGCGAGTGCAAGATCGGCATCATGCCCGGCAACATTTTCAAGCCTGGGCGTGTCGGCATCGTGTCGCGCTCCGGCACGCTCACTTACGAAGCCGTGTTCCAGACCACCCGCGAGGGCCTGGGGCAGACCACTGCGCTCGGCATCGGCGGCGATCCGGTGAAGGGCATGGACTTCATCGACGGCCTCGAACTGCTGCTCGCAGATAAGGCCACCGAGGCGATCGTCATGATCGGCGAGATCGGCGGCTCCTCGGAGGAGGACGCGGCGCAATTCCTCAAGGACGAGGCCAAGCGCGGGCGCAAGAAGCCGATGGTGGGCTTCATCGCCGGGCGCACCGCGCCCCCCGGCCGCCGCATGGGCCATGCCGGTGCGATCATTTCCGGCGGCAAGGGCGGCGCTGATTCGAAGATCGCGGCCATGGAATCGGCCGGTATCACGGTGTCGCCATCGCCGGCGCGGCTCGGCAAGACGTTGGCCGATGTGCTGCGGAAGTAATTAGCTACCTCTTAGCGCCAAATCCTTGGGCTGTTGCTCATTTTGCCGGCGACTGTGGCCGCGCGGGTACAGCCAAATCCGGCAAACGGGTGTACAAAAGGTCGCACGGGCTATGCGCGCGTACGAAGTCGTGGGGATTTATCGCGCGCTGTCCACTCATACCGAGACCGGGGGATAACCAATGAAAAAGCTGGCAGCCCACGTCGCCGCCGTCAGCCTGCTCTGCGCAGGCTCCGCCGTTGCCGCTGATATGCGGATGCCCACCAAGGCTCCGCCGCCGCTCGCGCCTGCGCCCGTGGCGTATAACTGGACCGGTTGCTATGTCGGCGCCGGCGGCGGCTATGGCATGTACAACCAGGAATCGCGGGGCTTTTTCACCGCCTTTGATGACGTCGCTCTAAGCAATGACAACGGTGGTCGCGGTTGGTTCGGGACCGTACAAGTCGGTTGCGACTATCAGATTGGTTCGAACATCGTCATCGGCGCCTTTGCCGACTATGACTTCAGCGGCATCAAAGGCGATATGTCGGTACCTTTCTTCGGCTGGGTCGGCGAAGAGAAGCTCAAGAGTTCCTGGGCGGCGGGTGGCCGAATCGGCTGGCTACCGTTTCAGGAGCGGCTGCTGGTCTACGTGTCAGGCGGCTACACGCAGGCTCGGTTTGGCCAAGTCGACTTCAACTTTGCCGCAGATGGCACAACGGCCGGATGGTCCCTCGCGAAGAACAAGTATGAGGGCTGGTTCATCGGCACCGGCTACGAATATGGCCTAAGCTTCTTGCCGGGTCTATTCTGGAAGACCGAGTATCGCTTCGCCGATTATGGCAAGGAGCACGTCCAGGTCTTTAATGCCGTCGATGTGCTTGGCACAATCGAATCGCACAAACGTGTCCACACTGTCCGCAGCGAACTGGTCTGGCGCTTTAACTTCGGCGGCTATGGCGCTCCGGTGGCCGCGCGCTACTGATCGAACCTGAGCGCTCGAATTCGAAGGCCCCGGTATCCCACCGGGGCCTTTGCTTTGCGTTTGCTAGCAACTGTGGCCGCGCGGGCACAGCCAAATCCGGCAAGTTAGTGTACAAAAATTGCAAGGGCCATGGCGCTGCCATTCTGGTGGGAGATATTCCTCGCGCGCTGTCCCCACAACAACAGAGAATCGGGGGATTTTCGATGAAAAAGCTCGCAGCCCACGTGGCGGCCATCAGCCTGCTCTTTGCGGGCTCTGCGGTCGCGGCCGATATGCGGATGCCGGTCAAGGCGCCGCCACTCGCACCTGCGCCAGTCCTCTACAACTGGACCGGCTGCTATGTCGGCGCTGGCGGTGGCTACGGGATGTACGATCAAGAGTCCCGCTTTGTGGATATCAACGGGGTTGCAAGCCTGTCCAATGACAACGGCGGCCGAGGCTGGTTCGGGACCGTGCAGGTCGGTTGCGACTATCAGATTGGCTCGAATATCGTCATCGGCGCCTTTGCTGACTATGACTTCAGCGGCATCAAGGGCGATATGTCGGTGCCTGTCTTCGGCTGGGTCGGTGAGGAGAAGCTCAAGAACTCTTGGGCGGCGGGCGGCCGGATTGGCTGGCTTCCATTTCAGTTTCAGAATCGGCTGCTGGTCTTCGTGTCGGGTGGCTACACGCAGGCGCGGTTTGGCCGAGTCGACTTCTTCGAAGCCGCGGATGGCTCGCCGGCTGGTTTCAACCTTGCGAAGAACAAATATGAGGGCTGGTTCATCGGCACCGGCTACGAGTACGGTCTCGGCTTCCTGCCAGGTCTGTTCTGGAAGACCGAGTATCGCTTCGCCGACTACGGCGAGGAGCACGTCCCCGTCCTGAGATCGGACAGCCTCCAGATTGGCACGCTCGAATCACACAAATACGTCCACACCGTCCGCAGCGAGCTGGTCTGGCGCTTCAACTGGGGTGGCGGCTACGGCGCTCCGGTGGCCGCGCGCTACTGATCGAACCTGAGGCTCGAATTTGTGAAGGCCCCGGTATCGCCGGGGCCTTTGTCTTTTGGGGCTGGCCATGCCCGGCCCCCTAGTCTGGAACAAATCTGAAAACGGATTCAGCGCTTCCTCTTTCCCCGGTCATCTTCCTTAATTAGATAGGGTATGAAAGAGGTGACCGCGCCGGGCGCGGGGCGATTCGCTCCCCTGACATCACCCCTTTGGGGCCGTTTTTGCATGGTTCATGCAAGGCCGGTCTTTGCCATCGAGGATGCCTGAATGTCCCGCCAAGACGCCAACGCCGCCTTCGCCCTCACTTCGTTCCTGGACGGCGGCAATGCCGCCTATATCGAAGACCTCTACGCGCGCTATCAGTCGAATCCCTCTGCCGTCGATGCCGAATGGCAGGCGTTCTTCGGAAGCCTGAAGGACGGCCAGGCTGAGGTCGCGCGGGCGGCGTCAGGCCCCTCCTGGCAGCTTCCGAACTGGCCGCAACGTCCGCAGGGCGAGTTGGTCGCGGCGCTCACCGGCGACTGGAGCGAAGTCGAGAAGGCGATCGGCGACAAGATCAAGGCCAAGGCGCAGTCGACCGGGGTCGAATTGTCATCTGCCCATGTGCAGCAGGCGACGCGCGATTCGATCCGCGCGCTGATGCTGATCCGCGCCTATCGGGCGCGCGGCCACTTCTACGCCAATCTCGATCCGCTCGGCCTCGAGCCGCGCCACGACGAGGCCGATCTCAACCCGAGCTCCTACGGCTTCACCGAAGCCGACATGGACCGGCCGATCTTCCTCGACAACGTGCTCGGTCTCGAGTTCGGAACGCCGCGCGAGATCCTCGCGATCCTGCGCCGCACCTACTGCCAGACGCTCGGCGTCGAGTTCATGCACATCTCCAATCCGGCGCAGAAGGCCTGGGTGCAGGAACGCATCGAGGGACCGGACAAGGAGATCAGCTTCACGCGTGAAGGCCGGCGCGCGATCCTCAACAAGCTGATCGAGGCCGAGGGCTTCGAGAACTTCTGCGACCTGAAATTCACCGGCACCAAACGCTTCGGTCTCGACGGCGGCGAGTCGATGATTCCCGCGCTGGAGCAGATCATCAAGCGCGGCGGGGCGCTCGGCGTGAAGGAGATCGTCATCGGCATGGCGCATCGCGGCCGGCTCAACGTGCTGGCGCAGGTGCTGCAGAAGCCGCACCGGGTGATCTTCCACGAATTCAAGGGCGGCTCGGCCACGCCGAGCGACGTCGAAGGCTCCGGCGACGTGAAATATCACCTTGGTGCTTCGTCCGACCGCGAGTTTGATGCCAATAGCGTGCATCTCTCGCTCACCGCCAACCCCTCGCATCTCGAGAGCGTCGTGCCGGTCGCGCTCGGCAAGGTGCGCGCCAAGCAGGACTACTACGGCGCGACCCGCGAGGACCGCACCATGGTGATGCCGCTCCTGATCCATGGCGACGCGTCGTTCGCCGGGCAGGGCGTGATCGCGGAATGCTTCGGCCTCTCCGGTCTGCGCGGTCACCGCACCGGCGGGTCCGTGCATTTCATCGTCAACAACCAGCTCGGCTTCACCACCTATCCACGTTATTCGCGTTCGTCGCCATATCCTTCCGACGTCGCCAAGATGATCGAGGCGCCGATCTTCCATGTGAACGGCGACGATCCCGAGGCCGTGGTCTATGCCGCCAAGGTCGCGACCGAGTTCCGGCAGACATTCCAGATACCGGTCGTCATCGACATGTTCTGCTATCGGCGTTTCGGCCATAACGAGGGCGACGAACCGTCATTCACGCAGCCGTTGATGTACAAGGCGATCCGGGCGCATCCATCGACGTCGAAGATCTACGCCAAGCGGCTCATCAGCGAAGGCATCGTCACCGAAGGCGACGTCGAAAAGATGCGGGCCGACTGGCGTGCCAAGCTCGACATCGAGCTGGAGGCGAGCCAGGGCTACAAGGCCAACACCGCAGATTGGCTCGACGGGCGTTGGGCCGACATCAAGGCGGCGCACGACCAGGACGATCCGCGCCGCGGCATCACCGGCACCGACCTCGCAACGCTCAAGGACATCGGTGAGAAGATCACCGCAGTGCCGCAGGGCTTCCATATCCACCGCACCATCCACCGGTTCCTCGAAAACCGCCGCAAGGCGATCGAGACCGGACGGGACATCGATTGGGCGACCAGCGAGGCGCTGGCGTTCTGCACGCTGATGCTCGAGGGCCATCCGGTGCGGCTCTCCGGCCAGGATGTCGAGCGTGGCACCTTCTCGCAGCGCCACTCCGTGCTGATCGATCAGGAGAACGAGGATCGCTACGTTCCGTTCAACGAGCTCGGCCGCAAGCAGGCGCGCTTCGAGGTCGTCAACTCGATGCTCTCGGAAGAGGCGGTGCTCGGCTTCGAGTACGGCTATTCGCTGGCGGAGCCGAACGCGCTGACCCTGTGGGAGGCGCAATTCGGTGACTTCGCCAACGGCGCGCAGGTCGTGTTCGACCAGTTCATTTCGTCCGGGGAGCGCAAATGGCTGCGCATGTCCGGGCTCGTCTGCCTGTTGCCGCACGGCTACGAAGGGCAGGGGCCGGAGCATTCGTCGGCACGGCTCGAGCGCTTCCTGCAGATGAGTGCCGAAGACAATATGCAAGTGGCAAATTGCACGACGCCGGCGAATTACTTTCACATCCTGCGCCGGCAATTGAAGCGCGACATCCGCAAGCCCTTGATCCTGATGACGCCGAAGTCGCTTCTGCGCCACAAGCGCGCGGTATCGAGTCTGGACGAGATGGGGCCGGACACGTCGTTCCACCGGTTGCTGTGGGACGACGCGCAGCTTCACCCCGACGAGAAGATCAAGCTCGTTCCCGATAACAAGATCAGGCGCGTCGTGATGTGCTCGGGCAAGGTGTATTACGACCTCTACGAGGAACGCGAGAAGCGCGGCGTCAACGACGTCTACCTGCTGCGCGTCGAGCAGCTTTATCCGGTGCCGATGAAAGCGCTGCTGCAGGAGCTCTCGCGGTTCAAGCAGGCGGAGATGGTGTGGTGCCAGGAGGAGCCGCGCAACATGGGCGCGTGGCACTTCATCGAGCCGTACCTGGAGTGGGTGCTCAACCAGGCCGGCGCGACGCAGAAGCGCGCGCGCTATGGCGGACGTCCGGCGGCGGCGGCGACCGCGGTGGGCGTGATGTCGAAGCACCTTACGCAGCTGAAGGCGATCTTCGACGACGTGCTGGCTTAGGAGCTTATAGAGAGTCATGCCCGACGAGCCCGGTCATGACGGGAGAGGACTAAAGGTCATGGCTGAAATCCGCGTTCCAACCCTCGGTGAATCCGTCACCGAGGCGACCATCGGCAAATGGTTCAAGAAGCCCGGCGAGCCGGTCGCGGTGGACGAGCCGCTGGTCGAGCTCGAAACCGACAAGGTGACGATCGAGGTGCCCGCACCCGCCGCCGGCACGCTCGCCGCGATCGCCGCGAAAGACGGCGACACCGTCGCGGTCGGCGCGCTGCTCGGCGAGATCAAGGAGGGCGCCGGCGCGGCGCCGTCAAAGACCACACCGGCGGCGACCGGACGCCCCGACCAGAAGACCGCGACTGCCGCGCCGATCAACGCTGCCGACGAAGAGCCCGCCCCGCGGGCGCAGCCGAAGGCTGAGCCGCAAGCGCCAAAGGCCGACATGCCGGTGCCGCCCTCGGTGCGCAAGATGGCGGCCGAGACCGGCATGGACCCCACCACCGTGCCGGGCTCCGGCAAGGACGGCCGCGTCACCAAGGGCGACATGATGGCGGCGATCGAGCGCGCCGCCGCCCAGCCGACGCTCGTTTCGCAACCGGCATCGGCGGTTCAGGTGCGGGCGCCGCTGCCGCAGGACGACGCCGCCCGCGAAGAGCGCGTAAAGATGACGCGGCTGCGGGCGACCATCGCGCGCCGGCTCAAGGACGCGCAGAACACCGCCGCCATGCTCACGACCTTCAACGAGGTCGACATGAGCCACGTGATGGCGATGCGCACCCAGTACCGCGACCTGTTCGAGAAGAAGCACGGCGTGAAGCTCGGCTTCATGGGGTTCTTCGTGCGCGCCTGCGTGCAGGCGCTGCAAGAGATCCCTGCCGTCAATTCCGAGATCGACGGCGCCGACATCATCTACAAGAACTATTACCACATCGGCATCGCAGTCGGCACCGAGCGCGGGCTGGTCGTGCCGGTCGTGCGCGACTGCGATCAGAAATCGCTCGCGGTGATCGAGAAGGAGATCGCCGACTACGGCCGCCGCGCGCGCGACGGCGCCCTCAAGATCGAAGAGATGCAGGGCGGCACCTTCACCATCACCAATGGCGGCGTCTACGGCTCGCTGATGTCGACGCCAATTCTCAATGCGCCGCAGTCCGGCATCCTCGGCATGCACAAGATCCAGGAGCGGCCGGTGGTCGTTAACGGCAAGATCGAGGCGCGCCCGATGATGTATCTCGCGTTGTCCTACGATCACCGCATTGTCGACGGCCGCGAGGCGGTGACATTCCTGGTGCGGGTGAAGGAGATGCTGGAGGACCCGGCGCGGCTGGTACTGGATTTGTGAGCGCGACATTCGGGCTCCAGCCTATATCCGTCACCCTGAGGTGCCCGAGCCATCAGCGCGTTTACGCGCGTCTTGGACTCGCTATAGCGAGGGCCTCGAAGGGCGACGGCCCGCGCTGTCTCAACATGGGGGGCCATGCATCCTTCGAGGCTCGCCATACGCGCTGAACGCGCGATGGCTCGCGCCTCAGGATGACGGATCGAAATTGACCGCTTGGAAAATGGCGCGACTCGTCACTGCTTCAGCAATCGGTCATGTACCCGCCGCAGCGCCTCATCAAGTTCACCTAAGGCGGGACTGTCCGCCTCGGCCGGAGTCATTGCGTGGAACGCACTGACGCCCGTCGGTTCGCGATAGGCATGGCTGTGGATCACCGCCTCGATCGGCTGCCCATGCGGTCCTTTGCCCTTGAAATTCAGGATCCCGCTATGGAGCACGCGCCAACCGTTCGGGAAAATAGTGGTTGGGATCCCCAGGCCATCAAATTGGCCGCGATAATTCGGGTCCCATCTTGTCTCGCCCGCGGCGATCCACGCCTTCACGCCGTCGCCGAGAAACGGATTCTTCGGATCAAAAACATCGAGAAAGACCAGGTAGTCCGCCGCCGCGATGATCCATCCCCGCGCCCCGGAGAACTGCGCCCAGTCCGGATGCAGCCGTGCGCTCGCGATTCCGAGCGGGGCAAACACGGCCTCCCGGCAATAGCTCTCGTGGGGCTTGCCGCTCGCCTCTTCGATGATGGCGCTCAACACGACAAAGCCAGTGTTGGTGTAGGAGCTGTGGCTACCCGGCGCGTACGCCAGCGGATGCCTGAAGTGCTCGGCGAGAAGGGGTTCCAGCGAGGCGATATGCGCTGTGCCCTGCGCCGCGCCGCGACGCCAGATGTCCTGCATCGGATCGCCTTCGTCGTTGCCAAGGAGCCCCGAACGGTGCGTCAAGAGCTGTTCGACCGTCACGGTCTCGAGCCGGCGATCCGCTGGCGCACCGTGGCGGCGGAAGTAGCCGGCCAGCGCGTCGCGCAACGGGGTGGTGAACGTAAGCTTGCCGTCGCGGATCAGCGTGGCGATACAGACGCCGGTGATCGGCTTCGACATGCTCCCGATCAGCGAAGGCGCGCGCGGATCGGCGCGATGACCTTTGAGGAACACGGTCTGTCCTTGATGGCGCACCGCGGCGATTGCGGTCGTCGGACGGTGCTTCGCGATCCATGCATCGAAGGCTCTGCCATAGGCGTCGGAAAATTGCGGCCCCGAACGGGCGACAGCGGCAACCAGCGCGATCGCGGTTGTCACAGTCAGGATTGATACCAATGTATGCCTGAGCGGCGTCATCAGAGGATTGCCTGCGTTGCTTGCTTCGGGCAATGTCGCCGCCGCTTCATCGCGCACGACTGATGGGTGACAGGATAGTGAACTCTATGGCCGATTCGAGATACGATGTTGTAGTTATCGGCACGGGCCCCGGCGGCTATGTCTGCGCGATCCGCGCGGCGCAGCTTGGGCTCAAGACGGCGGTGGTGGAGAAGGACAACACCTTCGGCGGCACTTGCCTGAATGTCGGCTGCATTCCCTCGAAGGCGCTGCTGCACGCGTCCGAGCAGTTCGAGGAGGCGGCTCACGCGTTCCCGAAGATGGGCATCAAGGTCGGCAAGCCATCGCTCGATCTCGGCGCGATGCTGAAATTCAAGGACGACGCCGTCGACGGCAACGTCAAGGGCGTCGATTTTCTCCTGAAGAAGAACAAGGTCGATGCCGTGCGAGGCGTCGGCCGCATCATCGGCCCCGGCAAGGTCGAGGTGAAGAGCGCGGACGGCAAGGTGCAGACGCTGGAGACCAAGGCCATCGTCATCGCCACCGGCTCAGACGTGACGCGGCTGAAAGGCATCGACATCGACGAGAAGCGGATCGTGTCGTCGACCGGTGCGCTCACGCTTGCCAAGGTTCCGGAAAAGCTGATCGTGGTCGGGGCGGGCGTGATCGGGCTTGAGCTCGGCTCGGTCTGGCGCCGCCTCGGCGCGCAGGTGACGGTGGTCGAATTCCTCGACCGCATCGTTCCCGGCATCGATCTCGACGTCGCGAAGAACTTCCAGCGTCTGCTCGAAAAGCAGGGCATCGCGTTCAAGCTGTCGTCGAAGGTCACCGGCGTCGATTCCTCCGGCAAGAAGCTCAAGGTCACGGTCGAGCCGGCCGCAAATGACAAAAAGGATGGCGCGGTGGAAACGATCGAAACGGACGTCGTGCTGGTCGCGGTCGGCCGGGTGCCCTACACTGAAGGGCTCGGCCTCGATGAGGCCGGCGTGAAGACGGACAACCGCGGCCGCGTGATCGTGGATGAGCACTTCGCGACCAATGTTCCCGGCATCTACGCCATCGGCGACGTGATCGCGGGGCTGATGCTCGCGCACAAGGCCGAGGACGAGGGCGTGGCGGTGGCGGAAATCCTCGCCGGCCAAGCCGGTCACGTGAACTACGACGTAATCCCGAACGTGATCTACACCTATCCGGAACTGGCCTCGGTCGGAAAATCCGAGGAGGAGCTCAAGCAGGCCGGCATCGCCTACAATGTCGGGAAATTCCCGTTCACGGCGAATGGCCGCGCCAAGGCCAACCAGCAGACCGAAGGCTTCGTGAAGATCCTGGCGGACGCCAAGACCGATCGCGTGCTGGGCGTGCACGTCCTCGGTGCCGACGCCGGCAACATGATCGCCGAAGCGGCGGTGGCGATGGAGTTCGGCGCGTCGGCAGAAGACATCGCGCGCACCTGCCACGCGCATCCGACCTTGCCGGAGGCGGTGAAGGAAGCCGCGCTCGCGGTCGGCAAACGCGCGATCCATATGTGATATCCTTATGTGATATCCTTGCCTCTCGCTTTCGCGAGGGGGAGGCAAGGAATGGCGAAATCCCATCACGACAAGGTTGCAGTCATCACCGGCGCGGCGTCCGGTATCGGGCAGGCGTATGCGCAGCGGCTGGCGGAGGACGGCGCAGATATCGTCATCGCTGACGTGCAGCCGGCGGACGAGACGGTGAGGCTCGTCGAGACGGCCGGACGCCGCGCGGTGTTCGTCCACTGCGACGTGGCGTCGCCGGATGCGGTGAGCGCGCTTGCCGCCGACGTCGAGAAGGCGTGTGGCCGCTGCGACATCCTCATCAACAATGCCGGCATCTTCAAGCTGCAGCTCTTGGAGGAAATGACCTTCGAAGACTGGCGGCGCACGCTGTCGATCAATCTCGACTCCGCTTTCCTGACCTGCTCGGCCTTCGTGCCGGGCATGAAACGGCGCGGATGCGGTCGCATCATCAACATGGCATCCAGCACGTTTTTCACCGGCGCGTCGGGCTTCTCGCATTACATTGCGAGCAAGGGCGGCATGATCGGATTGACCCGTGCGCTCGCGACCGAGCTCGGGCCGCACGGCATCACGGTGAACGCGATTGCGCCGGCGTTCACCCGCACGCCCGGCGCCATGGCGCGCGGCCCGCGCCCGGGCGAGACCGACATGGAAAAATCATTCGCCGCGGCAGCGGCCCGGCAGGCGATCCCGCGCGTGCAGGTGCCGGCCGATCTGGTCGGCACCGTCTCGTTCCTGACCAGCGATGACGCGGCCTTCATTACCGGCCAGACGCTGCACGTGAACGGCGGCCTGGTGCGTGGGTGATGCGTGCGGAGGACGGATCACGCCCGCGGATGCGTGCTGCGGTAGACGTCCATCAGCCGCTCGGCGTCGATCGCGGTATAGATTTGCGTCGTCGACAGCGAGGCGTGACCGAGCAGCTCCTGGATCGCGCGCAGGTCGCCGCCGCGCGCAAGCAGATGGGTCGCGAACGAGTGCCGCAGCGCATGCGGCGTCGCCGTTTCCGGCAGCCCGAGTGCGCCGCGCAGCCGCGCCATCGCAAGCTGCACGATACGCGGCGAGAGCGGACCGCCGCGCGCACCGACGAACAGCACGCCGTCCGGCGGCAGGTCGTAGGGGCAAAGTTTGATGTAATCGGCAATGAGCCCGAGCACCTGCGGCAGCACCGGCACCATGCGCTGCTTGTTGCCCTTGCCGGTGACGGTGATGGAATCGCCTTTGCCGGGCGCGGGCACGGCCTTGCGCTTAAGCCCGAGCGCCTCCGAGATGCGCAGGCCGGACCCGTAGAGCAGCGCGAGCACTGCGGCATCGCGCGCGAACACCCAGGGCTCGCGCTCCTCGCCGGCGCGCAGGTCGGCATCGGCGAACTGCTTCGCTGAACTCACGCTGAGCGGCCTCGGCAGCGTCTTCGCGATCTTCGGCGCGCGCACGGCGGACAGTGCGCCGACGCGGCCCTTGCCCTCCCGTTCGAGGAAGCGCGTGAACGAGCGCATCCCGGCCAGTGCACGCATGAGCGAACGGCTGCCGATCCCGCCCGCGCGCCGCGAGGCCATGAAGGCCCGGACGTCCGCCGGCGTCAGCTTGGGCAGGCGCGCGAGCGTGACTTTGCCGCCGAAATGCTCCGCGAGGAAGGCAAGGAACTGGCTGGCGTCGCGCGCATAGGCCTCGACCGTCTTCGGCGACATGCGCCGCTCGCCGGCGAGGAAGGCCTGCCAGCGCACCAGCTGAGCCACGACGTCATTCGCAGCGAAGGGGAAGGAGAGCTCGCTATCGGTCTTTGTCACGTGCCACGATCCGTAACGTGAATGAAGCTTATTGCGTGCCGCGCTGAGTTCGCTGACCTTGTAGCGACTCAAACGAGCGCCCTTGACACAATGGGCATAATCACACCCGCATCCTACCCCTTTCTTAAGCGCGGAGAATCGCGCCGGATGGGCCCATGAAACGCCGTGTCGTCGATGTCCTGGTGCCGGTCGCGCTCGACCAGGCCTATTCCTATGTGGTGCCGCCCGGAATGGACGTAGCGCCCGGCGACATCGTGTCGGTGCCGCTCGGGCCACGCGAGGCGCTGGGCGTGGTGTGGGCGGAGAACGACAACCCCAATCCGCGCCTCGACAACCGCCTCAAGGACATCGTCGACAAACTCGATGTGCCGCCGCTGAAAGCCGAGCTGCGCAAATTCGTGGATTGGGTGTCGAACTACACGCTCTCGCCGCGTGGAATGATCGTGCGCATGGCGCTGCGCATGGGCGAGCATTTGGGCCCTGCGCGTGAACGCATCGGCGTGCGGCTGGCCGGTCCGCATCCGAAACGGATGACGGCGGCGCGCAACCGGGTGCTGGCGGTCTGCGCCGACGGGCTCACGCGCAGCAAGGGCGAGATCGCCGAGGAGGCGGGCGTGTCGGCCGGCGTCATCGATGGTTTGATCGATGAAGGGGCGCTTGAGACTTTGGTGCTGCCACCCGATTCGGTCGCGCCGGTGCCCGATCCCGGTTTCGCGCAGCCCGACCTGTCGGAGGCGCAGCGCGCCGCAGCCGATGCCTTGCGTGCAACCATTGTTACCGGTGGCTACTCGGCAACGCTGCTCGACGGTGTCACTGGTTCCGGTAAGACCGCCGTCTATCTGGAAGCCGTGGCGGAAACGATCCGGCGCGGCCGCCAAGCATTGATCCTGATGCCGGAGATCGCGCTCACCTCGCAGGTGCTCGACCGTTTCGCCGAGCGCTTCGGCGTGCCGCCCGCGGAGTGGCATTCGCAGCTCTCGCAGCGACTGCGCCAGCGCACCTGGGCGGCGGTGGCGTCGGGCGGGGCGACCGTCACGGTCGGCGCCCGCTCGGCGCTGTTTCTCCCTTACAAAGATCTCGGTTTGATCGTGGTCGATGAGGAGCATGATCCCGCCTACAAGCAGGAGGACGGCGTGCGCTATCACGCCCGCGACATGGCCGTGGTGCGCGCGAATGTCAGCGGCATTCCGATCGTGCTCGCGTCGGCGACGCCGTCGGTGGAAACGGAAGTGAACGCGCGGCGCGGCCGCTACAAGAAGCTGCATCTGCCGGAGCGTTTCGGCGGCCAGCATCTTCCCGGTACCGAGCCCATCGATCTCAAGCGCGAGGGCCCGCCGCGCGGGCGTTTCATCGCGCCGCGGCTCGCTGAAGCAGTGAAGAGCGCAATCGAGCGCGGCGAGCAGGCATTGTTGTTCCTTAACCGCCGCGGTTTTGCGCCGCTCACGCTGTGCCGAAGCTGTGGCCACCGGCTGGCCTGTCCGAACTGCGACGCCTGGCTGGTCGATCACCGCTACCGGCGCCGGCTCGTGTGCCATCACTGCGGCTTCGCGATGCCGCTGCCGGACCGATGCCCGAAGTGCGATGCGACTGAATCGTTCGCGCCGGTCGGTCCCGGCGTCGAGCGGCTGGAGCAGGAGGCGGCGGAACTGTTTCCCGACGCGCGCATCCTGGTGCTCTCCAGCGATCTCGTGGAGTCGATGGAGCGACTGCGCGAGGAACTCGACGACGTCGCCGAAGGGCGCTTCGATCTCATCATCGGCACGCAGCTCGTCGCCAAGGGGCACCACTTCCCGAAGCTCAATCTCGTCGGCATCGTCGATGCCGATCTCGGTCTCTCCAATGGCGATCCGCGCGCGGCGGAGCGCACATTTCAGCTTCTGCATCAGGTGGTCGGCCGCGCCGGCCGCGAGGAAGGCCATGGCATCGGCCTCTTGCAGACGCATCAGCCCGAGCATCCCGTGATGAAGGCGCTGATCGCGTCGGATCGCGAAGCTTTTTACGCGACCGAGATCGCGCTGCGCGAAAAGACGCATTATCCGCCGTTCGGGCGCCTTGCGAGCCTGCTGATATCCGGCTCCGACAAACACGCCACCGAGAGCCATGCGCGCCGGATCGCGGCAGCGGCGCCGCACGACGAAGCCGTGCGCGTGCTCGGCCCCGCCGAGGCGCCGCTGGCGCTGGTGCGAGGACGCTATCGCTTCCGCATTCTGGTGAAGGCCCCGCGCGCCTACGACCTCTCGGCCTATCTGCGCGAATGGATGGCCAAGGCGCCGAAGAAGAAAGGCAACATCAAGCTCGAAGTGGACGTCGACCCCCAGAGCTTTTTGTGACACGGAGTGTGGAGAGATTTCGCACATGCATCATTCTTCTCGCGGGGCTAATGCGCCTCCGAGGCTTGCATATCGCCCTCGCACACACGCAAGGGCGCGGAGCGCCGACAGGCGCCGCAAGCATTCTGGCAGTGGCCGTTGCCATGCGCGATCTCACTTGATCAGAGAAACAATTACTCTGTTCAGCGCCGAGGCGTTGTCGGCAATCTGCCGGCCTTGATGATGCCCGTCACGGTCTCGGCCGTTCGCAAGACGTGATCTCTGAGCAAAGCCGCGGCCGCGGCCTCTTTGCGTGCCAACGTAAGCTGCATCAGCTGTTGATGCTCCGCGCGAACATTGCGTGGTTCTCGCCGGTAAAGGAACAAGATGCGCCGATACCTTTCCGCTTGGTCGAACATGGCCGAGCATGCGGCAATCATCCTTGTCGAGCTGCAAGCCCCGATCAGCGCCATATGAAATTCCTTGTGGCGCCTAGACTAGTCCACTCGTCGTTTGGCTTGCGGTCGCGGCCGAGGCGTCCCTGGAAGATTTCCATGCGATGGAATGCGGCCACGATCCCGCTCTCCCATTCATCATCGCCGTTTTGCATCGCATCGATCAGGGCCGCGTTCTCGATCGCGATTCGGAACGTGGTCAGGTCCCAAAAGTCTTCCGCTGATACAGGCGTCGAACGAAATCCCCGCCGCTCATCCGCGATGACCAGCTGCTCCGCTGCCAGGCGGTTGAGCGCCTCCCGCAGCGGCGTGTTCGAGAGTCCGTACATCGTGCGCAGGGCTTCGATCCTGAGCTTTTCGCCTGGCGGAATATGACCCGTCAGGATGTCGTGCCGGATCAACTGATACGCCTGCTCGGAGAGCGGGGTCGCGCTCTCGGGCGAAGCGGCCGCAAGCTCAATGAAGCGCTCATTTGCGTCTTTTGCGCGCATATGCTTGTTTTATGCACAAAACGATGCTTTACGTCAATTCGCTGCGGGTTCAGCGGTTGCGCGTGGACACAAAATTTGTGCCGCACAACCGCTCGTCCGCGCTAGAGCCCCGCGCTCTGTTGCAAGCTTGTTGTCTGGAGTGAAAGCGCATGATCCAAGTAAAGCGGCTCGCACACGCCACCTTTACGACTCCCGACCTCGAAAAGCAGTTGGACTATTGGACCCGCATCATGGGTCTGGCGGTCGTCGAGCGCGATGCAAGGCGAGCCATATTGGCCAGCCGGCTTGGCCAGGAATCGGTGGTGCTCGAGAAGGGCGATC
>WHTP01000232.1 GCA_009377695.1 Hyphomicrobiales bacterium | reverse complement strand
ACGGTGATCCCGCGCAGCGTGCCCGCGCGGATCTGGGCGGCGCTCGACGTGACGGTCTGCGCAGACCACACGATGTGACCGCCAACGAGATCGAGCAAGCCTTTCGCCGCGCCTTTGTAGGGCACGTGTTCGACCTTGATTCCGACCTTGCGGGCGAGGGTTTCACCGAACAGATGCCCGCTGCTGCCGACGCCGGACGACGAATAGGTCAAGGGCTTTTCGCTCTTCTTCCCATAGGCGACAAAGTCGGCGAGCGTCTTGATCGGGCTCTTCGAGTTCACGGACAGTACGATCGGCGAACCGCCGAGATAAGCGATGTTGGTAAGATCGCGTTCGGGATGGTAGCCAAGCCGCGGATTGCTGATCGGCGCCAGCACCAGCATGGTGATGTTAGTGATGACGAAATTGTAGCCGTCGGGTGGCGTCGCCACGACTGAGTTGACGCCGATCGCGCCCGCCGCGCCGGCGCGCGTCTCGACGAAGAACTGTTGGCCGAAAGCGGTCGAGAGGCTGTCGGCGACAGTGCGTGCGAGATAGTCGGCAGCGCCGCCGGGTGCAAAGGTGTTCACAATGCGGACCGGCTTATTGGGCCAGTCCTGCGCGACGGCGGATGATAGTCCAAATATGCTCGCAATGGCGAGCAGCGTGGCGAACAGTCGCTTCACGTGATCCTCCTTGCTTACGACGCTGCTTGATGCTTTTGAAGTTCAGGAGCTTACGCGAAGGGCGATGCCCTGCACAATCGCCGCCGGCGCCAGCGACGATGCGGCGCAGCGTGTGAGCAAGGTACGTCAGCGGGACCAGCGAGGAGATGCCGTGACACTGAACAACGACATTCGCCGTGTGGGCATGATCGGGCTCGGAAAGATGGGCCTGCCGATGAGCCGGCACCTGATCCGACGCGGCTTCACGGTTGCCGGCTTCGATGTCGACGAAGCGGCGATGGAGGCCGCGGCCGAAGCGGGTGTGAGCACTGCGCTGTCGCCGCAGGCGGTTGCCGCCGCGAGCGACCTCGTGATCATCGTCGTTGGCTTCGACCAGGAGGTCGAAGCGGTGATCTTCGGCGAACGCGGGGTGCTCAGCGGCGCGCGCGACGGCAGCGTGATCGCAGTCGCGTCCACGATCGCGCCGCAGACCATGCAACGCATCGCGGCGCGGCTTCCCACGTCGCCAAACGTCGCGCTGCTCGATATCCCGCTCTGCCGTGGCGAAGGCCCGGCGAAGGAAGGCAAGCTCCTGATCATGGGTGGCGGCGACCGCGCCGCGTTCGATGCCTGCCGACCGGCGTTCGAGACCTTCGCAACCTCGATCTATCACCTCGGGCCGGCGGGTGCGGGCCAGGTCGGTAAGATGGTCAACAACCTGATCCTGTGGGCCTGCATTTCCGCCAATGAGGAGGGCTTCAAGCTTGCAGACAAGCTCGGCGTCGAGCGCGAGACGCTGCGCGCGGCGCTCCTTGATTCCAGTGCCGGCAACTGGTCGCTGGCGACGCGGCCAGAGGAGAAGCCGATGCCGTGGGCGGAAAAGGACATGACCATCGTGCTCAAGGAAGCGGACGCCGCGCGGCTCAGCCTGCCGCTCTGCGGCGTCGTCAAGGAAGTGATCAAGACCGTAAAGCTCGAACGTAATTGGCCGACCCCCAAAGCGTCCGGGGATTGACGGCACAGACACATTGCAGTTCAAGAACCGCGATCGAATTCTCCGTCATCGCCGAGCATGACGCCGCATGAAAGGTGCCAACATGACGCTGCTCCGCCTTCTGATAGTAGCCGCAACCGTTGCATTCGCGGTCGTGCCCGCATTCGCGCAGACCTATCCCGATAGGCCGATTGCCCTCGTCGTCCCCTATCCCGCCGGCGGCGGCAACGACGTGCTGGCGCGACTGGTCGCGGAGCGGATGAGCAAGGCGCTCGGCGCCACCATCGTGGTCGAGAACCGCGGTGGCGCCGGCGGCACCATCGCCACGCGCCAGGTCGCGAAGAGCGCGCCCGACGGATACACCATGCTGATCGCGACCTCATCGCTCGCGATCAATCCGGCGCTCTATCCGAACATTGGATACGATCCGATCAAGGACTTTGCGCCGATCGGGCTTTTGGCGTCGGGCGCAAACGTCGCGCTGGTGCATCCCTCGGTGCCGGCGCATTCGATTCAGGAATTGATCGACCTCGCCAAGAAGAATCCCGGCAAGCTCAATTTCGCTTCGACCGGCTCAGGCTCGAGCGTGCATCTCGCAGCCGAGCTGTTCGCCGCCATGGCCGGCATCAAGATCAACCACGTTCCCTATCGCGGCAGCGGCCCCGCGCTCAACGACCTGCTCGGCGGCCACGTCACCATGATGTTCGCGACGCTGCCGTCTTCCATAGGCATCGTGAAAGGCGGCAAGGTGCGCGCGCTTGGCGTTTCGAGCGCAAAACGCTCAGCGGTGTTCCCCGACCTGCCGACGATCGCGGAGGCTGGCCTGAAAGGCTACGCCGCCGAACTGCATTACGGGCTGGTGGCGCCGGCAGGCACGCCGCGGCCCATCATCGACAAGCTCAATGCGGCGCTGCGCGCTGCGTT
>WHTP01000211.1 GCA_009377695.1 Hyphomicrobiales bacterium | reverse complement strand
TGTCGGGGGGCGAGGTTTCGCGAACCGGGGCCAAGTATCGTGAACCGGTTCCAGGATTCCCGAACCGGATTCACGGACCGGGAGCAGGATGATGAGTAGATCCAGCTCTTGGGCGAGGTCCGTGCTTGGGCCCCCACAGTCGGCGCCGACGACCTGGCGGGGCCCGGCCGTGCTTGGCAAGGAGCTTCGATGCGGCGTCGAGATTGAGCTCGATGCCAAACGCCTCCTTGGCCCGCGCGGCAATCGCCCGGCGGTCCTGATGGACACGATCGCAAGCGATCCACTGAGCCAACGCTTCGGCTTGAGTGCCGGTCAGAGCGGGCTTGCCAGTAGGGCGCTCCAACGCAGCCTCCAGGCCGCCGGCGACGATGGAGCCAGCGATAGACGCTGTGCGGCGTTACGCCGACGAGCGTCGCCACAGCCTCGACCGAAGCCCCGTCCTTGAGTTCAGCCAGAGCTCTGAGCCGCTGGCGCCGATGCTTGTAGCGCTCGTGCAGGGCGCGTTCGCGCAAGTCGTCAGCGCTTTCAGGAAGGATGCGCAGCCACGGCTTCCACGCGCGACGGCCCTTCGGCCGCTTGACGGTTGCTGCGGCGAGGATGGTCCGCAGCCGCTCCTTTGTGATGTCGTCAAGGTCTGTGAACGGATTGAGCAAACCCTCAAGGCGTGGCGTGCAGAGAGTGGACATGGCTCTCGGCAGGCGCACCTCGAGGTCTCTCAGCAGCCAGGCCAGCAGCAGCAATCCGCCGTAGTTCCTCGTCCACGGGACGCGTTCCCATTCGCCCTGCGTCATCCCGAGGTCTCGGCCAATGCTGGCAAACAAGCGATCGCGCCGTCTCGGCGCGAGGTAGTCGCGCTGTTTCTTCGTGCGCCTTGCCCAGACCATGGCGAGGAGCACGTCGGCGAGCGCCATTGTCGTGGGCCAATCGAGCGCGCCCACGCCAGGGACGATTGTCGTCCCGCTTCGCTTGCCGGCGATCAAGGCTGCTTGCAGATCAAGCACTGCCGGATGTGCGACGAAGCCACCGGTGCCGTTGAGGCGAGCAGCGCAGCGACCGCAGGCAAGCAGATCGACAGGCCCGGCGTCTTTCAATCCGCGCAACCGCAACACATGCCTGCAGGATGGGCATGTCCCGCTGAGCACCACGCCATGACGCGGGCATGCACCTGTCCAGCCCAACATCCAGATCAACTGGAGATGCGGGCGCGGCGCTTCGGCGACACAGAGCGGGCAGATATCGAGGCGGCGAGGACGAGTAGGGCTGGCCTTCGGCCTGCGCCAACGGCTCGCGGAGAACCGATCCGCCTCTTCATCATCCATCGTCGCGGCCCAGTCGCTCAGCGTCATGTCGATAAGGCGCAGCCGACTGACACCGGTCCAGCTTTCCATTCGCTCCAAGACGTCTGCTTCAGGGCAGCGCCACCATTGGGGATCGCGCCTGGCGTCAACGCCGAATGCATCCCGGCAGAGCAAACGTGGCCCCATGTCAAAGTCGGCGCTCAGCTTTGCAACCCAGGAGATGAGCGCCTCGCCTTCAACTGGCGCCACATGTCTCGGCAGGCGTGCGCGACCGCCCGATGGCGCCGGCGCTGGAACCACCTCGAACATGTCAGACCGCAACACGCCGCCGCTCGGAGGGCCGGATGAAGCCTGCACCCTCGATCATGCGCGGGGAGATCATCTCCGCACCAGTGTCCACCGCCCGAACCGCCGCACGGATGACGATCGCGATGATCTCGCCCAGGACGCCTTCGGATGCCGAGAGGATCCGTGCCACCATTGCGGAATCGGCAAGATGCGACGGCTTGCGCAGCGGCAGCACGGCCTCCAGCGTGCTCAGCAGCCGGAGATACTCGTCATCATCGGTCCACAGCGGCAGAGCCAGCGGCTCGAACCGGTTGACGAGTTGGTCGTCGCTGCGGATTGCGCGCAGCGCCTCGGCGGTGCCGACACCCACCAGCGGAATCTGCAGTTCGTTGCCGAGCCAGCGGAGGAGATTGAGCAGCCGCCGTTGCTGCATCGACGTGCCCGATAGCAGATTGTGCAGTTCGTCGATCACCAGCAGCCGCGCTCCCATGGCGCGCATGACGCGGACCGCTGTGTCCTGCTTGGTCGCAATGCGGTCGCGCGGGCTGAACGGCATTCCCAGTGCGTCGAGGATTGCCCCGAAGAACCGGCCTTCGTCAGGACCAGGCGGCATTTGCATCCTCACCACGGGGAGGAGTGCTACCCCGTCATCGGTCTCGGCCGCGGCGATCCCAGGATGTGCCCGCCGGAACTTCTCGACGATCATCGTCTTGCCGTTATTCGTCGAACCGACCAGCAGCAGGTTCGGCATCCGCATCCGCTTCGGGAAGCTCAGCAGATCCTCCAGCGCCGCCAGGACGGCCTCCGCCCGTGCGTAGGCGATCCATCGATCCGTGCGGATGCGCCGTATCCGCGACTGAGCGTCTTCGTCGGCGACGCGCCGCGCCGATGGATGCAGGTGCGGATAGTCTCCGCTCATTCCCATTCCTCGACAGGGAACATCCGCTCGTGGGGCGGCAGCTCCTCCCTGATCTGCCGCAACGTATCGGCCTCATCTGGCTCAATCGGCAGCAGATCGGAGCGCCCTCCGGGCACGACGCGCAGACGGCGTTCGCGCTGCCGCCGCGCCGTCTTGCTGGCACGAACAGCATCATTCGCGATCGCCCGCATCGCCTCGATCGTGCGGAAGATTGCGGCCTCGTCGACCAGCGCTCGGCCGTCCTCGCGCAGCCGCTTCAGCGCCAAGCGGTGCTCCCACAAGCTGATCGGCGGACGCCGCAGATCGCGGTAGCTCAAGTCGTAGTAGGTGCCGTCGAGGCCGAGCAGGTAGACGCGGCTGAGATCGCGCGGATCGTAGCGGATGATCATCGGCTCGGCATGACCGATCCAGGTGCTGAGCACGTCTGCCCAATAGCCGATCGCATGCAGTGCCACCCCATCGCGCCGGACTTTGCGGCGGGCGATCGGCAGGAAGTCGATCAGGAAGCGGCGCGGATCGGCCACCGCCATCGGCTCGCCGCGCCCCAGCGTCGTGCCATCACCGGCAATACCGCGCTGCCACGCCGCCAGAGGCGTGATCCCGAGGCCGCGATGCAAGTCTCGGTGATAGATGCCCGCGATCGCATGGCCAAGCCAGCGTTCAACCTCGTCGAGCGTCATCGCTGCCGTCTTGTCGGGGTTCAGGTCACCCTTCGCGCGGACGTCGGAGAAGGTGGTCCCCGGCAGCAGATGGACCTTGCCCATCATCGTGCCGATCAGCCGCTCGATATGGCCGCCATAATGCGGTGTCCGCACCGGCCTGTAGTCGATGGCTACCCCATATTGCTCGCAGCCCCGCTTCAGCGCCTCCGATCGGAACTCCTTGGCGTTGTCCAGGTGCAGCCGCTCCGGGATGCCGCGCACCGGCCAGACCGCGTCGATGCCGCGCTCGGCCAGCCAGCTCTCTTTGGCGAGCGCCACGTGGCTCAAGCAGAGCGCGACCGACGTCGCGGACGGCGGCTCCAGCGACAGATGGAAGCCGGCGACACAGCGCGTACAGACGTCGATCGCCAGTGTCAGCCATGGCCGTTGGATCGGCGCTCGCGTCTCGCTATCCACCACGATCACGTCGACCAGCGTATGGTCGATCTGGATCAGCGACAGCGGCCAGTGTGCTTCCAGCGACCCGACCGCCGGCAGATAGCGGTCGCGGGCGGCCTTGGGGCCCTCTCGTTTGGCGACGATCTCGCGGGCGGAACGTGCCCGCAGTCGTGCCACGATCGCCTTGCGGCCTGGAATGGGCAAACCCTCGCCAATGCAGCGGCGCCGCACCTCCTCGACCAAGTGAACGATCCGTGGTCGCTGGCGTGTCAGATAGACGGTGTCGATCACCTCGCGGATCAACGCATCCACCTCCTGGTCAAGCAGGGAGGTGCCGCGCTCGGGACCGCGGCGGCGCGGCAGCAGGCTCGTGAGCCGCGCATCGGCGAGGTAACGCCGCAGCAGCGCATAAGCGTGGGTCGGCCCGCAGCCGAGATCAGCCGCTGCCGCCAGCACGTCGCTTCGCTTACGCGCCGGATTCTCCGCCAACCGGCGAATCACCGGCAGACAGCGACGCGCTTCGTCCCAGGCTGCAGCGTCAACCGTCGACAGCTCGGGTGCGCTCATGGCGTCGTCACCCGTGTCTCGGTCGTGACCCGCATCGTGAGATCGACAACAAGCGTGCCACGCGCAATCAGCCGCCAGACCACGGCGAGACCCGCTTCACGCGAGACCGGCAACGCAGCGACCACATCGCCGAAGCTGGCCGCATGGGCGCGGGCATGGGCAACCGCCCGTTCGGCCAACGCCGCGTCAACCGGTGCGCGCCGGAGCGGCAGCAACCGCTTCGCTGCCTCGAGCCGCGGACCACGGATGCCGCGTTCGGTGGCGATCCTGAATCGCGCACCGTTGCTGCGCGCCCAGTACCGTGCAGCCGCAAAGGCCGGTCGGAAGCGGCTCCATCCAGCCCGCAGGTCAGCACGGTACTTGATCTCGACGATCTCGCAGCGGCCGTCGCTCCAGTCGACGCGAAAGTCCGGCGTATATCGCCGCTGTCGGCCTTCGTCCGCGAAGCGGATGGTCACCGGCTGCGCCGTCACGACCGCCCCTGCATCCAGGAAGCTCGCGAGCGTCACGAAGTCCCGCTCGAGGGCGCTCTCATGCTCCGCCACCCCCGTCGCGAGGGCCTGGAACCCGGTCACATGCGACCGCCGACTGAGCGGAATGCGCCGCAGATCGCCCTCCATTTGGAAAACGACTCAGGACGCAAACATCGCACATTTTGGGGTCAGTTCACAAACATGGAACCATATCTATGCACGCAAATCCTTGTGCGGACTCGCGTTCGCTCGCCTGCCGATTCACGAAACCTCGAACACCGACAAC
>WHTP01000109.1 GCA_009377695.1 Hyphomicrobiales bacterium | reverse complement strand
TTGGGCACGTAGTCCTGCACGCTCGGCGGCAGAAGCTGGGCCTCATCGATCTTCCAGGGGCGAAAATCCTTGCTCATAGGTCCGCAAGCAATCAGACTCGCCACGCCTTGACCAGTGACTACTCAGACAGGCTCCTAGTGTCCCGATTCCGAAGTTCGTATGCCCTCGCGTCATCCACTGATACGAACGTCGGAATCAAAAAGGACACTAGCAACCCTATCAATCCGGTGTGGTTTTGGATTTGACGTTCCTTTACGAGGCTGCGGCGCAAACATAGGAACGTCAAATCCACCACACCGGAATGATGTAGGCAGGCGCTATGGCGGGGGAATGACCCCGGTCACAAATATTTGTCGGCCGAATCCTTGAACCTTACGGTTCCGCAAGGCTCGCGCCCGCGCGCGCCAGCACCTTCGGAAAGGTTTCGCCGGCGAAGTAGGCATACTCCTTCTCGCGCAGCGCGGTCAGGGGATCGAGCCGCCGCAATTCGGCGTCGACCACGCCCGGGTGGCACATGACCAGCCCGCCATGGGGAAGCGCGTCGAGGAAACGCGGAAACAGCGCCGCGAAATCCGCGCTGTCGTTGAATGTATAGGTCCCGGCAAAGGCCGGATTGGTCCGCACGCCGAGCGCTGCGGCGCGTTCGCGGAAGCGCTTGCTCAGGAGATCAAGCACGAGGCCCTTGGGATCGCCGATCCGCGCAGACAGGGACGTGGCACGGCCGCACTGCCTGATCCAGGCGTCCGGCGCCATCCGCTTGGCGGCAGCGAACACCGCGTCTTGCACCTGCGGGAAGATATGTACGTGCTGATGGCCGTCGATGAAATCCGGCGCACGACCGAATTCGTATGCGAACATCCGGATCTGTGCCGCCACTTCGGCATCAAGGGCCTTGCGGTCGAGCTGGCGCAGGCACGCGCGTGCGAGCATCATGCCGATGGAGGGAAACGCATTGTCCGTGAGCGGCGTGAACCCGTCGGACAACGGTTTGAACGGCGCCGACAACGTCAGATGCAATCCCACCGCCGCGCGCGCGCCGTGGGCGCGCAGCGCATTGAGCGCCGCCGCTTCTGAACGATGAAAGCTCGGCGCGACCACCATGACTGACGTCGCGTTGATGCGCTCCAGTCCGATCAGGGCGCGTATGGCGCCGTTGACGGCTGGTGAGATGCCGTAGTCGTCGGCGCACAGCTAGATCTTGCGATGCGGCTGCATGGCAATGCTGGCAATTTCATCTGTCCGTTCGACAGACATCGCGCGCGCCTACTCGGCCGCCGATCGCGCCGGCGTTTGCGTGCTGGCATCCTGGGCGGTGTCCTTAGCCCGGCCGGCATCGTCGGTGGTCTTCAGGCTATGCTCGGCGACGAAATATACCGGCCGCGCCTTTAGCTCGGAAAGGATCTTGCCGATGTATTCGCCCATGACGCCGATCATGATCAGCTGCACGCCGCCGAGCACCATCAATCCAACGATCACCGAGGGATAGCCGGGCACCGATTCACCGGACAGTAGGGTCTCTATCAGGATCTGGGTTCCGAAGATCAGCGCAGCACCGGCGAGCAAGAGGCCGAGCAGGCTTGCGACCCGCAGCGGCGCGACCGAGAACGACGTCAGTCCCTCGATCGACAGGCCGATCAGCGAGAACGCATTCCATTTGGTCTGGCCGTGAGCACGAGCTGCGGGTTCGTAATCGACGCGGCGTTGCTTGAAGCCGATCCAGCTCGACAGTCCTTTGAAGAACCGGTTGCGCTCCGGCATCTGCTTAAGTGCAGCGGCGGCGCGCGGCGACAGCAGGCGGAAGTCGCCGGCATCCTCCGGGATCTTGTGGCGCGCGCCCCAGTTGAGCAGCGAATAGAATCCGCGCACCGAAAGACGGCGCAGCAACGGCTCGCTTTCGCGGTGCGCCTTGGCGGTATAGACGACGTCGTAGCCGTCATCGAGCCAGTGACCGACCAGCGTCTCGACCAGCGTGGGCGGATGCTGACCGTCGCCGTCCATGAACAGCACGGCGCCGAAGCGGGTATGGTCGAGGCCCGCGAGCAGCGCGGCCTCCTTGCCGAAATTGCGCGAGAGCGAAACCACCTGGATGTCGAGCACGTCGGCGGCCAGCCCATGCGCGATCGCGAGGGTGCCGTCGCGGCTGCCGTCGTCGACATAGACGACCTCGGCGGTCAGCCGCCAGCGCTCCTGGAGACGTCCGGCGATCTCGGCGATACGAGAATGCAGCGCGGCAAGGCCGTCGCCCTCGTTGAAAACGGGGACGACGACCGACAGACTGTTATCGCTGCGCCCGCGTGGCCGCATCGATGTGGTACCGGTGCCTGATGCGCTCATGGTCGTGGCCGACATTCGGACCTTTCTCGCCTCCAAGCCGCATCATAGCGCAAGGGGCGGGCGGCTGTCGCGCGATGCCCCGCCACATAGTCGTCGGGATCGTGAGCGGAATTGGGCGAGGCGCCCAGCGGGACTAGGCATCCTGGGGAGATAATGAACGGATGTTGGTTTTGGCGGATCGATCATCGGTTGTAGCTCTCCAAGGCGGGCGATGGCCCTGCGCCAAGGCCAAATGACCGGCGTGAGCCGGCCGCCGCCTGTTGTTGTTGAGCAGCGCTTTGAGGCGTGCCGTTCCCCATCGACCGTGCTAAGCGGGGGCGGTCATGAAGCTTCCCCCTGCATTCGAAAGCCTGATCGAGCGCTTCGCCCCCGCCTGGCTTGATCGCGCGCTCGTGCTGAAGGCGATCAGTTTCGCACTGGTCGGTTGCGTGAACGCGACCGTTGATTTCGCCGTGTTCTCGCTCGGGCATCTCTATTTCGGGTTGCCGATCATTCCGGCGAACCTGATTTCGTGGTGCGTGGCGGTAACAAATTCCTACGTGCTGAACTCGATGGTCACCTTCGCCAAGGAATCCGGGCGCCGGCTGAACGTCAAATCGTATCTCGGGTTCGCGGCGACGCAGGTCGGCGGCCTGATCGCGAACACCATCACGGTGTTCGCGCTGTCCTTCGTCATGCCGGTCCTGTTCGCAAAACTGCTCGCCATCGGTGCGAGCTTTGTGGTGGACTTCACGCTATCGTATTTGCTGGTGTTCCGCCGGCGTGAAGGAACGCATTGAACCTGGGGAGACTGACGCTTGGCGTACGACGAGAATCTCACGGTCGAGCATCCGACCTTCGTCACTCATCTCGAATGCTCCTATACCGGCGAGCGCTATCCGGCTGACGAGGTGCATGGACTGTCGCGCGCTGGCAAGCCGCTGCTCGTGCGATATGACCTCGACGGTGTCCGCAAGGCGCTGACCAAGGATACGCTGGCCAAGCGCCCGCCGGATTTCTGGCGCTACCGCGAGCTGCTGCCGGTGCGCCGCGTCGCCGACATTGTCAGTTTGGGCGAGGCGATCACGCCGCTGGTGCCGCTGCCGCGCATCGCGGCGCGCGCGGGCGCGGGCGCGAGCGAACTGATTGTGAAGGACGAAGGCCGGCTGCCGACGGGCTCGTTCAAGGCGCGCGGCCTTGCGCTCGCGGTGTCGATGGCGAAGGCGCTCGGCATCAAGCACATGGCGATGCCGACCAACGGCAATGCCGGCGCCGCGCTTGCGGCCTATGCCAGCCATTGCGGCATCAAGACAACGATTTTCTGCCCCGAGGACACGCCCGAGGTGAATGTCAGCGAGATCGCGCTGCAGGGCGCCACGGTCTATCGCGTCAATGGGCTGATCGACGACTGCGGCAAGATCGTTGGCGAGGGCAAGGCCAAGGTCGGCTGGTTCGATACCTCGACGCTCAAGGAGCCGTATCGGATCGAAGGCAAGAAGACGATGGGGCTCGAGCTCGCAGAGCAGCTCGGCTGGGACGTGCCTGACGTGATCCTCTATCCGACCGGCGGCGGCACCGGGCTGATCGGCATGTGGAAAGCGTTCGCGGAGCTTGAGGCCATCGGCTTCATCGGTAACAAGCGGCCGCGCATGGTGGCGGTGCAAGCGTCAGGTTGCGCGCCTATGGTGCGCGCCTTCGAGCAAGGCGAGGAGCATGCGCCGCGCTGGGAAGACGCCCACACGATTGCGTCCGGCATCCGCGTGCCGCAAGCGGTCGGGGATTTCCTGATCCTGCGCGCGGTCCGCGAGAGTGGCGGCTTCGCCATCGCGGTCTCGGACGAGGCGATCACGGCGGCGCTCGACGAGGTTGCGCGCGAGGATGGCTTCCTGATGTGCCCGGAGGGCGCGGCGACTTACGCGGCCTGGAAACAAGGCCTTGCCGACGGTCGCATCCGGCGCGACGAGCGCGCGGTGCTGTTCAACTGTGCAACGGGTTTGAAATATCCGCTGCCGCCGATCCGTCGCACCCTCGATCGTCACAAGCCCATCGACTTCGCCAGCCTTTGAGTCGACAATCGCCGGAAAACCGGAAGAACGATTGGCTTTGAGGGAGAGGGACTATGAGTTTGGGCGTCATCACACGGCGCGTCGCGTTTGCATGCGCGGGGCTGCTGCTGGCGGCCGCAGGCAGCGCGCAGGCGCAGGGCGACTATCCGACCAAGGCCGTGCGGATCATCGTCGATTCCGGGCCCGGCAGCGCGACCGACGTGGCGCTGCGGATCACCGCCGAGCGACTGAGCAAGATCTGGAACCAGCAGGTGATTGCGCTCAACCATCCGGGGGCGGGCGGCTCGATCGCCGCGCGGGTCGCGGCGCAATCGCCAAACGATGGCTACACGCTCTACTTCGCAGCGGCCTCCACGTTCACCGCGCTCGCCGGTGCGCCCGGCGTCCCGGCGAACCTGCCGATCCAGGTGCCGCGCGATTTCCTCCCGATCGGCTTTGTTACACAGCAGCCGATGTTCCTGGCGGCGTCGCCCAAGTCCGGCATCAATTCGATTGCGGACCTGATCGCACGGGCCAAGAAACGCCCAGGTGAAATCTCCTATGCGGCCACCGGCATCGGACGCATCACGCACCTGACGATGGAGCTGTTGCAGATGCGCGCCGGCATCAAGCTGCAGATGGTTCCCTATGCCGGCGGTCCGAACCAAGCGCTCAGCGACCTGATCTCCGGCCGCGTCGCAATCGTGCTCGATGGGTACGGTGGTCTCGCGCCGGGGCTTGCGGGCGGCTCGCTCAAGGCCATCGCGGTCGGCAGCAAGCAGCGGCTGCCCGAATTCCCCAACCTGCCGACGGTCGCGGAGACGCTGCCCGGATTCTTCGCCGGCGGCTGGAACGTCCTGGTCACCCCGGTCGGCACGCCTGACACGATCGTGCGCAAAGTGAGCGCGGACCTGCGCGTTGTGCTCGACGACAAGGAGGTCAAGGCGAAGTTCGCCGGGCTTGGCGCCTACGTCGACCCGATGTCGCCGGAGGAACTCACCGCATTCATCCAGGAGCAGCAGGGCGTCTGGAAGCCGGTCGCGGAAGCGGTCGCCAGCGCGCAGAAGAAATAAGCAATCATGGTCAGGCTGATCTCTGCAACGCTCTGCGCCGTTCTCTTTGGTCTCACGAACGCTGCAGCGCAGCCTTATCCGTCGCGGCCGATCTCGATCATCGTGCCGTACACGCCCGGCGGACCCGTCGATCAGGTCGCCCGCGTCGTCACCGAGCACATGCGCGCAACGCTCGGGCAGCCATTCGTGGTGGAGAATGTGAGCGGCGCCGGTGGCACGCTTGGCGTTGGTCGTGTCGCGCGCGCGACGCCGAACGGCTACACGATCGGCATCGGCGATGTCGGCACGCAGGTTCTCAACGGCGCGGTCTATCCGCTGAGCTATGACGTGATGACCGACTTCGAGCCGGTCGCATTGTTGGTCGCGAGCCCGCTGCTGGTGCTCTCGCGCAGTAGCCTCCCAGCCAAGACGCTGACTGAATTGGTCGCGTGGCTGAAGGAGAACCGGGCGAACGTGTCGCAAGGCTTCATCGGCTCCGGCACGCTCTCGCATCTCTGCGGCCTCTATCTGCAGCAGGTCACCGGCAGTAAATGGACGTTCGTGCCCTATCGCGGCGCGGCGCCGGCGATCCAGGATCTGGTCGGCGGCCAGATCGACGTCATGTGCCTCGCGCCGAGCGGAAGCTCGCTGCCCTTGGCACGCAGTGGCAAAATAAGGGCCTACGCGATCATGTCGCCGACGCGGCTGCCGTCGGCGAAAGAGATTCCGACCGCCGATGAGGCGGGGGTACCGGGCCTGCACCTCTCGTTCTGGCAGGCGCTGTGGGTGCCGAAGGGTACGCCGAAGGACATCATCGATCGCTTGAACGCCGCCGCGGTGGTGGCGCTCGCGGATGATGGCGTGCGTGCGAAGCTCACCGAACTCGGGCAGATCATCCCGGCGCGTGACCAACAGACGCCGGCCGCGCTTGCGGCGCTGCGCCGCGCAGAAGCCGACAAGTGGTGGCCGGTCATCAAGGCTGCCGGCATCAAGCCGGACCGGTAATAATCCGGCATCAGGTCGGAGCTATAATAAGGCCGTCGTTCACCTGATCGGCGGCATCAGGGAGGAAGACATGAGAACGCTGCTGGCGGCCGCTATGGCCGCACTTGTCGTGATGGCAGGCGCGATCAACGCCACTGCACAAACCTTTCCGAACAAGTCGGTGACCATCATCGTGCCGTTCTCCGCCGGCGGGCCATCCGATGCGCTGGCGCGCATCATGGGCGACCGCATGAAGGCGTCGCTCGGCCAATCCTTCGTGGTCGAGAATGTCACCGGCGCCGCCGGCTCGATCGGCGTTGGGCGCGCCGTGCGCGCGGCGCCTGATGGCTACACCATCAGCTTCGGGCATCTCGGCACGCATGTCGCCAATGGCGCGATCTATTCACTGCCTTACGACTTGCTCACTGACCTCGAGCCGGTGGTGCTGCTGCCGAGCAATCCGATGGTGGTGGTGAGCAAGACAGCAGTGCCGGCCAAGACCCTCAAGGAGCTGCTGGCCTGGCTCAAGGCCAATCAGGACAAGGCGACGGCCGGAACGGCGGGCGCCGGCTCGGGCTCGCATATCGCCGGCGTCTATCTGCAGACGCTCACCGGCCTGCGCCTGCAATACGTGCCCTATCGCGGCACGGCGCCGGCGTTGACCGATCTCGTGAGCGGCCAGATCGACATCATCGTCGATCAGGCCTCGAACTCTATGCAGCAGATCCGCTCCGGCGGCATCCGCGCCTATGCGATCTCGGACACCAAGCGGCTGAAAGCCGCCCCCGAGATCCCGACCGCTGAGGAAGCGGGCCTGCCCGGCTTCCACATGACGCTGTGGAGCGGCCTCTGGGTGCCCAAGGGCACGCCGAAGGACGTCATCGCACGGCTGAACGCCGCGGCCGTGGAAGCGATGGCCGACCCGGCGGTGCGGAAGCGCCTCAACGACCTTGGTCTCGAGGTGCCACCGCGCGACAAGCAGACGCCGCAGGCGCTCGCCGCCTGGCACAAGGCCGAGGTCGACAAATGGTGGCCGATCATCAAGAAGGCCGGCATCAAGCCGGAATAGCGCCAGCAGAAGCGCCCGTATAATGGCGGCGCCGTAAGATGAGCGTCGCAAGCACGATGAAATTCGCGATGTTGAAGGCGACGCCGACTGCGAAGGCGGGCGCGTAGAAGCCGAAATAGTCGTACAGCGCGCCCGCGAGCCAGGTGCCGGTGGACATGCCGCTGCCGCTGAGCAACAGCACGACCGGCACGCGCCAGCTTGCCTCGCGTGCGGGGAAATATTCGCGCACGGCGAGCACATACGCCGGGATGAGCGCGCTGAAGCCGGCGCCGAAGGCCGCGGCGACGCCATAAAGACCCCATTCGTCCTGCGTCACGACGAAGCCGGTCATGGCAAGACCTTGCAGCAGCGAGCTGATCAGCAGCGTGGACAGGCCACCGATCCGGTCGGCGATCGCGCCCCAGATCTGCCGGGTGAGCACGCCGACCCCTAACAGGAGCGAGAGCATCGCAGCGCCGCTCTGCGCCGAATAGCCGAGGTCGCTGCAGAGCGCGACCAGATGGTTCTGCGGCATCGACATGGTCACGCAGCATAGGAACGCCGCCGCGACCAGCAACCCGAACACCACATTCGGCGGCCAGCCAAACACGTGCGGCGTCTCGCCCGGCACGACGGTTGCGCCGGTAGCGGTCGGCGTCTCCGGCGCTTGTTTCAGAAAGACAACGGCCAAGGGAACGATGACGGCGGCAACGAGCACGCCATAGGCCAGCATGGTCATCCGCCACCCCACCATGGCGATGGCCCGCTCGAAGATCGGCGGCCAGACCGTGCCGGCGAGATAAAGCCCGCTCGAGAGCAGCGCGAGCGCGGAGCCGCGGCGGCGATCGAACCAGCGGCTGACATAGATATAGAGCGGCGCGTTGAGGCCGGCGGTGCCGAGCAGGCCGATGAACAGGCCGTGGCCGAGATAGAGCTGCCAGGTTTCGCCGAGCTGCGAGATGAAGAGGCCGATGCAGATCGACACCGCGCCGAAGATCACGGTCGAGCGAACACCGTAGCGTTCCGCGAGCGGCCCCATCATCAGGCCGCCGACGGAGCTGCCGAGCCAGGCCAGCGAGCTTGCGAGCGACGGCGCCGAGCGCGCGCCGCCGAGATCGGCGGCAATCGTTTTCAGGCCGACCGCGACGATCCACAACGCGCCGAACGCCACCGCGGCCAGCACGAGCGATACGCTCGCGACCACCCAGGAGGCTCGCGTCTCGATTGTTTGCGTCGTCACGTCAGGTCCCGGCCGGTGACCGCCGCGAAAGGCTGCGGCAGCACGGGCTTTACCGGGCGGAGGGGGCTAAGTCCATTGTCGGGCGGACAGGGGAGCAATGCGGCGCCGACAGTGGCGCGTGCGTTGCGGTGTCAGCGGCTCAGGCCCGCCTCGAGCTTGGCATAGAGCGGGTTGTCGCGCGCGAACACATAATCGAGGCCGCTGACCGTCACGCCTTGCGCGCCCTTGTCGCGCAGGAAGCTCGCCAGCGCATGCACCCGCGCGGGCGGGCAATGCAGCGTGAGCATGCCGGACGAAGTCGGGCCGCCGAGCGGGGCGGCGACGCCGAAGCGTTCGCGCGCTTCAGCGAGCAGCGCCTCGTCGCAACCGGCAAAGCGGGTGCGGACTTCACGAAAGGCACGCGCGCGCGCTTGCGCCGCGATGCGGTCGAGCACGTCGCGCGCGATGTCGCGGTTTTCTTCGCTCCAATCGGCGCCGCGCGATGCGATGAGATTGGCCTGCGACCGCAGGATCACGCCGTCTTCGACGATCTTCAGACCGTTGGCGGCAAGCGTCGAGCCGGTCGAGGTGATGTCGACGATCAGCTCCGCGGTACCGGTCCCCGGCGCGGCCTCGGTCGCGCCCGCGCTCTCGACAATGCGATAGTCGGTGATGCCGTGCTTGGAGAAGAAGCCGCGCGTGAGATTCAGGTATTTGGTCGCGACGCGCATCTTGCGGTCGTGCTTGATCCGGAACGCCGTCGCGACGTCGTCGAGATCGGCCATGCTTTGCACGTCGATCCAAGCCTGCGGCACCGCGACGATGACATTGGCCTCCCCGAATCCGAGCGCTTCGATCAGCACCACCTTGGCGTCGGGATCGGGCATCTCTTCGCGCACGAGGTCCTCGCCGGTGACGCCGAAATGCACGGCGCCTTGCGCCAGTAGCAAGGTGATCTCCGAGGCCGATAGATAGGCGACCTCGGCTCCGGGAAGACCCTTGATCGCGCCGCGATAGTCGCGCTCGCCGCGTGGTTTCACGAGCTCGAGCCCGGCGCGCGCAAAGAACGCATCGGTGTGCTCCTGCAGCCGGCCTTTGGCGGGCACGGCGATGACGAAGGGCCCGCTCATGCCGGTCTCCCGCAGGCGATCAGGCGTTCGACCCACACGCCCAGTCCCACCGCCGGGATCGGCGTCGTGCTGCCGAGCCGGCTCAAGAGCTTGTCGTAGCGGCCGCCGGCGACCAGCGGCTGTTCGATGCGGCCTTGCGGATCGTGCAGGCGGAATTCGAAGCCGGTGTAATAATCAAGCCCGATGAAGAAGCGCGTCGAGAAGCCGATGCGCGCGACATCGACGCCGCGCGCAGCAAGAAAGCCGGTGCGGCTTTCGAACAGGTCGAGCGCCGCGTCTAGCTTGAGATTGGCGTCGCTTGCAAGCGTGCGCAGTTCGCTCGCCACCTTGTCGGGATCGCCGGCGATCCAGAGGAATCGCTCGATCAGCACGCCCAATTCCTTCGGGAGCGATGCCTGCGCGCCGAGTGCGGCTTGTTCGAGGAAGCGGTCGGCGATCTCTTCGATGGAGCGGCCGCCGACGGCATTGATGCCGGCGATCGACAGGAGATCGGTGACCAGGGCGCGCGCCGCCTTGGGGTCGGAGCGCGTCATTGCCGCGAGCACGCCCTCATATTCCGAGCGCGCCGTGCCGGTTGAAACCGCGAGCACGTCGAGATCGCGCTCGAGCCGTCCGGCGCGGTTGAAATCCTTCACGAGGCGGCGCTTCCACGCCGGTGCGAGATCGAGGCTTTCGACCAGCGCCGTGAACAGGCCGACGTCGCCCATGCGGATTTCGGGGGCGCTCACGCCGAACTCGGCAATCGCCTCCAGGCCGAGCGAGAGCATCTCGGCGTCGGCGGCCGCGGTATCGGTGCGGCCGAACGACTCGACGCCGGCCTGCAGGAACTCGCCCGGTCCATCGTCGCCCTGGCGGAAGATCGGGCCGAGATAGCAGAAGCCGGCCGCCCGGCCGGCATCCGCCGAGGCCAGATAATCGCGCGACACGGCGATGGTGAAATCGGGCCGCAGGCACAATTCCTTGCCGCGCCGGTCGGTGGTGAGGAACATGCGCTGGCGGATTTCCTCGCCGGACAGGTCGAGAAACGGCTCCGCCGGTTGGATCAGCGCCGGCGACACGCGCCGGTAGCCGACGCGCGCGTAGGAGGCGACAAGTGCCTGCGCCCGCGCGTCGGGTCCGGTGGTCTCGGCAATGGTTACAGTGTTGTTCATGGCACAGCTTGGTTGCGCTGCGATGTAGCATGGTTCATGCGCAATTTTTGATGAATTGTGATCCTTATCACGGCGTTGAATCGTGCGACTCTCTTAACGGATTAGGTTTGCCCGCCGGCCGGGCGCGGCGAATCGTTAACCCTCCGACCAATCCCCGAGTACGCTGCCGACCAGCGCCAGCGCCGCCACCGCCGCCGTATCGGCCCGCAGGATGCGGGGGCCGAGTGCTAGCCGGATGACATTGGGTAGCGCTGTGAGCGCGGCGCATTCATGGTCGGCGAACCCGCCCTCGGGTCCGATCAGCACCGCGAGCGGCGGCCGGTCTTGAGAATCCTTGCGCACCGCCGCGAGCGCCGCGACCGGATCGCGGACGTCTGCCGCTTCATCGCAGAACACGAGCACGCGCGACGGATCGTGCGCGGCGATCATGCGCTCGAACGACATCGGCTCGAAGATTTCGGGAATCGTGAGGATGCCGCATTGCTCGGCGGCTTCGATCGCGTTCGCGCGCATCCGCTCGAGATTGACCCGCGCGACCTGGCCATGCTGCGTCAACACCGGTTGCAGCCGCGAGGCGCCCATCTCGACCACTTTCTGCACCATGTAGTCGAGCCGCGCGTGCTTGAGCGGCGCGAACAGATAATGCAGGTCGGACGGCGGCGTCTGCGCCCGCGTCTGCTCGTCGACGGTGAGCGCGGCGGAGCGCTTGCCCGCATCGGCGAGGCTCGCGCGCCACTCGCCGTCGCGGCCGTTGAACGCGAGAACGGGGTCGCCGGCCTTGAGCCGCAGCACGTTCTTCAGGTAATTCGCTTGTACGCCATCGAGCGCCAGCCGCTGGCCGGCGGCGAGCCGGGCATCGATGAACAGGCGCGGCAAGCGGAATTCGTAGCGCGGCATAGTGTCGTCGTCCGAAGGAACTATCCCGAAGGGCGGCGAATAGCCCCGGCCTCCAAAAGATTGATTGGCGGCGCGGAGATTAATTCGGTGGAAACGCCGTGTTATTGCCCTATTGAAAAGCCTGTTAATAGGCTCGGGGGCAAGGTCATTCGCCGGTGATTCACGACCCGGCGCGGAGGGAATGGGATGATCATCTGCCGGGCCCTGCTGGCAATCACAATCGTGGGTCTGACGATCCCCTATGCCGGGGCGCAGTTCGGCGGCATGCCCGGGATGCCAGGCAGCCCCGGAGCCGGAGGCGGATTCGGCGCGCCGCGGGCGGCACCTCCGGCGAAGTGCCAGGCACTGCTCGCGATTCGCGACGAACTGCAGAATCACGGGGCCGCGATCGAAGCGGCCAACAAGAAGAAGGCGAACGTGAAGGTCGCCTGCCGGCTGTTCCGGACTTACATCGCGACCGAAGGCAAAATGCTGAGGATGTTGGAGGCGGATGGTGCCTCCTGCGGCGTGCCCGCCCAGATCGCGCAGCAGGTCAAGGGCAGCCACGCCAAGGCGCAGCAGATCGGCAAACAGGTCTGTGACGCCGCCGCCCGCGGTCCGGCGCAGGCAGGCCCAACGCTGAGCGAGGCGCTCGGCACGTCGCCGGCACTTCCTGATACGCGCAGCAAGAAGGGTGCCGGTACCTTCGAGACGCTGACCGGCAATCCGTTCGCGCGTCCGTGATGAGCGGCGCGGCCGGTCGTGTTGCCGACTCAACCGGAAACTGGGTTGATCGCCACGCGCCCATCTGGCTGCGTCCGTATCTGCGGCTTGCACGCCTCGACCGGCCGATCGGTTCCTGGCTGCTGCTGATCCCGTGCTGGTGGTCGCTCGGTCTTGCGGCGATCCACGCCGGCGAGCCGGTCGACATCTGGCATGTGGTGCTGTTCTTCATCGGCGCCTTTGCGATGCGCGGCGCCGGCTGCACCTGGAACGACATCGTCGATCGCGATCTCGACGCAAGGGTCGAGCGCACGCGCTCGCGTCCGATTCCGTCGGGGCAGGTGAGCGTCAGGGCGGCGGCGGTCTTCCTGGTCGCGCAGGCGCTGGTCGGGCTCGCCGTGCTGTTGCAGTTCAACGCCTTCACGATCTGGACCGGCATCGCGTCGCTCGCGGTGGTCGCGATCTATCCATTCATGAAGCGCATCACCTATTGGCCGCAGATCGTGCTGGGCTTAGCGTTTTCATGGGGCGCGCTGATGGGATGGCCGGCGACCTTCGGCCGGCTCGACTGGCCGGCGCTCGTTCTCTATGCGGGCTCGATCGCCTGGGTGATCGGCTACGACACCATCTATGCCCATCAGGATCGCGAGGACGATGCGCTGATCGGCATCAAGTCGACGGCGCTCTTGTTCGGCGAGAACACCAAGCCGATGCTGGCGGTCTTCTATACGATCGCGGTGCTGCTGTTCGCCGTGGCAGGGTGGGGCGCCGGCGCTGGTATTGGTTTTTTTGTTGGACTGCTTGCGTTTGCCGCGCAGCTTTCCTGGCAGATCAGCCGATTCCGGATCGGCGATCCGGATCTGTGCCTGCGGCTGTTCAAATCAAACCGCGATGCGGGGTTGATATTGTTTGCGGCGATGGTGATTGACGCGCTGGTTCGCCGTCCCGGCTGACGCGACGGCGTAGTCTCAAAAAGACGCCGCGGGATGGCCCGCGAGGGACCGCCGTGGCCGCGATGTCCTGCCAATTGTGACAATGCCAATTGTGACACCGGGCCATTAGTCGGAAGGGGTAGCCCACAAGCCACGGGCCCTGTGCTAAAAATGGCCGGCCGGCAGGCAGGGAGCACGGGGGTGCTGCAGAACCTACGACAGCAGGCTCGCCATCGGGTGCGATTCGCCGACATCGATTTGACACGGTGCGTTGACTTCGTCGGGCTCACCGTCACGGTCGGCCTCGCCTATTTCCTGGCCGCGCGACTGAGCCTTGCTCTGTTGACCCAGCCTGAGGGTGTGGCCGTGTTCTGGCCCGCCGCCGGCGTCGCCGCCGGAGTTCTGATCGCGTTGGGGACGCGTGCACGCTGGCCGGTCGTCATCGGGACGATGGCCGCCACCATCGCGGCCAATCTTTTCGGCGACCGCAATCTCTGGAGCGCCGTTCTCTTCGCCGTGTGCAATGCCGGCGAGGCCGTGCTGGCGGCATGGTTCATCGACAAATACTTCGGCTCGCCGTTCAGGCTCGGGCGGCTGGCCAATGTTCTGGGATTGGTTGCGGCGGCGGTCATCGGAGCGGCACTCGCGGCTGTCGGCGGCACCTTGGGCATCAGGCTCTTTCACAATGCATCCGCGCCACTGTTCGCCACCTGGCAGCACTGGTTCGCATCGGACGCACTTGGGATCATCACTGTCGCGCCGCTGCTGATCGAGCTGGCCGCGTCCGCACGCGATCGGCTCCCGCGCACTGAGCTGATTGAAGGCGTGCTGGCGGTGGTGGCGCTCGCCGTGATCTGCGGACTTGCTATATTTCAGCGGTGGGAGTTGCTGGCGACCGTTGGGCCCGTCGCGTTGCTGTTCGCGCCGATGCTGTGGCTGGCAGCCCGTGGCCGGCCGGTTTTCGCGGCCGCCGCCGCATTCATCGTCAGTCTTTCGATTGTTTGGACGACGACTTTTGGCATCGGCTATTTTGGCAATCCGGGGCTTTCCGTGGCCGAGCGCGTGCTGGCGGCGCAGATCAGCATTCTGCTCGTGACGATCGGCGCACTCATTCTCGCCGCGCTGTTTGCCGAAATGCAGGACAAGAGGAGGTTGACGGAAATTGCGCTGCAGGCGAGCGAAACGCAGCGCTATCTCATCGAAACGGAGCGGCTCGCTGCGCTCGGCGGTCTCGTCGCTGCGGTTGCGCACGAGATCAATACGCCGGTCGGCACCAGCCTGACGGTCGCGTCAGCGCTCGCGCGCCGCTGCGCAGCCTTCGCCGACGAGATCGCGTCGGGCCAGGTGCGCCGTTCGCTGCTCACCGAATTCGCGGACGACAGTCGCGACGCGGCCAGTCAACTGGTCGCGAACCTGCAGCGAGCCGGCGACCTCATCCAATCGTTCAAGCAGGTCGCCGTCGATCGCAGCCTCGCCGACCAGCGCAGCTTCGATCTCAAGGTCGTGACCGAGCAGATCGTGACCAGCGTGCGGCCAGGCCTGAAACGATCGCGCGTTTCGATTGCGCTCGATATCCCGCCCGATATCGAGCTCGACAGCTATCCGGGTCCTTATGGGCAGGTCTTGACCAACCTCATCTTCAACTCCGTGACGCACGGCTTCATCGATCGGCCGGGCGGGCACGTGCTGATCAAAGCGCGCCGCTCCGGCATCGATCAGGTCGAGATCACGTTCTCGGATGACGGCAACGGCATTCCCGAAGACATTCAGCGTCACGTTTTTGATCCGTTTTTCACGACCAAACGCGTGCAGGGCAATACCGGCCTTGGTCTCTACATCGTCCACAATCTCGTGACGCAGCAGCTCGGCGGTACTGTCACGCTCGTGTCCGCGCCCGGCAAGGGCACGACCTTTTCGATGCGGCTTCCGTTGGTCGCGCCTCGTCAGGCCGAGCCGGCGGACGCAGCGGCGCGTGTTGGTTCATGAGTGGATAGAGAGCGTGTCGAGCCAGCGCGGGAGTTTCTGCGCTAATCCCTCGCAATAATCTCCCGCTCGCGATGCACGTTCGCACCTACGATCGAGCGTCCGACCTTCCGCCGCAACAGAATCGATGGCCGCCGCATCCTGATCGCCGAGCGCCGTCGACGCCGCCCGGTGGGGGAGGCGACGCGAACGGCGCCAATGCGGTGGAACGCTTCACGCAAGCGTCCGTCCGGTCCGGTGACCAGGAGCGGCATGCCAAGAACGCGCGCCCACGACTGCCATTCGGCCACGATGTCGGTGCCGTCGTCGGCGCGGAAAAGAGGAAGAGAGAGACCGTTGTCCCGATGCTCGAGGATGATTGAGACCGCGCCCGGCGCATCGCCTTCGGCCGGCTCCATCCGCAGCGCGACGCCGAGATAGACGGTCACCGGAAGGTTGACCGCCATCTTCATGCCGCGCACGGCGCGCCGGACGACGACCCGGTCCCGGGTCAACTCGACATAACGCACCCGCCCGTCGGCCGCCTTGTCGGCGACCGAGAACTGGACTGGGAGGGTGAAGGGGTCGAGCCGCTCATCACGGCTCGACCCAGCAGGTGTAGCCCTGCCGATTGCTGTCTGACGCCTCACGAACTTGCTCCCCGCCGGGTTTCCCCCGGTCGTTGGCCCCGCCGGAGTTCGTCCCCGATCGTTGCCATGAACATGCCGCAAAGGCTTCGGAATCCGCTTAATGTTTCTGGTTAATCTGGGGTATCACATGGGTCCAATCGACTCATGCTTGACGGGACGTTGCGACGTTGAGTCAATGCAGTGTGAACCACGAGTGCCCCGTTTCCGAAGTTCGTGATACGCCCGCAGCACACTCTCATACGAACTAGCCCCAAGTTGGAATTGTAAAGCAATGTCCTCGCTTCTCGATCAGTCAGCCCTCTCCGATCTCGCTGAGCGTCTCGTGAGCGCCGCGCGCCGCGCCGGCGCCGATGCCGCCGATGTCGTCGCCGTCCGCTCGATGTCATCGAGCGTCGGCGTGCGTGACGGCGCGGTCGAGCAATCGGAGCGCGCCGAAAGCGACGACATCGGCCTGCGCGTGTTCGTCGGCCGCCGCACCGCTGTCGTGTCGACCAACGACATCGCCGGCGATATCGCGCCGCTCGCCGAGCGCGCGGTGGCGATGGCGAAGGTCGCGCCCGAGGACAAGTTCGCGGGCCTTGCCGACCCTGCGTCGCTGGCGCGCACGCAGCCTGAGCTCGACCTGCTCGATCCTGACTTGCCGTCGGTTGCGGTGCTTGAGGACCGCGCGCTGCGCACCGAGGCGGCCGGACTGGCGGTGAAGGGCGTCAGCATGTCGGAGGGCGCATCGTCCTACGCCAGCATCGGCGGCATGGTGCTGGCGACGAGCGATGGCTTTCGCGGCGCCTATCTCGTTTCCCATCACGGGTTCTCGATGTCGGCCATCGCCGGCGAAGGCACCGCGATGGAAACCGACTACGACTATTCGTCCGCGCTGCATGTGGCCGATCTCGAATCGCCCGAGAAGGTCGGGCGCACCGCGGGCGAGCGCGCCGTGGAACGGCTCAATCCGCGCAAGGTCGAGACCACGAAAGTTCCGATCGTCTACGACAAGCGGGTGGCAAGCTCGCTGATCGGGCATCTCGCCGGGGCGATCAACGGCAGCGCGATCGCGCGCAAGACGAGCTTCCTCAGGGACAAGCTTGGCGCGTGCCTGTTCCGTCAAGGCATCCGCATCATCGACGATCCGCTGCGCAAGCGCGGGCAGCGCTCGCGACCGTTCGACGGCGAGGGCGTCGCGGGCAAGCGTCTTGCGCTGATCGATGACGGCGTGTTGACGACATGGCTGCTCGATAGCGCGACCGCGCGCGAGCTCGGGCTCACCACCACCGGCCACGCGAACCGCGGCGTCTCATCGGCGCCGTCGCCGGGCGCGACCAATCTCTATCTCGAAGCCGGCGCGATGTCGCCGGACGGCCTGATCGCCGACATCAAAGACGGCTTCTACGTCACCAGCCTGATCGGCATGGGCGTCAATCAGGTGACCGGCGACTACAGCCGCGGCGCATCCGGCTTCTGGATCGAGAACGGCAAGAAGACCTACCCGGTGAGCGAGGTGACGATCGCAGGCAACCTGATCGATATGTTCGCGAACCTCACGCCCGCCAACGACCTCGAATTCCGCCATGCCGTCGATGCGCCGACCGTGCGCGTGGAGGGTCTCACCGTTGCCGGAAGGTGATTATTCCACCGAGCGCGATCTCCTGGCCGCGGCCGTCCGCGACGCCGGCGCGCTCGCGCTCAAGACCTTCCGGTCGCCCATGCGGCAGTGGATCAAAGGCAAGTCGTCGCCGGTGAGCGAGGCTGACATCGCCGTCGACGCGCTCCTGCGCGAGAAGCTCGGCGGCGCGTTTCCCGAGTATGGCTGGCTGTCGGAGGAGACCGAGGATGATCCGAACCGGCTCAAGGCGGATGCGGTCTGGATCGTCGATCCGATCGACGGCACGCGCGCCTATCTCGCCGGCCGGGAAGACTGGGTTGTCTGCGTGGCGCTGGCGGCGGCGGGCCGGCCGCGCATTGCCGCGCTCTATGCGCCGGTGACGGACGAGTTTTTCTTCGCGGTCGCGGGCGAGGGCGCGACCTGCAACGGCGTTCCGATCCATGTGCGGCCGGGCACCGGGCTCGAAGGCACGACGCTCCTCGGTCCGAAGCGGTTCCTCGGCTCGCTCGCGGAGCTGCATCCGTCGATGATGCCGCTGCCCCGGATCGGCTCGCTGGCGCTGCGGCTGGCCCGTGTGGCACAAGGAGCGGTCGACATCACAATCGTTACCGGCAACAGCTATGACTGGGATCTTGCAGCGGCCGACCTTTTGGTGCACGAAGCCGGCGGCGCGCTGACCGATATCGACGGCGAGCGCTTAACCTACAACTGCCCGCAGCCCGTGCACGCGCTGCTGGTCGCCGCGAGCCGGGCGCGCCATGGCACGGCCCTTGCACTCATACGAGAACGCAAAGCGCAGTTCGTGTGACGCTTGCGGGGGATTGCGAATTGGACTTCGACTTGGGACACGTCAATGGCTGCTCGACCCGCAAAAGGACAACTGTTGCATCTGGTCTTCGGTGGCGAACTGTCGGAGCTCGGCAGCACCGAATTCAGGGACCTGTCCAAGGTTGAAGTCGTCGGAATCTATCCCAATTACGCGACTGCTTACGCCGCCTGGAAGGCGAAGGCCCAGCAGACGGTCGACAACGCCCATATGCGGTACTTCATCGTCCACCTGCATCGCCTGCTCGACCCCGAGAGCGATACGCGAGCGAAAGCTTGATCAAGCAGAGGCTTGATTGCTCCGCCGCTGCCTGCCGTTCACGGACGCGATTGCTGCATCCGCACATTGACGGGAACCGACAACGACCAGTGCCCCGAATCCGAAGTTCGCACTGTCGTGTGGCGAGGGCGCTTGCGAACTTCGGATTCAAAGGGACACTGGCAGACATGGCTTGCTAGACTAGTGTGGCTTCGGTTCAGAAGTTCGCTTCCGACTCGCCGCAAGGTATGGCGAACTTCTGAACCGCCACACTAGGGTGGATGTCAAGTCTGGCAGCGTGAAGCCAATACCGTTACTGTGAGCTGCATCGTTACTGACAGCGGCGCCTGATCCGGAGAGTAGCGTTGTCCCAAGGGGTGGTCGAAAGGCCGATGACAGCGGAGCGCCTGCCGCTCGCGTTGCGCGCCTATCGGCTGGCGACGTGGGCCGGCGCGCCGATGGCGGGCTATCTGCTGGCGAGCCGCCTCAAGCGTGGCAAGGAAGATCCCACACGCCTTGCCGAGCGGCGCGGCGAGACGGAGATTCCGCGACCCGAGGGTCCATTGGTCTGGATCCACGGCGCGAGCGTGGGCGAAGTCGCCGCCATCATTCCGTTGATCGAGCGCATCGTCGCCAAGGAATTCAACGTCCTGCTCACGTCAGGCACCGTGACGTCCGCCATGCTGGCGAGCCAATGGCTGCCGCCGGGCGTCATCCACCAATATGTTCCGCTCGATGCGCCGCGTTTCGTCGCGCGCTTTCTCAACCACTGGAAGCCCGATCTCAGCCTGTTCACGGAATCCGATCTCTGGCCGAACCTGATCCTGATGAGCGCGGAGCGGCGCATTCCGCTGATCCTGGTCAATGGGCGCGTTTCCGAGCGCTCATATAACCGCTGGCGCAATGCGCCCGGCATGATCGCGGCGCTGCTGTGCCGGTTCGATCTCTGCCTCGCGCAGTCCGCCGCCTACGCTGCACGTTACCGCGATCTCGGCGCGCCGCGCATCTCGACCACCGGCAACCTCAAGCTCGACGTGCCCGAGCCGCCGGCCGATCGCGACAATCTGCGCAAGTTGCGAGCGGCGATCGGCGATCGCACCACGATCGCGGCGGCCTCGACGCATGCCGGCGAGGAAACGACGCTGATCGAAACGCATCGGCGCCTGCGTCATACGTTTCCGAAGCTGCTGACCATCATCGCCCCCCGCCATCCGGATCGCGGACCCGGGATCGTCGAGATCGCGCGCCATGCGGGGCTCATCGCATCACAGCGCTCGCGCGGGCGGCTTCCCGAGGCGCAGGACGACATCTACGTCGTCGACACACTGGGTGAGCTTGGCCTGGTCTACCGGCTCGCGCCGATCGTTTTCATGGGCGGCTCGCTCGCCAGCCACGGTGGGCAAAATCCAGTCGAGCCGATCAAGCTCGGCGCCGCCGTGCTGCATGGCCCGCATGTGTGGAATTTTGCCGAGCTCTATGAAGCGCTCGACACCGCCCGCGGCGCCGAGTTGATCGGCGACGCCGGCCGGCT
>WHTP01000207.1 GCA_009377695.1 Hyphomicrobiales bacterium | reverse complement strand
TCGAGATCACCTCGATGAATCACGGCTTCGCCGTTGACCGCGAGACGCTGCCGAAGAACGCGGTGGAGACGCATGTGTCGCTGTTCGACGGATCGAACTGCGGCATCGCGCTCAAGGACAAGCCGGTGTTCTCGGTGCAGTTCCACCCGGAGGCATCGCCCGGCCCGCGCGACAGCCGCTATTTGTTCGAGCGGTTCGTCGGAATGATGAAAGAGCGCAAGCGCGCGTGACCCGTCGGCTGGCGCAGAGGTGTCGTTCCATGCCCGTCGTTAATCCGCAGACGCTGATGTTCTCCGACGACGGATCGATCCCGAACCACCCGCACCTTCCGTTCCTGGTTTATCGCAACGCCATCGATCTCTCCGGCACGCCCAATCCCGAAGAGGTCATCGAAAAGACCTTCGCCCGGCACGGTTGGGGCGACATGTGGCGCAATGGCATCTACCCCTACGTGCACTATCACTCGATGATCCACGAAGCGCTTGGCGTGGCGCGCGGGCGAGCGCGCGTGCAATTCGGCGGCCCGGAAGGCAAGGAGCTTGATCTTGGCCCCGGCGACGTTGCCGTGCTGCCCGCCGGCACTGGCCATCAATGTCGGTGGGCGGCGCCGGAACTGATGGTGATCGGCGCCTATCCGAAGACCGGCAAGTACGACCTTTGCCGCGGCAGCAAGGCGGAGCACGCCAAGGCGGTCGAGACCATCCCGAACGTGCCGCTGCCGGACACTGATCCCATCTATGGCGCCGATGGACCACTGATGTCGCTGTGGCGCCCCTGAATTACGGACGAGGCAAGCGATGTCAGACTGGCGTTCGTTCTGGGACAGCGAGCATTCGATCTACGTCAATGCGCGCCACAAGGACGTGCATTACCGCGAGATCGCGGATCAGATCGCAGCATTCGTGCCGGGCCCATCGGCGCGCGTGCTCGATTACGGCAGCGGCGACGCGATCCATGCCGACCGGGTGGCAGCAGTCGCTTCCGACGTGACGTTGTGTGATGCGGCGCCGAGCGTGCGGGCGTCGATGGCGGCGCGCTTCGCCAACAATCCGCGCATCAAGGTGATCGCACCGGAAGATGTCGCGGCGCTGCCTGACGGACAGCTCGATCTGATCGTCACCAATTCGGTCGCGCAGTATCTCACCGAGGATGAGCTGACAGGTTTGCTCGCGATGTTCCGCCGGCTACTCGCGACCGATGGAACCCTGATCTTCGCCGACGTGATCCCGCCCGACGTCGGCGCGCTCAGTGATGTCACCGCGTTGCTGCGCTACGCCGCCAAGAACGGCTTCTTGGGTGCCGCGCTGGTCGGGCTCGTCAAGACGACGGTGTCGCCCTATCGCAAGATCCGCAGCACGCTCGGCATCACGCAATACACGCAAGCGCAATTCATGCAGACGCTCACCGACGCCGGCTTCACCGCCGAGCGCCTCGCGCGCAACATGGAGCACAATCCGGCACGGATGACCTTCCGCGCCCGGCCGGTGTAGCGCTGCGAACGCTGGAGAAGATCGAAAATTTTCATAGCGACAGGATTGCTGATATCCCGCCTGCGGACTATAGTAGGTAATATCACTACCCAATCTCACTGAGCTGGGCCATGGAAGAGGTCATTTCCGCGGCGGACGCCAACCGCAAGTTTTCCCTCCTTCTCCGCGGAGTTCGCGAGGGACGTAGCTATGTCGTGACTAGCCACGGAAGACCTGTCGCGCGGCTCATTCCCGCTGGCAAGCATCAAGCCATGACGACCGGCGCTCGGACAGCGCTGCTTTCCCGCCTCGAAAAGCAGCCTGTTATCCACATCGGACGCTGGACACGTGACGAACTCTACGAGGACGACCGGTGAGGGTCGCATTCGATACGAACATCCTTGCCTATGCTGAAGGAATCAACGGAGCGGAGCGACGAGGCATCGCGCTCGATCTCATGCGCAGGCTGCCACAGGAGGCAGCCATCATTCCGGTGCAGGTTCTTGGCGAGCTCTTCAATGTGCTGGTTCGCAAGGCCCGGCGACCGCGGAGCGATGCGCGCGAAGCTTTGCTGACTTGGCGCGACACGTTTCCTGTCATCGAGACATCGTCGGAAATCATGCTGGCCGCGCTGGACTTGGCGACGGATCACCAACTCGGAATCTGGGATGCGATTGTTCTGTCCGCGGCATCGCAAGCAGATTGCCGGTTGCTGCTGTCCGAAGACCTTCAGGAGGGTTTCACTTGGGGTGGCGTAACTGTGGTCAATCCGTTCGCTACGCCGCGGCACGCTCTGCTGAATGCGTTATTGGAAGGCACTTCTGAATGACAGTGACCGTGCAAGATCGGTGCGCGGGCCGTTAGACCGCCAGATCCGGTTTTCGATCATTGCGAACTGATCGGCTACTCCGCTTTCCCCCCCAAAATTGCTTCTGCGCCAGCGTCACGTTCGACACCGCCGACTGCGCGGTCGCAAGTGAGCCCGGCGGATCGGGATGTTCGATGATGCGATCCGCCTTCTCGCGCCGGCACTGAGTTGCGGATTGGACAGCGTGATCCTGACCGCCTTCTGGAGATAAGCGAGCCGCGTCGGCCGGGCGCCTGGCGCGGCTCACCAGCCGCCACCACCGCCGCCGCCACCTCCTCCGCCGGAGGAGCCGCCGCCGCTGCTGCCGCCACTGCCGCCCCCACTCGATCCAGGCGCGGTCGACGACGATGAGATCATCGTCGAGAGATCGCCACCAAGATGATCGGCGAACGATACCGGATCGCTCGACCAGTCGCGGCTGCCCACATACCAGGCCGCCGTGGCCGCGGCGCTTGCGCCGGCCGCGGCCAGCACACCGGCGAACTTCTTCGCCCAGATATTCTGACAGTCGAGCGCAACGGCATAAGGTAGGAAGCGTTCGAACAGTTCCGGTGTCTTTTCGGGCGGATTGAGCGCGTTGAGCCGGTCCTCCTCGGCGACGCCGAGATATTCGCGGAAGCCTTCGATGTCATCCATGATCTTGCGGCCGGAGCGGCTCGGCGCCCTAAGCAACGGAAAGCCGATGCCGGCGACAGCGGCCATCGCCAACAGCGCGCCGGTCAGAACCAGATTGGCGGAACCGGGAAGCGCGGCCGAAGTAAAATACAGCGCGGCTGCTGCCACCAGCGCAGCGAGGATCGCCCCGGAAATCAGCGTCCATTTACCGCGATCAATGCGCTGCCAGCCGGAAAATATCATCGCGGTAGCGACCATGAAGAGAGGGACGGCGAATATCCCGATCACGAACAGCGTCCCGAACAACGCATATTGGACGCTGCTGCCGACCAGGAATAGAACCAAAAGGATGATCACGACCATCAGCAGCATGCCAGCGGTCGACCATCCGTAATTGTTGGCGAACAGCCTGCCGAAATAGGCTTTCGTCAGCGCAGCGTCCAACCCGGTCTTGGCCCTGCCGAGCGGCACATGGTTGACCTGGTCGAGCAGGAGGCTGTCTTTCCCGGCGAACAGCTTTGACATCAGTGCCGTTTCCTCGGGCGCCAACGACTTTCCGCCGGACAGTTTCTTGATGGTTGATTTTCCATCATTCTCAATAATCTGCAGATGACCCTTCACGCCGAGATTGATGATCGCGGCGGTAAAGCATTCATTGTCGAACGACATCCGGTCAACATAGCGCGCCGCCGCGGGTGACATCCCCTTGGGAGGTGCGAACAGCGGAATGATAGTGCCGGAGGGCGGATCGCGACCGACGCGCCGCCACGCGAAGGCGTAATAGCCGAGCAGCAACACGAGACCGATCACCGCCATAACCAGTCCACGATTGTCCGCGAGCCAATATTGCGCAAGCTGTCCCGCCGTCGGTGGCTCGACCACGCCCTTCTGCCAGGCGGCGGCGACAGTGAGCCCGTTCCTCGCCGGCAACGGCCGCGTGGTGCGGAACACGATGCGGCCACCCTGCTGCTCGACAATGGTGGCGTCTCTGCCCGTACCGCCCTGCGGCCCGGTGTAGATCGCGGTCTGCCGGAACGGCACGTTCTCCGGCAGCGTGATCCGCGCTTCCGCGCGATCGATCGGGAAGATCCAGCCGTTGCCGGTAGCGTTCCAATAGAGCTCGTCGTAATCGGTGAAGAACCCAATCTGCCGCGTGGTACGATAGCGGATCACGTAGGTATGCTGCCCGCGCGGGATCTCGCGGTCGGCGCTCCCGATGCGGATGCGCACGCCATTCGCCAACCGCTCGATGACGGTGTTCTCCGCCGACCCGTTGCGCGTCACCGACTCAAGTTGGAAGCCTATCTCCACGCCCGATCCGTCCGGACGCGTATAGATGGTCGGGAAATCGCGGAAGATGCCCCGCCTGATGATATTTCCCTCGGCCTGCACCTGGATCGTCTCGACGACGATCAGATCGCCGTCGCGCTGGACGGTGACGTCACTGATGAACTGGATGATGCGCTCGTCCGCGCTCGCCGGCGCGGCTGCCAGCAGCAGGACAAGCGCGAGCGCACAGCGTCGAAGCGCGTTCACGCCCGGCCTCCTGGAAAGCCGACCTGCGGCGCGGCTGCTTCGGAGCGGCGTTCGAGCTCGAAGAATGGTTCCTCGTGGAAGCCGAGCATCCGCGCCACGATCACGTCCGGGAATGACTGGATGCTGATGTTCAGGTTGCGCACCGCGCCGTTGTAGTAGCGCCGTGCCATCTGAATGTGGTCTTCGATCTCGGAAAGCTCCTTCTGCAATTCGAGGAAGTTCTGGTTGGCTTTGAGATCCGGGTAGTCCTCCGCCACCGCCATCAGCTTGCCGAGCGATCCCGAGAGCGCCCGCTCGGCATTGCCCTGGGCGCCAACGTCGCTGGCAGCGACGCTCGCCGCGCGGCGCGATGTGATCTCCTCGAATAACGATCGCTCATGCGAAGCGTAGCCTTTGACCGTCTCGACGAGGTTGGGGACGAGATCGGTGCGGCGCTTCAGTTGGACGTCGATGCCGCTCCAGCCTTCGCGCACTACGTTGCGCTGGCGCACCAGCCGGTTGAAGACGACAATCAGATAGACCGCGATCACGACAGCGATCGCGGGCACAACCCACCCCATATTCATTGATGTCGTTCTCCCAGCCGCCAGCGCCATCCGGGACCTGGAGTCCAGGACACTAGAGCATTTTTCGATCTGGCGGAATCGGAAGGGATTCCCTTGCCGGGCAAATCGTGATTCATCGTGGGGGCTGGTGATGGAGGCCAGCCCGCATGGCCAAACCCCTCTCGCCGGATCTTCGTCTTCGCATCATTCG
>WHTP01000186.1 GCA_009377695.1 Hyphomicrobiales bacterium | reverse complement strand
GCCGCTTCCATTGCGTGAGGCGACAGATCGGCCGCCAAGAGGGGCCCCAAAGCAACAAAAAGCGCCACGAGTAGCGAGAACGCCCCGCCGGAATACGATGACTTCCTATTGAGATTGCGATTCCACCGATCCCAGTTTATACTTGCATAAAATCGAATGTGATCGGAGAGCATGGATGACCTCGCGACGTTTGTTCATGGCCCTCGGAGGGGCTCTATTGCTTCCGCACGTTTTGACGCGTCCCTTCGCACGGGCAGCCGAAGGGCCGATTCTCACCGACGATGGACTTTATAAACAGTCGTGGTTCCTTGAGAGCTTCCTTGAACTCAAGGAAGACCTCGAGAGCGCCACTCGCAACCGCAAGCGCTTTGCGGTTATCTGGGAGTTGAGAGGCTGCCCCTATTGTAAGGAGACGCATTTCGTCAACTTCGGCCGGCCGGAAATTGAACTGTACATCAGAGAGCGTTTCGAGATCCTACAACTCAACATCGTCGGAGCGCGCGAAGTTACGGATTTCGACGGCGAAAAGCTCACGGAGAAGGCGCTGGCCGAGAAGTATGGAGTCCGCTTCACGCCAACCTTCCAGTTCTTCCCGGAAATGGCAGAGCACCTTGGCGAGAAAGAGCCGAGGAAGCGGGAAGTCACCCGTGCGCAGGGATACCTGGAGCCAAGACACTTTCTCGCCATGTTCAGGTTCGTCGCCGAGCGGGCCTATGAGAAAGGCAGTCTCCGAGATTTCCTCAAAGCCAGTGGGTGACTGGCTCGACCCGGTATTCCATCTGCTTATGCCAAAGGCGATGGATGCTTGCACTAGTCCTCGCCGCCGGGAAGCGGCGGCTTCCCGGCATGACGCGTCGAATTGATCGGTCTCATGACGTTATGGTTCATCCTGGCGTTGATGACGGTCGCGGCCGTGTTCGCCGTGTTGTGGCCGCTCAGCCGTCACGGCGCATACCGGCCGTCCGGCACGGACATCGCGGTCTATCAAGACCAGCTCGAGGAACTCGATCGCGACCGCAAGGCGGGGCTGATCGCGGAACCGGAGGCGGTGGCCGCGCGTGTCGAGGTTGCGCGCCGGCTGATCGCCGCGGCGGATGCGGACGCCTCGGCCGGGGCGTTCAAGCCTTCGCAATCGCGGCGGCGCGTCGCCATGGTGCTGGTGCTGGCGCTTGCGCTGCTGCCGATCGGGGCCGGCGCGCTCTACGTCATGACCGGATCGCCGCAGCTGCCCGGCATGCCGCTGGCGGCGCGGGTCAGCGCGCCGGCGGAGGCGAGCTCGATCGAGAGCCTGATCGCGAAGGTCGAGGCGCATCTCGAGCGTAGTCCGGAGGACGGTCGCGGCTGGGAAGTACTGGCGCCGGTCTATATGCGGCTCGGCCGCTTCGACGATGCCGTGAAGGCGCGGCGCAATGCGCTGCGCCTTCACGGTGCGACGGCGGCGCGCGAGGCCGATTTCGGCGAAGCGCTGGTCGGGGCGGCGAACGGCGTGGTCACGGCGGACGCCAAGGCGGCGTTCGAGCGCGCCCGCGCGCTCGATGCGCGCATGTTCAAGGCCGCCTATTTTCTCGGTCTCGCCGCCGAGCAGGACGGACGGCGCGAGGAAGCCGCAAGCATCTGGCGCGGGCTGATCGCCACCGCGCCGCCGGAAGCCTCCTGGGTGGAATTGATCAGAAGTTCGCTGGCGCGCGTCGATCCGGCGGCGGTGGCGCCGTCGGCGCCCTCGGCACAGGGTTCCGCGGCGCCCGGCTCTCCGTCGCCGGGACCGACCGCAGACGATATGGCGGCGGCCGCCTCGCTTCCGCCCGAGCAGCGGTCTGAAATGGTGCGCGGCATGGTCGACCGGCTGGCGACCCGGCTGCGGCAGGACGGGTCCGACGTCGACGGCTGGCTGCGCCTGCTGCGCGCCTATGCGGTGCTGGGCGATGCTGAGAAGGCGAAGGCGGCGGCGGCGGAGGCCCGGCGGGCGCTATCGGGCGCACCCGAGAAGCTTCACCGCGTCGAGGAGGCCGTGAAGGCCCTCGGGCTGGAAGGTTAGGATCGCGATCGCATGACCCGCAAGCAGCGCCGCCTGACCCTGATCGGAGCCGCCTTGGGCGTGCTCGGGCTTGCGGCCGCGCTGGTGCTGGTTGCGCTGAAAGATTCGATCGTGTTCTTCAATTCGCCGAGCGATGTCGTCGAAAAGCGCGTCGCGCCCGGTACCCGCATCCGGCTCGGTGGCTTGGTGCAGCCCGGCAGCCTGGTGCGGGCGGACCAGCTCAGCGTGCGCTTCGAGGTGACCGACGGCAAGCAGGCGATCCCGGTCGCCTATCGGGGCATCCTGCCGGACCTTTTCCGCGAGGGGCAGGGCGTGGTGACCGAAGGGGCGCTCGAACCCGGCGGCGTGTTCCGCGCCGATACCGTTCTCGCCAAGCACGACGAGACTTACATGCCGAAGGAGGTCGCGGACGCGCTGAAGAAGCAGGGTCGTTGGAAGGACGGCGCACCCTCGCCGCAGCAGGTGACGGGTGCGGCGTCCGATGCCGCGCCGAAAGGGAAGGTGCAGTGATGCCCTGTGGGTGCAGCGGGCACGGCCTGCTCCCTCCCCCGCAAGGACAGGGCAATCGCATGTGGACTTTTTCGATTCCAATATTTCGCCTGGGCCCGCGTTTGGATTCGAAAAATTCGTCGGAGCGGTGCGTTGGATTCGAATCGTATGTCCAGCGGCGAAAACGCGTCCACATGCGATTGCCGTCCCCCGCAAGGCGGGAAGGGACGCAAGAACCGCAGCGTCTTGCGTGCGGAAATGCAGTCATGATCCCCGAAATCGGGCATTTCGCGCTGGTGCTGGCGCTGGGCTTGGCCCTTATCCAGGTGGTGGTTCCGGCCTGGGGCGCGCGCACGCGCGATCCGGTCCTCATGAGCGTCGGCGACGTGACGGCGCCGGTGCAGCTGCTGTTCGTCGCGGCGGCGTTCGCGGCGCTCGTGTGGTGCTACGTCACGTCGGATTTCTCGGTCGCCAATGTGTTCGAGAACTCGCATTCGGCGAAGCCGCTGATCTACAAGATCAGCGGAGTCTGGGGGAACCATGAGGGCTCGATGCTGCTCTGGGTCCTCATCCTGGCGTTCTTCGGCGCGCTGGTGGCGGCCTTCGGCAGCAATCTGCCGCTGTCGCTGAAGGCCAATGTGCTGGCCGTGCAGGCGTCGATCGCCGCGGCGTTTTATGCCTTCATCCTGGCGACCTCCAATCCGTTCGCCCGCCTCGCGCAGGCGCCGTTCGAAGGGCGCGACCTCAACCCCGTGCTGCAGGATCTCGGCCTCGCGATCCACCCGCCGCTGCTCTATGTCGGCTATGTCGGATTCTCGATCTCGTTCTCGTTCGCGATCGCGGCGCTGATCGACGGCCGCACCGATGCCGCCTGGGCGCGCTGGGTGCGTCCGTGGACCCTCGGCGCCTGGATGTTCCTGACGCTCGGGATCGCGATGGGCTCCTACTGGGCCTATTACGAGCTCGGCTGGGGCGGTTTCTGGTTCTGGGATCCGGTCGAGAACGCCTCGCTGATGCCGTGGATCGCCGGCACCGCATTGCTACACAGCGCGGTCGTGATGGAGAAGCGCAATGCGCTGAAGGTCTGGACGATCCTGCTTGCGATCCTCACCTTCTCGCTGTCGCTGCTCGGCACTTTCCTGGTGCGATCCGGCGTTCTCACCTCGGTGCATGCGTTCGCGACCGATCCGACCCGCGGCATCTTCATCCTGGCGATCCTGATCTTCTTCATCGGCGGCGCGCTCGCGCTCTACGCCTGGCGCGCGCCGGCGCTGAAGCAGGGCGGGCTGTTCGCGCCGGTTTCGCGCGAGGGCGCGCTCGTGCTCAACAACCTGCTGCTGACCACCGCATGTGCCACCGTCTTCGTCGGCACGCTGTATCCGCTCGCGCTCGAAGCCGTAACGGGCGAGAAGATTTCGGTTGGCGCACCGTTCTTCAACGCCACCTTCGGCCCGCTGATGATTCCGTTGCTGATCGCGGTGCCGTTCGGGCCGCTGATCGCTTGGAAGCGCGGAGACGTCTACGGCGTCGCCCAGCGGCTGATCTTTGCGCTCGGCGCGGCCGTCATCGCCGTCGCGGTGGCGTTCGGGATCGCCGGGCACGGGCCTGTGATGGCGCCGCTCGGCATCGGGCTCGCGGCGTTCGTCATCGCCGGGGCGCTGACCGACATCGTCGACCGCACCGGACTGTTCCGCGTGTCGTTCTCGACCGCATTCGCGCGCGCACGCGGATTGCCCCGCTCGGCCTGGGGCACCACGATCGCGCATTGTGGTGCAGGCGTGATGCTGCTGGGCGTCATGGGCGATACGCAGTGGGGTGCGGAGAGGATCGTCGCGCTCAAGCCCGGCGAAGTCGTCTCGATCCGGCACTACGATTTCACGTTCGAGGGCGCGACGCCGCGCGACGGGCCGAACTATCGCGAGCAGATCGCCCGCTTCACCGTCCGCCGCAACGGCCATGTGCTCGGCACGATGCAGCCGACCAAGCGGTCGTTCGCGACGCGCCAAAGCACGACCACCGAGGCGGCGCTGATGACGCGTGGCGTGAGCCAGCTCTATCTGTCGCTCGGCGACAGCAATCCGGACGGCTCCACGGTGGTGCGGCTCTATCACAAGCCGCTGGTGCTGCTGATCTGGCTCGGCCCGGTGATCATGGTGCTGGGCGGCGGTCTGTCGCTCTCGGACCGGCGGTTGCGGATCGGCGCGCCGAAGCCCGCGCGCCAGAAGACGACGCTGCAGCCGGCGGAGTAGCGCACTCCACGCTGCTTTTTGAGTTCGACCGGTTGGCGCGCAATCTTAACGGCATGCTCGAGCGCATCGAGGCGCCGATGCGTGGCCCCATGGAGGTTTCCGATAACGTCGCGTGCGATCTCAAGACGCCGCTACCCGTCTGCTCAATCGCTGCGAGGCGACTTTGTGGACGGCGCGCTCGATGGGAGCATCGTGCGGCGTTGGAAGGGACGATCGAGGAATTCAGACGGGCTGATCCGCACTTCCAACGCGCTGTTGAAGATCGCGCGCGGAAGCGGGCCACGCCACGACAATGGTCGATAGGTCTGTCGCCCCCGTCCTTATCGTAAAATGACCGGCATCATCTTACCGGCATCGTTTTTGCCGCTCACAAGGTCACGCCTCTTCCCATCCTGGAAGGTATGGAAGAAATCGAGTTTATAGCCTCGTTCGCCGTGCGCACTCTTCCAAACGCCTCAAGGAGTGCGGCGACAAGATCGTCTACCATCGCATCGGTGTGGTAGGGCGTTGGGGTCAAACGTAGTCGTTCCGTTCCCTTGGGTACCGTCGGATAGTTAATCGGCTGCACGTAGATACCGTGTTCCCGCATCAGAAGGTCCGTGATCATCTTGGCTCGCACGGGGCAGCCGACACGGACGGGCACGATATGCGAAGCGCTCGGCATAAGTGGAAGGTCGGCTGCTGAAAGTTTTCGTTTCAACGTGGCGACCCGCTCCTGATGGAGCGCTCGCAAAGCGGCGCCATTCTTGATAAGCCGAACGCTGGCGAGCGCCGCGCTGATCGTTGGCGGCGGCAGCGAAGTCGTGAAGATAAAGCCGGAGGCGTGGCAGCGCAGAGCATCGATTCCAGCCGCGGAGCCCGTTACGTAACCGCCGTGACAGCCGAAGGCCTTCGCGAGAGTGCCCTCGATGAAGGTCAGGCGGTGGGCCAGCCCCTCTTGCTCCGATATGCCGGAGCCATGCGCTCCGTAAAGACCGACGGCGTGCACCTCATCAAGGTAGGTCATGGCTTCGTAGCGATCGGCGAGATCACATATCTCCCTGATCGCTCCGAAATCTCCGTCCATCGAGTAGAGCGACTCGAAGGCGATCAGTTTCGGCCGTTCGGTAGGTTCGGCTGCGAGCAACTCCTCAAGATGGGAGAGGTCGTTGTGCCGGAAGATCCTCCTCTCCGCACCGGAGAAGCGGATGCCCTCGATCATTGAGGCGTGGTTCTTCTCGTCGGAGAAGACGACGAGCCTTGGGAAGATCCTGCCTAAAGTGGCGAGTGTCGCGCTGTTCGAGACGTAGCCGGACGTGAAGAGAAGGGCTGCGTCCTTGCAGTGGAGACTGGCGAGTTCGCGCTCCAGCTCGACGTGCAACCGGCTGGTGCCTGAGATATTGCGCGTGCCACCCGAGCCCGTACCCATGGCAGTTGCCGCTCGGCTTGCCGCCGCGATGACTTCCGGATGGGCGCCCTGGCCCAGATAATCGTTCGAGCACCATGCGACCACTCGGTCCGGGCCAGGGCCATAGTTGCGCAGGATTGGGAAGGTTGCAGCGTCGCGCTCGGGCTCGGCGAAAACGCGGTAGCGCCCTTCGCCTTTCACCTCGTTGATTGCGTGACGAAACACGAGTTCATAGCGCATCGCGACAGCTCCTTCTGAGCTTCCTTTACCGACCCCACCGCTGTTCTGTGCATCCGAATGATCTCTTGGCGCCCCCCTTATGCTTTCATCATGCGAACCCTCACGCGAACTGCCATGGGGAAAAAAGAGCGACTCGCGGTTCGAGGGCCGGCTCCGTTTGATCCAAGCGCAGAGGGAGGATGAGCTTGGAACAATATGATCGCGCCGATGTTCTTAAGCGCAAAACAGATTCCACCTTGTATTGCGCTTAGGTCGCAAACACTGCGGGCTGCCGTTCATCGCCAGCACCACTGCACCGGCATAGAGGCCAGCTTTTTTCAGCAGCAGTAACATTCGGCAAACGCGGTGCTACGGGCGCACAGCCTTTACTCGCAACGCGCCTCAGCCAACCTTCAAATAGCCGAAACCCTTCGCCTGCAATTCCGCGACCGTCGCCACGCCCGACGGCACGAACTTGAGGAAAGCGTCCGTCCTCGTCTTACTCGGATCGATCTTCAGCCGTTTGTAGGTGATCTGGCACAAATATCCCTCAACACCGTACTTGGAAAGTCCGGTGAATCGTTTGTAAAGATCCCCATCGATCGTTTCCTTTTCCCACGGCGTGCCGGATAGATCTTGAAGGAAAAACTTCAACCCTGCGGCATGCGCGACGACAACGATCTTGATCTTCGTCGGATCAAAATCGTATACGGTGAGGTGATTGTTGACGTTGTTCAACATTTGCGAGAAGCGCTGAGGATCGCCGAAATCGCAGTGATAAAGACAGGCGAAATCGGCTTCTTTTTTGAGTGCGCTGACATCCAAGGCTACGGGATTACTCCGCGCGCCGCTCGTGGACGCGAGGACCGCGCCCGATGCTGCCAGCGCACCGATAAACTCTCGTCTGTTCCTTCTCATGGCTTTCTCCCTCCACCAGAGTGCATACGCACTCGTTCTCTCGTTATTGAAGAGTACTTGAAGAGTACTTATTGAATGGGCTTTAACCGTAATTCTTCGGCGGATGCGTTGACGAACCCGAATTTTGCGTATGCCTGCTGTGCGGCATGCGTGGCAAGAAAGGCGAGATATTTCTCCGCTGCTGCCTTTCGGCGACTATTGGTCAACGCGCCGATCGCGTAGGAAACTTCGTCGCGAAGGCTGTCCTCCCGCGGCAGTTCAACCGCGTCAACCTGAGCACCCTCGCGGAGGGCT
>WHTP01000171.1 GCA_009377695.1 Hyphomicrobiales bacterium | reverse complement strand
GACAGATCGATGTGTTTTGCTACCGCCCTGGATAAGGCGTTCGAGAAAATCGATTGCATGATCGCGATCCTCAGCTGCCAAGCAAAGAATCGCCTTTATGAATCAACTCAACGCCTTATCCAACCGCGTCGAGTACTATGGCCGCAGTGACAAGTTTTTTGGCTGCGATAGTGCTCTCCAGACAAGAAACGAGGAAACAGCAAATTGAGCCAGCAAGGTTAACTGCAAGCTCCGCATGATGCTTGGGGACAGCTAGATCTAGGTTTCCTTTGCCGTGTGCATCACCAAGTTTGTTGCGAAGTTCGCCTACTCGATTGACGATAGATTGGCTCGCCCCGAAAATTGAACGAAAAAGTTCATCGGTGCGCTGTGTAGGGGAAATTCCTAATTCGGTCGCTGCGATATAGTAAAGCTTCGGCAAGTCCCAATTCTTGTCGTGAGTGGCGCCCACTTCCTTAAGCGCTATCTTGCACGTGGTTTCGAGTAGTGATCGTGCCACAGTAATGGCGCCGTCCCGGTCGCCGGCCAAGCGCGACAACGCCTTGCGCCATTCAGAGAATGCCACATCGTATTGTCTGTTCGCGAGGCGTTCAGAAACGAGGTCTGGTAGCGGCTCGTCAACTTGCATGACGCACCTTATGTCCCGTCGGAACAACCGCTGGCTTGGACCAGCGGTTGTGTAGCAGTCGCCTGTATCAGCTATCTATCAGCGTGAAAGAGTGGTCAGCTTGCTGCGCAATCGCGCGCAGCCTAGCTACACCCCGTCGTTGATCCACACGTGTCGCACTTCAGGCACGTCCCATTACGCACCAGCGTGAAATTCAAACACTCCCCGCACATCTCGCCTTCGTAGCCTTTGGCCCTCGCTTCGGCGCGGCGGGCGGCGGCGGTGGCCTTGGCCTCGGTGCGCGACTCGGACCTGGGCAGCGGAAGCTGCTGCGCTTCGAGTTGCTCGGCGGGCGAGAGCTTTTGCTCGGGCTCGTTCTTGAGTGCCGCGGCACCGGCGGCTTCGCCGCGTGCCCCGGAGGAGGCGAGGGCGGTCACCCGAACCCCCTCACCCCAACCCTCTCCCCCACGGGGAGAGGAAGCAGAAGCGCCCGTCGTGTTGCTGCCGCCCGGCATCACCACCAGCTTGTCGGTGCGCGAGCGGGTCAGCCCGCGCGAGACGTACTGGCTCGCGCCGGTGGGCTTGCCTTCCTGAACGCCCTTGCCGAGCGCATCGAAGCCGACGTCCGTTGGATCGACATGCGCGAGGTCGAAGCGTTCCATGTAGCTCACCGCCAGCTCACGGAAGACATAGTCGAGGATCGAGGTCGCGAACTTGATCGAGTCGTTGCCCTGCACCGGGCCCGCGGGCTCGAAGCGGGTGAAGGTGAAGGCGTCGACATATTCGTCGAGCGGCACGCCGTATTGCAGGCCGAGCGACACCGCGATCGCGAAGTTGTTGATGAAGGAGCGCAGCGCCGCGCCTTCCTTGTGCATGTCGATGAAGATCTCGCCCAGCCGGCCGTCGTCATATTCGCCGGTGCGCAGGTAGACCTTGTGGCCGCCGACCACGGCCTTCTGGGTGTAGCCCTTGCGGCGGTCGGGCATGCGCTCGCGCTCGCGGATCACCGTGACGCGCTCGACGATCTTCTCCACCACCTTCTCGGCAAGGGCGGAGACCCGCTGCGGCTGCGGCTTCTCCATGAACGCCTCGACGGCGTCGTCCTCGTCGTCCTCGTCCTCGATGAGCTGGCTCTGCAGCGGCTGCGAGAGTTTCGAGCCGTCGCGATAGAGTGCGTTGGCCTTGAGGCCGAGCTTCCACGACAGCGTGTAGGCGGACTTGCAGTCCTCGACCGTCGCGTCGTTCGGCATGTTGATGGTTTTCGAGATCGCGCCCGAGATGAACGGCTGCGCGGCCGCGAGCATCCGGATGTGGCTCTCGACCGAGAGATAGCGCTTGCCGGTGCGCCCGCACGGATTGGCGCAGTCGAACACCGCGTAGTGCTCGGCCTTGAGGTGGGGCGCGCCTTCGATCGTCATGGCGCCGCAGATGTGGATGTTCGCGGCCTCGATCTCGCGCCTGGTGAAGCCGAGCGCCGTCAGCAGGTCGAATTTCGGGTCGTTGATCTCGGCCGGATCGATGCCGAGCTCGTTGACCAGCACCTGTTCGCCCAGCGTCCACTTGTTGAACGCGAACTTGATGTCGAACGCGGTCGGCAGCGCTTTCTCGATGACGGCGATCGTCTCGTCGGAGAAGCCCTTGGTCTTGAGCGTCGAATGGTTGATGCCAGGCGCCTGGCCGAGCGAGCCATGGCCGACGGCATAGACCACGATCTCGGCGATCTCGGCCGGCGAGTAGCCGAGCACGCGCAGCGCCTCCGGCACGGCGCGGTTGATGATCTTGAAGTAGCCGCCGCCCGCGAGCTTCTTGAACTTCACCAGCGCGAAGTCGGGCTCGATGCCTGTCGTGTCGCAGTCCATGACCAGGCCGATGGTGCCGGTGGGCGCCACGACCGAGACCTGCGCATTGCGGAAGCCGTGGCGGCTGCCCTGATCGACCACGCGGTCCCAGGCGCGCTTGGCGTGCTCGACCAGCTTCGGATCGGGACAGGCCTCGTGGTCGAGCGGGACCGGCGGCGTTGCCACGTGCTCGTAGCCGGAGCGCTCGCCATAGGCGGCGCGGCGGTGGTTGCGCATCACGCGCAGCATCGCCTCGCGGTTCTTCTTGTAGCCGGGGAAGGGGCCGAGCTCCTTCGCCATCTCCGCCGAGGTCGCATAGCTGACGCCGGTGAGGATCGCGGTCAGCGTGCCGCAAAGCTGGCGGCCGGCGTCGCTGTCGTAGGGAATGCCGGCCGACATCAACAGGCCGCCGACGTTGGCGTAGCCGAGGCCGAGCGTGCGGAACTCATAGGATCGCAGCGCGATCTGTTTCGACGGGAACTGCGCCATCAGCACGGCGATCTCGAGCACGACCGTCCATAGCCGCACCGCATGCTCGTAGCCTTCGACGTCGAAGATCCGCGGCTCGCCCTGGCCGAGATCCTTGGCCAGGAAGGCGAGCAGGTTCATCGAGGCGAGATTGCAGGCGGTGTCGTCGAGGAACATGTATTCCGAGCACGGGTTCGACGCGATGATCGGACCTGAGGCCGGGCAGGTGTGCCAGTCGTTGATGGTCGAGTGGAATTGCAGGCCCGGATCGGCCGAGGCCCACGCCGCGTAGCCGATCTTCTCCCAGAGGTCGCGCGCCTTGAGTGTCTTCGCGATCTTTCCCGGTTTTGTGCGGTACGTCAGGTCCCAGCTCTTGTCGGCCTCGACGGCTTTCAGGAATTCGTCGGTGACGCGCACCGTGTTGTTGGAATTCTGGCCGGAGACGGTGAGGTAGGCCTCCGAATCCCAATCGGTGTCGTAGACCGGGAATTCGATGTCCTTGTAGCCCTGCTTGGCGAACTGGATCACGCGCTTGATGTAGCTGTCGGGCACATAGCTCTTGCGCGCCAGCTTGATCTCACGCTTGAGAGCGGGATTTTTCTCCGGCTGGAAGCAGTCGTCACCCGAGCCTTCGCAGTTCACGCAGGCCTTCATGATTGCGCGCAGGTGCTTCTGGTTGATCCTGGAGCCGGTGACGAGGGAGGCGACCTTCTGCTCCTCGAGCACCTTCCAGTCGATGAACTGCTCGATATCGGGATGGTCGGTGTCGACGATCACCATCTTGGCGGCGCGTCTTGTCGTTCCCCCGGACTTAATTGCGCCCGCGGCGCGGTCGCCGATCTTCAGGAACGACATCAGGCCGGACGACTTGCCGCCGCCGGCAAGCCGCTCGCCTTCGCCGCGCAGCGAGGAGAAGTTCGAGCCGGTGCCGGAGCCGTATTTGAACAGGCGCGCCTCGCGCACCCACAGGTCCATGATCCCGCCCTCGTTGACGAGGTCGTCGGCGATCGACTGGATGAAGCAGGCGTGCGGCTGCGGATGCTCATAAGCCGACTTCGACTTCATGAGCTTGCCGGTCTGGAAGTCGACATAGTGGTGGCCCTGGCTCGGGCCATCGATGCCGTAGGCCCAGTGCAGGCCGGTATTGAACCACTGCGGCGAGTTCGGCGCCGCCATTTGCATCGCGAGCATGTAGACGAGCTCGTCGAAGAAGGCGCGCGCGTCCGCCTCCGAATCGAAGTGGCCGCCCTTCCAGCCCCAATAGGTCCAGGTGCCGGCGAGCCGCTCGAACACCTGCTTGGACGACCGCTCGCCGACATCGCGCTCCTTCTCGGGCAGCGCCGCGAGCGCGTCCTCGTCGGGCACCGAGCGCCACAGCCAGGAGGGGATGGTCTCTTCCTCGACCTTCTTCAGGCGCGCGGGGACGCCGGCCTTGCGGAAATACTTCTGTGCGATCACGTCGGCGGCGACCTGTGACCAGGAGGCCGGCACTTCGACGTCGTCGGCGCGGAACACGACGGAACCGTCCGGATTGCGGATCTCGCTCGTGGTCAGCCGGAACTCGATGCCCGCATAGGGCGGCTGACCTTCCTTGGTGTAACGACGCTCGATCCGCATTTCATTCGCCCCTTTTTCTTGGGCCGACAGCCGGCGGAATCCCCCCGCCCTAATATAAGCCGCCGACTCCTGTTCTGTGCGCGGTCCCTGTCCCGATCCGCGCTTCCCCGTTGATCCGGCTCGTCTCTGACTAACGCCTGTCCCCGCTTGTCCGGGCCTTGCGGCCCGGTGTTCGTTGCGGCACGTCGAGGCGACCTCTCCTGGTTAATCTTGAGGACGCAGCGACGCCCTCTCCGGTGCCTTGCGGCGGGGCGGAGTGGTGACGCTGAACCCTGTCAGGAGAGCGCCCGGCGGGTACGAGAAACCACTCGCGCCGAACGGTCAGAGGCTAGGACTTCTCTGCCGTCGTCGTCAAGACCTAGCGGGAGAGTCTGAATCAACCACTAAGGCTTGTACGAATCTGTGGAATGCGGGGACAGAATCAAGGGGAGGCGGGAAGTATCCATTTTATCGGCCGGATTCGAAAGCCGGCAATTCACAGGGGCGTCACGGGAGTGACACTCGCTCGAAGTCAAGTGCAAAAATAGGTAATTTAATACCTGTTAGCGGAATGCCAGATGTTGGGTTCCAGCGGCCATCAGAGGTTGCTGACGACCTCCCGACCGCCGTGCCTTTACGGGCTACGATGCCTGAAGCCCATAAAGGGCCGATACTTCCCGCATATCGGCAAATGATTCTGCCGATTCCACGGAATCAGTTGAGCCGCGGCGGCTACCGCACTGATTCTTCCCCGCTATTCTTTGCGGGTTGTGGGCGAGACCCGCTCACCCCGGCTTTCCGCCGGCAGCGGCCATCAGCTTGGCGGTGTCGCGCACGTCGGCGTGGAAATACGTCTCGAACTGCGACGGCGACATCGGCAGCGGTTCCTGGCCGATCTTGGCGAGTCGCTCCTGCACCGAGGCGACCGCCAGCGCTTTGGTGGTCTCAGCGTGGAGCTTGTTGACGATCTCGCTTGGCGTCTTGGCGGGGAAGAACAGCCCGTTCCAGAACACATAGGCCGCGCCCTTCAAGCCGGCCTCCGCGGTGGTCGGGACGTTCGGCAGCAGCGCCGCGCGTTTTGAGGTGCTGACGGCCAGCGCGCGGACCTTGCCTTGGCCAATGAGGTTCAGCGCCGGCGCGATCGGCAGGAAGTAAAAGTCGACGCGACCGGTCATCACCTCGGTCAGCGCCTCGACCGGGCCTTTAAAGGGGATGTGCTGGGCCTGGAAGCCCGCGCTGATGCGGAAGCGTTCGGCGGCGAGATGCGAGGCGGCGCCGTGGCCGGCGGAGGCAAAATTGAGCACGCCGGGCTTGGCCTTGGCCTCGGCGACCAAGTCGCCGAGCGTCTTCCAAGGCTTCGAAGCGGCGACGACCAGCACCATCGGTTGGAATCCGAGCGGGACGACCGCCGCGAAATCCTTGAAGGTGTCGTAGGGCAGGGACTTGTGCAGCGAATAGGATGCGCTGAACGAGGACGAATGCACCAGCATGGTGTAGCCGTCGGGAGCCGCGCGCGCCACTGCGGTCACGCCGATCGTCGTGCCGCCGCCGGGACGGTTTTCGATCACGATGGTCTGCCTGACCTGCTTGGACGCCTGATCGAGAACGATGCGGCCGACGATGTCGTTCGCGTTACCCGCCGCGAACGGGATGATTGCGGTGATGGTCCGGCTGGGCCAGGCCTGCGCAAGAACCGGATTGGCTGCCAGCATTGACAACAGCGCAGCCGCGGCAACGAGAACCGCAGCAACGAGAACCGCGGCTTGCAGACGCCGCGGCCATCCTGATGCGTTCAGCATGTCTGCCTCCCTCATTTTATTATCCTTCGCTCATTCCCGCGAACGCGGAATCCTGGCGCGGGAACGCCTACATCGTACCGGCGAGCCCGAGCTTTCGCACCATCGAACCCCACTTCTCGCGTTCCGCAGCGATGTATTTCTGCGTTTCCGCGATCGAGGGCGGACTGATCGGCAGAAGCCCGATATTGGCGGCGCGCTTCTGCATCTCCTCGTCCGACATGACCTTGGTCATCTCGCGGTGCAGCCGTTCGACGATGTCTTTGGGCGTCGCTGCGGGTGCAAACAGGACATGCCAGGACACCGCTTCGAAGCCCGGCGCCTTGGCCGCCGCCGCGAACGTCGGCACGTCCGGTGCCGTGGGCAGCGGCGTGGTCGACGACACCGCAAGCGCGCGCACCTTGCCGGCGCGGAGCAGCGGCAGCGAAGCCCCGGCCTCGACGAAACCGAAATTGACGTGGCCGGCGGCGATATCGGACACCGACTGGGGCGTGCTCTTGTAAGGCACGTGCGTAAACTTGAGCCCGAAGCGCTGCGCCATGAATTCGGTCGACAGATGCTGGAACGCGCCGGCGCCCGGAGTGCTATAGCTCAGCGGTTTGGCGCTTGTCTTGGCGTATTGGATCAGGTCGGAGACCGACTTGATCGGCAGTGCCGGGTCGACCACGAGCACCAACGGCGATTTCACGTACAAGGAAATCGGCACGAAGTCCTTCTGCGGATCATAGTTGATCTTCTTGTAGAGCGCCGGGCCGATCGCCATCGGGCCCGAGGTCAAGACGCCCATAGTATGTCCGTCGGGCGGCGCAGTCGCAATTGCTGCCGCCCCGAGCGCAAGGGCGGCGCCAGGCTTGTTTTCGACCACCACCGGGCGACCGAGCACCTGGGCAAGCTTCTCGCCGTAGAGGCGCACCAGCGTATCCATGCCGGTGCCGGCGGCGAGCGGCACGATGATCGTGATGGTCTTGGTGGGATAGTTCTGGGCGCCGGCCGGTCCGCCGGAAAAGGCCGCGGCCAGCGCAAGCATGGCCCACGACACGGCGCATGACATGGGCATGCGGATCATGTTGACGTCCTCCCTCTGAGACGCGATCCGACCGTTTCCCGGTCGTGGTCTTGCGCCGGGCTCAGCCGGCGGTGCTTGAGTAGAGCATAGGGCAGGGGCGTCTGCCTCCGCAATGCGCGTCAGAGCGAGGGTGACGATCTGTCGTTAACGCTGAGCGCTCCCGGAGCGCTCGCAATCTCCTGCCGTCGACGTGGAAGCGAGCCGGGATATTCCGATTGTAGATAGGCGATCAGCTTCTCCCGCAGCTCGCAGCGCAGCTCGAAGGCATCGCCCGACGAGCGGGCGGTCGTGAGGATGCGGAGCTCCATGGTCATCGCATCGGCATCGGTGACCTGGAGTTTGATCAGGTTGCCGTCCCACAGCGGCGAAGCCTTGGTGATCTCTTCCGCCTTGGCGCGTACCAGATCGACCGGCGTGGTGTAGTCGACGTGGAGCAAAACCGTGCCAATCATGCTGGTCGATTCCCGCGACCAATTCTGGATCGGTTTCTCGATGAAATAAGTCAGCGGCACGATCATCCGCCGCAGGTCCCATAGCCTGACCACCACATAGGTCGCGGTGATCTCCTCGATGTTGCCGAACTCGTTTTCGACGAGCACGGAGTCATCGATGCGGACCGGCTGCGTCATGGCTAGCTGTATTCCGGCGATCAAATTGCTGAGCACCGGCCTTGCCGCAAGGCCGGCGACCAGTCCCGCGACGCCGGCGGAGGCGAACAGGCTCACGCCATATTGGCGCACAGGCTCGAAGGTCATCAGCACCGCGCCGATCGTCACGATGACCAGCAACGTGTCGAGGACCCGGCGCAGCACGCGCACCTGGGTCACATGCTTGCGGGCGAGCAGGTTGTCCGAGACGTCCAGCCGGAACCGCAGCAAATAGAGGTCTGCAACAATGTGCGCGGTGGTGATGGCGATCCAGCCGACGAGGATGATCGCTGCGATCAGCAGCACGGTGGCGATTACACTCGTGATCTCGCGGTCGAAGGGAGCAACCGGCAACGCGATGAACAATGCGATGATCAGCAAAGCCATCCGGCCAAGGGACCTGGTGCCGGCGAGGACCCCGGCGATATAGGGATGCCGCGTCCTGACGAGGCGCTGGATCAGCCTTATGACCGCGCTGTGGAACAGCAGCGCTATCACCGCAGCCAGCGCGAGGATGACGGCACCGACGACGGCGTGCGGCGCCCAGTCCAGGATCTCGCGGAAACGCGTCAGGGCGCTCTGGATCGTATCGATCATGCCGTATTTCGGGATCAGCGCTCGATGTAGCTGCGCGTCCGGTCCGCTGGACATCGCGCGGCCATAATGGCATCAACCCGCAGCCGTTGCGAAGCCATGGCTGTAGGCGGCAGGAACGACATGAAGACCTTCCTTCTTCGCTTCTTCACCTGGTGGAACGGCCAGACCTTCGGGACCCAGGTCTGGACCGCGCTCTATGGCGAATTCGTCGGCAGCGACGAGTTCGGAAACCGCTACTATCGCACCAAAGGCGGCAAGATCGATCCCTCGCTCGGATTCGAGCGGCGCTGGGTGATCTACAACGGCGTGGCCGAGGCGTCGACGATCCCGCCTGCATGGCACGGTTGGATGCATCATATGGTGGACGTGCCGCCGACGCTGGACTGGGTGGAACCACGCCCCTGGTGGAAGCCGCATCGGCCGAATCTCACCGGCACGCCGGGCGCGCAGCGCCCGACCGGCTCGACCCTGGCGCAGGGCCGCCGGCCGCGGGCCACCGGCGATTACAAACCGTGGACGCCCGGACGCTAGCTTTCGACCGTCTCGGATCGTTCGGACAATCAAGGCCGGCGCCGAAAGTGCCACTGGCATCGTTTGCTCGTGGATGTCTGCTGCTCGCTTCATGACAATGTGAATGGTGAGCGGGCGCGAACGCCTTTACCGGTTACGTGGTTGTGAGGAATCGCAAGGGGAGATCGTCTCATGAACATGCAGGGCATCGCCGATCGTTTCGCGCCCTATGTGCTGAGCATCCTGCGAATCATGTCCGCGCTGCTCCTGCTGCAGCATGGTTTTTCCAAGTTCTTCGCGTGGCCAGCGGCGATGAATCAGCCGGCGATGTTTTCGCTCTACTGGTGGGCGGGTGCGATCGAGATCGTTGGCGGCGTCCTCTTATTGGTCGGTCTGTTCACGCGACCGGTGGCATTTATCCTGGCGGGCGAGCTCGCATTTGCCTACTTCATCGGACATGCGCCGCGTAGCTTCTTCCCGATCGTGAACAATGGCGAAGCCGCCGTGCTGTTCTGCTTTGTATATTTCTATCTCGCATTCGCTGGGGGCGGACCCTGGAGCGTAGACTCGGTGGTTCGGCGCAGGGGGTAGACTGCAGCGTCTGCATAGAACCATAGGACCGCTCCTGCGTGGGCAGAAGATGGCCGTGTAAGGTGCGCGTCTTTGGCGGCAGGGGGCATCTTTTCCCTCTCTTTCTTGGTTAGTCGTGCCGTCGTCGAGACGTTCTCCGGAAGTTCCCTGCCACCCCCTGCCATCGGTGGTTCGAAGGGGGGCGACGCCCTTTCCCTGCCGTATTCCGCGTGTTAACCGGATCGCGTAGCTTGGCGCCCCTGCGTCGCGGATATCCGATGGTCCTATCGATCCTGAGAGCCGCTTTGATCGCGGGCGTCGTGCTTTTCGGCGCCACCGCCGCACTCGCCCAATTCGGATTCATTTTCGGCGATCCGCCGCCGCGCCCACCCGGCGAAGTGCCGGGTGGTGGCATCGGGGGCCCCGGCGGGCGGGGTGGCTCGCCGACGCCACCGCGGCAGTATCCGCCGCCACCACAATATCCACCACAGAACTATCCACCGCAGAACTATCCGGCGCCCCCGCGTGGCGGCGTGCAGACACGTCCGTTGCCG
>WHTP01000075.1 GCA_009377695.1 Hyphomicrobiales bacterium | reverse complement strand
CTCGCCACGCCTTGACCAGTGACTACTCAGACAGGCTCCTAGTGGAGTGGATTTGACATTCGCGATCAACCTGGCAGCAAGCGCCCGACGCGAATGTCAAATCTAAACTCCACTAGCAGCTTATACTTGCTGGTGGTCCTTTGATTCTAACATTCGCAAAGTCGCCCGCTGAGAAGGGATGCGAATGTTAGATTCGGACCACTAGCAACGCTTTGAATCTCGTGTGGCTTTGGTTCAGAAGTCCCCACGTCGGGCTCGCCGCGAGAATGATGCGGACTTCTGAACCGCCACACTCGGCCGCGCCCCTGTTCTCCCACGGCGCGATATGCGAGAGCGGCACAACCGGAGTCAACAGGTGCGCTCGCATCACGCAACCCCCGGGGGTAAGGTCGTGCGGGCTCGATTCGCCGTTTTCCGGGTATTTATTTGCGAATACCCGGAGCCGTCACGCCCACGCTTGCGTTCGCCGGTAGTGTTGAGGCCAAACCGGCTCGCCAGGAGAGTTCCATGCCCGACGCCTTCATCTACGATCACGTTCGCACGCCACGCGGGCGCGGCAAGGCCGACGGCGCGCTGCACGAGGTGACCGCGCTCGATCTCGCGGCGCAGGCGCTGACCGCGATCCGGGAGCGCAACGCGCTTGATACGGCTCTGGTCGACGACGTCGTGCTTGGCTGCGTCGATCCGGTGGGCGAGGCCGGCGGCGACATCGCGCGCGCCGCGGCGATCGTCGCGGATTACGGCACCGCGGTACCGGGGGTGCAGATCAACCGCTTCTGCGCCTCCGGGCTCGATGCCGTGAACTTCGCCGCCGCGCAGGTGATGTCGGGACAGCAGGACATGGCCGTCGGCGGCGGCGTCGAATCCATGAGCCGCGTCGGCATCGGCGCGTCGGGCGGCGCTTGGCCGGTCGATCCTTCGATCGCGGTGAAGTCCTACTTCATGCCGCAGGGCGTCTCCGCCGATTTGATCGCGACCAAATACGGCTTCTCGCGCACGCAATGCGACGAATACGCGGTCGAGAGCCAGAAGCGCACCGCGGTGGCCTGGCAGGAGGGCTATTTCGGCCGCTCCGTGATCCCGGTGAAGGACCCGAACGGCCTCACCATCCTGGCACGCGATGAACATCCGCGCCCGGACACCAACATGCAGTCGCTGGCGCAGCTCAAGCCGTCCTTCGTGCAGATGGGGGAGCTCGCCGGCTTCGATGCCGTCGCGGTGCAGGCGCATCCCGAGATCGAATTCGTCCAGCACGTGCACCATGCCGGCAATTCGTCCGGCATCGTCGACGGTGCGGCGGCGGTGCTGATCGGCAATCGTCATGCCGGCCGCGCCGCGAAGCTCAAGCCGCGCGCGAAAGTCAAGGCTTTCGCGAATATCGGTTCTGATCCGGCGCTCATGCTCACCGGGCCGATCGACGTGACCGAGAAGGTGCTCAAACGCGCGAAGATGGAGCTCAAGGACATCGACCTGATCGAGGTCAACGAGGCCTTCGCCGCGGTGGTGCTGCGTTTCATGCAGGCGTTCAACGTCGATCCCGACAAGGTCAACGTGAATGGCGGCGCCATCGCCATGGGTCACCCGCTGGGCGCGACCGGTGCGATGATCCTCGGCACCGTGATTGACGAGTTGGAACGCCGCAATCTCCAGACAGCGCTGGTGACGCTCTGCATCGGCGCTGGCATGGGCACCGCGACCATCATCGAGCGGGTGTAAGATGTTTGCTGCATCTTCTGACGCAGGACGCTTGGGTTCCCCTCCCCACATTCGCCACAAGCGCGCAAACGCGCGTCTTCGACGCGCTACGGCGAATGGCGGGGAGGGGTCAGGGGTGGGGGGCATAACTGATTTGTGGCGCCACCCCCCACCCCCGACCCCTCCCCACCGCTTCGCGGGGGGAGGGGAGCGGAAAGGCTGGTGCTAGGAATGCCCAAGATCGACATCAGCAAAGCCGTGGTACGCATGAAGGGCGTCTACCCGCATCCACACCGCTCGGTGACCGATGGGCGCGAGAAGGCGGCGCTCGGCAATGTCGCCGGGCTCACGCAATTCGGCGTCAACCTGACGCGCTTGAAACCCGGCGCGGCGTCAGCATTGCGGCACTGGCACGAGCGGGAAGACGAATTCATCTACGTGCTTGAAGGCGAGCTGGCCCTGATCGAAGACGATGGCGAGACCGTGCTCGGGCCTGGTGACTGCGCGGGCTTTAAGGCCGGCGTGTCGAACGGTCACCAGCTCGTCAACAAGTCGCAGCGCGACGCCTGCTACCTCGAGATCGGCACGCGGGCGCCGATCGAGCGCGCCCACTATCCGGGGATCGACCTCGTGATGGAACGGGACGAGCAGGGGACGCGCTTTCTGCGCATGTCAGGCGAGCCCTATCCGCAGGAGTTGTGAGCGATGAGCATGGTCCATTTCAAGCTCGAGACCGACACCGACGGCATCGCCCTCGTCATCTGGGATTCGCCAGGCCGCTCGATGAACGTCATTGACCTCAAGGTCATGGAGGAACTGAGCGCCATCGTCGAGAAGGTGGCCGGCGACGCGGCGATCAAGGGGGCCGTCATCACGTCGGGCAAGGACACGTTCTGCGCCGGGGCCGATCTCACGATGATCGAAATGCTGAGCCGCGAATTCACCGACGTCATGCGCGAGCAGGGCGAGGAGATGGGCGTGCACCGGCTCTACGATGAGAGCCGACGGCTCTCGCAGCTTTATCGGCGGCTCGAAACAAGCGGCAAGCCGTGGGTTGCGGCGATCAACGGCCTGACGCTCGGCGGCGGCTTCGAACTGTGCCTCGCCTGCCATCACCGCGTCGCCGCCGACAATCCGAAGGCGCGCGTCGGCCTGCCTGAGATCAAGATCGGTCTCTTTCCCGGTGCCGGCGGCACGCAGCGCATCGCGCGCATGATGATGCCGGGCGACGCGCTGCAGTTTCTGCTCAAAGGCGACCAGGTCAGGCTCCCGCAGGCGAAGACGATGAAGATCGTCGACGCCGTAGTGCCGGCAGGCGAGCTGATCGCAGCCGCAAAGAAGTGGATCAAGGATGGCGGCAAGCCGGTCAATCCCTGGGACATTGACGGCTTCCGCTTGCCGGGCGGGCTCGTCTATTCCAAGGCCGGCATGATGACGTTCCCGCCGGCGAACGCGATCTATCGCCGCGAGACCTACGACAACTACCCCGCCGCGCGCGCGATCATGCAGGTGGTGTATGAGGGGCTGCAGCTCCCGATCGATCTTGCATTGCGTGTGGAATCGCGCTGGTTCGCACGCATCCTGCGCACGCCGGAAGCGGCGGCGATGATCCGCTCGCTGTTCGTCTCGATGCAAGAACTCAACAAAGGTGCGCGCCGGCCGCCGGGCATTCCACCGGCGAAATTCAAGAAGATCGGCATCATCGGCGCCGGCTTCATGGGCGCGAGCATCGGTTATGTCACTGCGCTCGCCGGCATCGAGGTGGTGCTGATCGACCGCGACCAGGAAGCGGCCGACAAGGGCAAGCAGCATTCCCACAAGCTGATGACCGAGCAGGTGAACCGCGGCCGCGCCACCTCGGCCGACCGTGAAGCGCTGATGTCACGCATCACCGCGACCGCGGATTACGGCGCACTTGCGGACTGCGATCTCGTGATCGAGGCGGTGTTCGAGGACCGCCGGGTCAAGGCCGAAACGATCAAGAAGGCGCAGGACGTGATCGGCGACAAGGCGATCTTCGCATCCAACACCTCGACGCTGCCGATCACGTCGCTCGCGGGCGAGTTCAAGGAGCCCGCGCGCTTCATCGGCATCCACTTCTTCTCGCCGGTCGAACGCATGATGCTGGTCGAGATCATCCTCGGCAAGGAGACCGGTGACGTCGCGCTCGCGACCGCAATGGATTTCGTACGCACGATCCGCAAGACACCGATCGTGGTCAATGACTCGCGCGGTTTCTTCGCCAATCGCTGCGTGCTCAATTACATCCAGGAGGGCCACCTGATGTTCATGGAGGGCGTTCCCGCGCCGATGATCGAGAACGTCGCGCGCATGGCCGGCATGCCGGTCGGTCCGCTCTCGCTCAACGACGAGGTCGCGCTCGATCTCGGCTGGAAGATTCTGAAAGCGACCGAGGCCGATCTCGGGCCGCAGGCGATCAACGCCGAGCAGAAATGGCTGCTGGAAGAGCTGGTCGAAAAGCGCGGCCGGCTCGGGCGTAAGAACGGCAAGGGCTTCTATGATTATCCGCAGGGCAGCCCCAAGCGGCTGTGGCCGGGCCTCTCCGAATTGCAGACGAAGACACTCGATCCTGACACGATCGACATCCAGGAACTCAAGCACCGGCTGCTGATCGTGCAGTCGCTGGAAGCCGCGCGCTGCGTGGAGGAGGGTGTCATCACCGACGTGCGTGAGGCCGATGTCGGCTCGATCCTCGGCTTCGGCTTTGCGCCGTTCACCGGCGGTACGCTGTCCTACATCGACATGATGGGGACGAAGCGCTTCGTCGATCTTTGCAAGAAACTGGAGAAGAAATACGGGCCGCGGTTCCAGCCGCCGAAATTGCTCGTCGACATGGCGCAGAAGGGCGACACATTCTACGGTCGCTTCGCGCCGGCACCAGCGCAGGCGGCGTGATCCTCAATCCCGTTATCCGCAGCAGCAAGCGTCTCTATTCCACCACGATATCCGCGATCACCGGCAAGTGATCGGAAACACGCCAGGCGCCGCGATCGACGAAGCTGTGCTTGAGGATTTCCGGCGGCCAGCAGAAGATGCGATCGAGTCGTAAGACCGGGCACCACGACGGAAACGTCGCGTGGCGCGTGCGTCCAGGTAGTTCGTGCTTGAGCGCGTGGCGCAGTGAGCCTGGCCAGAACCAGTCATTGAAGTCGCCGAGCATCACCGTCGGCGCGGTATGGCGGCGCGCGATTGCAACGAGCCGCTTGGCCTGGGTGCGGCGCTCGGCGAGGTTCAATCCGAAATGGGTGGCGACCACGCGCAGCTTGCCTTGTCCGCAAAACACCTCGGTTTCGATGGCGCGGCGCGGCTCGCGGTCGGCATGGGTGATGTCGTGGATCTCGGTCGTGACGAATGGGCAGCGGCTCACCAGCATCTGTCCGTAATCGCCGTCGGCAGTGCTAATCGACTTCGCCTCGATGCCGTGCTCGCCGACCGCCTCGCGCAACAATTCAAACGGCGAGCGTGCACCGCGGCCCAGGCGGCGGGAATCCACCTCCTGCAACGCCACGATGTCCGGGTCATGCCGCGCGACCGTTGCGGTGATGCGCTCGAGAGAAAACTGCCCGTCCGGGCCGATCCCGCCATGGATGTTCCACGTCATCACGCGGAGCACGTTGCGGTCCTGCGCGCTCACCACGTGCGTCTCCGGCGGCTGCGCGTCACCAGCGCCTGGATGCCGAGCGACGCGGCGATCCAGGCCACGACCGCCAGGATGAACAGGCTCACATTGAGCGGTGTCGGCGCCGTCAGGACGTTGAAAATTTGGTGGCCGAGCGCCGACATCAGGACGAGACCCGGCAGCATCCCGAGGATGGTGCCGAGCATGTAGTCGGTGAAGGAAATCCGGCTGGCGCCGGCCGCAAGATTGACAACTGTAAAGGGCGCGACCGGTACCATGCGCACAGTGGCGATCGCGAGCACGCCATGCCGCGTGATGGCGCGGCGAATACGGTTAAGGCGCGGGCCGAGCACGTTTTCGAGGGTTTGCCGCCCGATCAGCGCGCCGACGCCATAGGTCACGATCGCGCTCGCAGCCGCGCCAAGGGCGGCATAGGCGAAGCCGAGCCATGGACCGAAGGTCGCTGCCGTTGCCGCGATCAGCAGCGTGACCGGGAACACCAACAGGCCGCCGACGACAAAAACCGCCAGCACGATTACCGGGGCTCCCGATGCGGCGGCAATATCGGCGAACCACTCGCGGATGGTGTGCGGATTGGTGAGCGCCGCCAATGGCGTCATCCGCCAAGCCAGCATCAGCAAGACAATAAACAGTCCGATCGCGATGACTTTCGCGAAACGGCGCAGCCGGCGCGCCGGGGGGCGTTCGCCGACGAAGGTTTTGGTGAATTCCGGTGCCGCTATCGGGCGCTCCGGATCACCGAATTCTTCGAGCGCCGTGATCTGGACGGGCGCCGCATGATCAAGCTCGACGGGCTTCAGGCTGTGGCCGTTGCGCGCGAGCGACTCCAGCGCCTTGAAGAGGGAGCCACTCTGCGCGGCCGCCGCCGCAACTTCGGTCTCGCTGACGCCGCAGAAATGCCCGACGAGGCGATCGCGTAAGCATAAGATGCGCTGGCGGTGATCCTCGTTCATCGCCTCGAACGCGAGATCGCATTCCGTGTCGACACCGAACGAACGGTTGTTCAGGTTGGCCGATCCGACCCGCAGCACGCGATCGTCCACGATCATCACCTTGGAATGAACCATGGTATTCATGCTGCGTCCGTTCTCCGACACTGTCGGATAGAAGAACTGGACACGCTCGCTCACGCCCTTGTCGGCGAAGATCTGCATGAAGCGGCCCAGCCCCGCCTGCATGATCTGCTCCTCCAGCCAGGAGTGGGCATGTTTGGGCGTGATCAGAATCACCTCGAGCTCTCGCCGCTCCGTCATACGGCGGGCAAGATGCTCGGCGAAGCGTTTCGACGTGAGATACTGATTCTCGATGTAGATGCAGCGCTCGGCACGGTCGACCATGTCGAAGAACAGCGCTTCGACCTCGCGGATCTCGTTTTCGTCATCGAGTGCCGGAACGGTTCGGGCGATCGCGACGTCGATGTCGATCAAGTCCGGCTCGATGCTTTGCGGCCAGGGATCTCCGGTCGTGCGCAGCGGTGGCGGACGCTCGCAGGCGCTTCGGGTCCAGCGTCTGCGCGCGAGCTTGGCGAGCGCTGCGGCGGCTTGGCCGTCGACGATTGCCTGCACGTCATGGAACGGAGCATACGGGATACCGGCAAGATCGACGCGGCGCGGATCGTCGAGGCGATGCTCGCGCGTGTCCCAGCGCCGGGTGGTGAGATCGAGTCCGCCCGAGAACGCGATCGCGTCGTCGATCACGACGATCTTCTGGTGCTGGGCGGCGCCGAGCGGCAGATCGTCATCGAGACAGAAGCGGATTCCCTTGGGCGTCCGCCAATGCAGCGCCGCCGTCGGAAACAGTTCGCGTTCGCTCGCGTACAGGATCGAATAGTCCCAGACCAGCACATGAACGAGGAGCTCGGGGCGTCGCTTCACGATCGCGCTGAGGAAGTCGATGAAGCTTTCGGGGAAGCCGTCGTCGGCCTGGCCTTCCTCTCCCACCAGCCGGGTGCGGCTGTCGATATCCCAGCCGATGATGAAGACGCTCTCGCGTGCGTTGAGCAACGCCTCGCGCACCGCGCCGAAATATCGGCCGGCATCGATCAGCACGGCTGCCCGGCCAGCGCGTTCGGTGCGCCAGGCATTGTGGCCGGGTCTGATCAAGAGTGAGGGTGTAGGGTCCATATGTGGTTGGGTCAGGAGCAATGCCCGGGATCAACGCACAACATGTGAAATTGTGCCAGACGGGATTGATTTCGGACCGTGCAGCCCCAAGTGCCCATTGGACCCAAGTGTCCACTGAAGTCGTCCCGTCGGACGTCCCCGTGCTCACGTGACCGTCATTGCCCTTCCTGACGGCGCCCGTGTAAGGTCGCGGCCCTTTCCCAGCGGGTGCCCGCAATCGGCTCTGTTCATGGCCCGTGATCAAATCAACATGACGCCGATCGAATCGCGCGACGCCCTGGTGGCGTGGTTTGCCGAGGGCGTGACGCCGAAAGCGGAATTCCGCATTGGCACCGAGCACGAGAAGTTTCCTTTCACCATCGAGGGGCACCGGCCAATTCCTTATGAAGGCCGGCGCAGCATCCGTTCGCTGCTCGAAGGCATGCAGCATCTGCTCGGCTGGGAGCCGATCCTCGAAAACGGCAACATCATCGGCATGTTCGACGTAACCGGCGGTGGCGCGATCTCGCTCGAGCCGGGTGGACAGTTCGAGCTTTCCGGTGCGCCGGTCGAGACCGTGCACCATACTTGCTCGGAGCTGATGTCGCACTTGGCGCAATTGCGTGAAGTGGCGCGTCCGCTCGGCATCGGTTTCCTCGGGCTCGGCATGTCGCCGAACTGGTCGCGCACCGAAATTCCGACGATGCCGAAGGGGCGCTATCGAATCATGACCGCCTACATGCCGACTGTCGGTAAGTACGGACTCGACATGATGTACCGGACCTGCACGGTGCAGACCAATCTCGACTTCTCCTCCGAAGCCGACATGGTGAAGAAGCTGCGCGTCTCGCTCGCATTGCAGCCGGTCGTGACCGCGATCTTCGCCAACTCGCCGTTCACCGAAGGCAAGCCGAACGGCTTTCTGTCATTCCGCTCCGAGATCTGGCGCAATACCGATAACGCCCGCGCCGGCATGTTGCCGTGGGCGTTCGAGCCCGGCATGGGCTTCGAACGATGGGTTGACTACGCGCTCGATGTGCCGATGTATTTCGTCAAGCGCGGCGACAAATATATCGACGTCGCCGGAAAGTCGTTTCGCGATCTGCTCGCCGGCAAGCTCGACGCACTGCCGGGTGAGCGCGCGATCATCTCCGACTGGTCGAACCACGTGTCGACGATCTTCCCGGAGGTGCGGCTCAAGCGCTATCTCGAAATGCGCGGTGCCGATTCTGGTCCCTGGCGGAGGTTGCCGGCCTTTGCCGCGTTCTGGGCGGGCATCCTCTATGACGACGACTCGCTCAATGCCGCTTGGGACCTCGTCAAGAATTGGAGCGCCGCCGAGCGGCAGAGACTGCGCGATGACGTACCGAAACTCGGCTTCAAGGCGCAGTTGCATGGCCGCACTGTGCTGAGCCTTGCCAAGGAGACCCTGACGATGGCCGAGCGCGGGCTTACGCGGCGGCGCCGCGTCAACGACTGGGGCCATGACGAGACCTGGTATCTGCGCCCGATTCAGGAATTCATCGCGCGCGGCATCACGCCGGCCGAAGAACTCCTGGAAAAATTCTATGGACCGTGGGGCGGCAGCGTCGACCCGGTCTTTACCGAGTACGCGTACTAGACGATCGATTCCATGAAACCGCTCATATCCAACGGCCGTCATTCCGGGGCCGGAGCGTAGCGAGGGAGCCCGGAATCCATAACCGGGCTCTCGGCCTTCGGCCTCGCCCCGGAATGACGCCCATAGGATTCGAATTTTGGAATTGCAGGCCTAGTGTGGCGGTTCAGAAGTCCGCATCGTTCTCGCGGCGAATCCGACATGTGGACTTCTGAACCAAAGCCACACTCGATTCAAAGAGTTGCTAGTGTCCTTCGATTCCGAAGTTCGCATACGAAGCCGCTGCGAAACGATACGAACTTCGGAATCGGGACACTAGGCGCCTTAAGGGTTCAGGCCGGGCGGCCGTAGGCGTGCGGCGGCTTCCAGGTCGACAAGGTTGCGGCGATCCTTCACCACGCCGATGACGACGCCGAGCCGCTCGACGGTGGCGATCACCTTGCCCTCGAGCATGTTGTCGCATGACATGTGGGTCGGCGAGATGAAGAACTCAGCCTCCTGCCAGGTGTCGGTCCAGTGGAGGCGGTCGTTGGCGACGTGTTCGAATTGCAGGCGTTCGGCGCAGATCGCGACATTGTAGTGTCTGCGCGGGCGTCTGCTCTCCTGCTCTATCCGCGTGAGATAGGACTCAAGCTTGCCGACGGCCTCCGGCATGACATTGACCCAGTAGTCGGTGGCATAGCGCCCGGCCGCGCCGGGAAGTCCGCCGACCAGCGGATTGTAAAAGAGGTACTCGTGCGGATGCAGCCGCGCGAGCACGATGGCGCTCCAGATCACCAACGTTGCGACCGCGGCAACGGCTGCCATCCCGGCCGATGCGCGCCAACGGCCGAACGCCGCGATCATGACGTCAAATCCGATCGCCGCCAACACCGCCAACAGCGGCACCAAGAAGGTGAAGTGGCGCATGCCGGAAAACCCAGGCCCACGCGAGATCACCTGCGCCGCGATCGGGAACGCCGCCATGATCGCGATCAGCGCAGTCTCGTAGCGCGTCTGCGACGGCACGTTGGCACGCACCACCCGCGGTACGGCGATCACCACAAGCGTGACGGCGGCTCCCGCCAGCATCGCCAGCGGCAACTTGATCGCGAGGTAGGTCGGCAGGTACATGCGCGGCATGTCGTCCATCGCGTAGACGACGCCGGCCAGCAGATCGCGGATCGGATAGTGGAATTTTGCGAACGCAAAGAGGGCCCGCACCGGGTTGAACGGATCGAGCGCGGCCCACGGCCACGCCAAAATCATGATCAGGTAGCCGAGCAGGAGACCGGGCAGGAACGCGAGCAGCGAGCGGGTGGCGAGCAGCAGTCGCTTGCGGTGTCCCGCGGGGCCGCCATCGCGTTGCTGCAAGACGATCACGAGCGCGAGATCACGAGCAGTAACCCCATCGCTCGAATTCCAAGCGCCGCGCCCAGCATCGCGCCGAACAACACGACATGCCGCAACTGCGGACGCGGCAGATCGCGCGTCGCCTGCAACAGCGCGTAGGTCGCGCCTGTCATTGCGGCGGCAAAGCTGATGTCTTTGGTGTGGTTGAACATCGCGCCGTACCAGACGCCGGACACCGCCAGCAACACCGTCGCAATCAGCCCGGTACGGGAGCCGGCGACCAGGCGTGCGGTTGCCCAGGTGGCGGCGATGCCGCCGATTCCGATCGCGGCGCACAGGATGTGACGGATGCTGTAGAGGTCGTAGGGGAGAATCCGGCCGATCAGCGTCGCCGTAAGGTCGAACAATCCGCCGTAGAGGTAGAGGTTTTCGAACGTGAACAGCGCGCGGTCGGTGAAGCCGCTGGTGTAGTAGGAAACGATCAGCTCGCCATAACGCTGTTGCAATCCCTCATCATTGCTGACCGCGTAGCGGTCATAGGTCAGCAGCACGCGTACGACGAGGCCAAGCAGCAGCAGAACGGCCGCGCTATCGTACCGGTCGTATCTGGTGCACCGCGTCTGTCGCGCCGGCTGGTCGTGCATTCAGGGCTCCCCCCGAGCCCGCCGCGGTATGATTGTGCCGACACGGTGAAACGATGTCATTCTGCACCGCCGCAAAGGAGGTCCGTTTGATGGTTGCGGGAAGATTGGCCGCGATGGCCTGGCGCGCCGCTTGGCTTGGCCTGTTGTTCGCGATCGTTGCGGCGATGCCCGCCGCGGCGCAGGTCGGATTCGACCGCTGGGGCGGGGATTATTCGAGCTTTACGCTGCGGTCGGGCGACCCCGCGCAATGCGCCGCGCGCTGCGAGCGCGACCCCCGTTGCCGGGCCTGGGCCTTCTCCTACCCTGCGACCGAAAGTCCCAACCCGCAGTGCTGGCTCAAGTCGCGCGTCACCGCGCGCGTTCCGGCGTCCTGTTGCGTGTCGGGCGTGCGCGGCGCCGGCGTGATCGAGCCGCAAGGCGGACCGATCGAATTCTCAATCGACCGCGCCGGCGGCGACTATCGCTCGTTCGAATTGCCGGCAGATCCCTCCGGCAAGGCCTGCCAGCTCGCGTGCGAGGCGGAGGAGGGCTGCCGCGCCTGGACCTATCTGCGGCCAGGCTATGTGGGCGGCGCGGCTCAGTGCTTCCTGAAGGACCATATCACCCGGCCGCTGCGCCGGCCGTGCTGCATCTCGGGCGTGGTGCGGTAGCGGAGCGGACTGCTTCAAATTCCGGTAAACAGCATGTCCAAGGCGGCGACAATTTCGTAGCGATTCACTCCCGCGTTACCAATAACGCGACCAAGCGTTTGACGCGGGATCGCCGCCAATTCCTCCACGAGGATCAGATATCGAATTCCGTCAATTTCGACGGAGGGATGTAATCGCATCCCAGATACACCTCGATTCGCTCCAATCAATGGAGCTACGACGACCGTTGAATGGCGGAAACTCGGTCATGCTGAAGGACGACCAACAAGGGATATTGTCCCCGGCTGACCGGGCTTAGATTTTCGACCAGATCGAACTGCTGAGCCAATTAGAATTTTCTCAAGCGGTCAGAGAACAGCCCATGAGTTGCGACAAACCTGTTGTAGGAGTCGATAGCTTCCTTGTTTTCTTCGTACCATTGCTGGGCAACGGCTTGCCGTTCCGCGGCATGCAAATGGGGAAGCCGGCGGTGCAGTGCCTCACGCAGAAGCTGAGATAGATCAAGCCCGGCTTCTCGGGCGGCGGCAATGGATTCCGAGTCGAGTTCTATGGAGATTCTTTCAACCATTGAACCTGCTCCAATGATTTGGCGTAGATTATACCTGGTCGTGGTAACGGTTGTAATCACCCCGTCCCGCCGACCGTGATCTTATCCATGCGCAGGGTTGGCTGCCCGACGCCGACCGGCACGCCTTGGCCGTCCTTGCCGCAGGTGCCGACGCCGGTGTCGAGCTTGAGGTCGTTGCCGATCATGCTCACCCGGTTGAGGTCGGTCGGGCCGTTGCCGATCAGCATCGCGCCCTTGAGCGGCGCGCCGAGCTTGCCGTTCTCGATCCGGTACGCCTCGGTGACATTGAACACGTATTTGCCCGACGTGATGTCGACCTGGCCGCCGCCGAAATTGACCGCGTAGATGCCGTTCTTGACCGACGCGATGATCTCTTTGGGATCATGCTCGCCGGCGAGCATGTAGGTATTGGTCATGCGCGGCATGACGACGTGCGCATAGCTCTCGCGCCGGCCATTGCCGGTCGGCGCCATGCCCATCAGCCGGGCGTTCTGGCGGTCCTGCATGTAGCCGGTAAGGATGCCGTCCTCGATCAGCACGGTGCGGCCGGTCGGGGTGCCCTCGTCGTCAATCGAGAGCGAACCGCGGCGCTTCGACAGCGTGCCGTCGTCGACCACGGTGACGCCCTTCGACGCCACGCGCTGGCCCATCAGGCCGGCAAACGCCGACGTCTTCTTGCGGTTGAAGTCGCCTTCGAGGCCGTGGCCGACGGCTTCGTGCAGCATCACGCCCGGCCAGCCGGGCCCGAGCACGACGTCCATCTCGCCGGCAGGCGCCGGCACCGCGTCCAGATTGACCAGGCCTTGCCGCACCGCCTCGTCGACCGCGTGCTGCCATTGGGCCTCGTCGAGGAACGGATCGAAACCTTCGCGGCCGCCATAGCCGTAGCTGCCGCTCTCCTGTCGGGTGCCGTCGCCGACCACCACCGAGACGTTGACGCGCACCAGCGGGCGCACGTCGCGGTATTCGTCGCCCCCGGCGCGCAGGATTTCCACCACCTGCCAGGAGGCGCCGAACGAGACGGTCACCTGCCGCACGCGCGGATCCTTGGCGCGGGCATAGGCGTCGATCGTCTCCAGGAGCTTCACCTTGGATTCGAACGTGGGCTCGCCGAGCGGATTCTCGTCGCCATAGAGGCGCACATTGGTGCGCGCCGGCGCCGCCGCGTACTGGCCGGAATAGCCGCCCTTGACCGCGCGCACCGCTTCGGCAGCCCGCGCCACCGCAGCGTCCGATAGGTCGGAGGCGTGGGCATAGCCGACGGCTTCGTCCTTGACCGCGCGCAGCCCGAAGCCTTGCGCGGTGTCATAGGTGGCCTGTTTGAGGCGTCCATTGTCGAACGCCAGCATCTCCGACTGCTTGTATTCGAGGAACAATTCGCCGTCGTCGGCGCCTTCGAGGCCGCGCGCGAGGTGTCGGCGGGCGGCGTTCCGGTCGAGGCCGGCGCGATCGAGGAGCGAGAGGGTGGAGGTCATGTCGGGAACCGCCTTGCTGGAGACCATTGCGTCAAAAATAGTGATCTACGCCCGGTGTTGCGAGGGGCGCTTGAGCTGACGAGGTGAGCTGACGAGGCCAGGCCCGGGGATGGAGGGGCTATTAGGGCAGCTTGTCGAAGCCTTCGCCGAACCCCTTGAGGCTCATCGGAAAGCCGATACCTTCTTCCGGCGTCTGGAAGATGATGAAGGTCGCGGTCTGGCCGGAGCGCATCTGCTTGATCAGGTTCTGGTCCATGACCACCTCGGCCACGCAGCCGTTCGGCAGGCAGCGCACGAAACCGGCGCGGCCGACATCCTCATTATCGATCTTGAGACCGAGGCCGGAGGGCAGAAGCACTCCCATCGGGGCGATGATGCGCATCAGCCGCGATTTGTTGTCCGCGGTCTTGAGCACGATCACGGTGAGGCCGACATTGGCGCGATCTTCCGCCGTCACGCTCTGGATCAGCGCGCATTGCTCGCCCTGCGCGCCCGGCGGGGTATCGCAGCGGATCTGCCAGTCGGAATGGACTGATTTGACGACGCCCTGGGCGGCCGCATGGCCGGTCGTCGCAACAAGCATGGTCAGTGCGCCCAATAGCACGCCAGCGCGCCAACGGAGCGCGCGCGCCAATGTGACCCTGCCTATGCGCCTTCCGGGCTGACATGAACCCATGGTTGCCTCGAATTGTCGGATACCGCCCCAGTGTGGCGGTTCAGAAGTCCGCAACATTGTTGCGGCGAGTGTGAATTGCGGACTTCTGAACCTAAGCCACACTAGAATCAACGAGTTGCTAGTGTCCTTCGATTCCGAAGTTCGTATTGGACGCCGCTGAGAAATCATACGAACTTCGGAATCGGGACACCAGCGCGCTGCACCGGACCGAATCACACAAGGTCCGACCTGCGAGCCCCCGCATGGTCCGGCCGTCCCATCAAGGCTTGGTAAAACAGCGCATTGTGGCCGAGTTGGGAACCTGGAAGGCCCGAACTGCCCTGTCACTCGGAGGTCGCGAACGAGAGCCAAATATCACATGGGACCCAGCGCTCAGGTGCATTGCGACACGCTCTAAAGTGTGGTTTTGAGTGCCTGGGAATCCCCAAAGGTTCCCGCCCGCACCCGCCGAGGAGCCGCCCGTGGCGGGCGTCGCACCCGGAGGCATCACGCCTCGGAGGCATCACGCCTCACCGACTTGCGCAACGAGGGACTTGCGCGACGAGGCCCTGCGGGCAGACGGGCTTCATCGAAGGAGCGATGACGACGATGCTGGTGTTCAAGCGGCTGGCCGCCTTGGCGGTGACGATCGGTGCCATTCTCGCGGGGTCGGGGGGCGCGCTTGCGGGGGACGGGCAGCCATCGCCGTGGCAATTGAATTTCCAGCAGTCGGCGACGCCGGTGATGGACAACGTCATCTCGTTTCACACCTTCGTGCTCTACATCATTGTTGCGATCACGCTTTTCGTTCTTGCCCTTTTGATCACCATCATGGTGCGGTTCAATGCCCGCGCCAATCCAACGCCCTCGCGCACGACCCACAATACGCTGCTGGAGGTCGCCTGGACCCTGCTTCCGGTGGTGATCCTCGTGATCATCGCGATCCCCTCGTTCCGGCTGCTGTTCTATCAACTGACCATCCCGGCGATGAGCGCCGAGCAGGGTGACGTCACCATCAAGGCCACCGGCAAGCAGTGGTTCTGGACCTACAGCTATCCCGACCACGGCAATTTCGAGTTCGACTCGCTCCTGGTGCGCGACCCGCAGAACTTGCGGCCGGATCAGCCACGGCTCCTCGGCGTTGATAATGAGGTGGTGGTGCCGGTGAACAAGAACATCCGCGTCATCACCACCGGCGCCGACGTGATCCATGCGTTCGCGGTGCCGTCGTTCGGCATCAAGGTCGACTCGATCCCCGGCCGCCTCAACGAGACCTGGTTCAAGGCGACCCGCGAGGGCGTTTATTACGGACAGTGCTCGGAGCTCTGCGGCAAGGACCACGCCTACATGCCGATCGCGGTCCGCGTGGTGAGCGAGGAGCAATTCAAGACCTGGGTGGAGGAGGCGCGCAAGAAATTCGCGCGCGACGACGCAGCGCCGATCACGGTGGGACAATCGACGGCCCGCTGAGCGGCACCCCGACCTATCTCTCCCCGCTTGCGGGGAGGGTAAGGGAGGGCGCGGCGGTAAACGAAAGAAGTCGAAGGGACTGATAATGGCTACGACCGCACATACGCACGGCATCCATGATGGCCACGGAGCGCAAGGTCATGCGGCCGGTGATGACGCTCATGCGCACCCCACCGGCTGGCGGCGCTGGGTCTATTCGACCAACCACAAAGACATCGGCACGATGTATCTGATCTTCGCCCTGGTCGGCGGTCTGGTCGGCGGCATCCTCTCAATCGGCATCCGGCTTGAACTGCAGGATCCAGGCCTGCAGATCTTCCACGATGCGCACATGTTCAATGTGTTCACCACCGCGCACGGTCTGATCATGATCTTCTTCATGGTCATGCCGGCCATGATCGGCGGTTTCGGCAATTGGTTCGTGCCGCTGATGATCGGAGCGCCTGACATGGCGTTCCCGCGCATGAACAACATTTCGTTCTGGCTGTTGCCGTTCGCGTTCACGCTGCTCATCATCTCGATGTTCGTCGAAGGCGAGCCGGGAGCGCCCGGCGTCGGCGCCGGCTGGACGCTCTACGCACCGCTTTCGACCTCGGGCCACCCCGGCCCGGCGGTCGACTTTGCGATCCTGGCGCTGCACATCGCGGGCGCGTCCTCGATCCTCGGCGCGATCAACTTCATCACCACGATTTTCAACATGCGCGCGCCCGGCATGACGCTGCACAAGATGCCGCTGTTCGTCTGGTCGCAGCTCGTCACCGTGTTCCTGCTGCTGCTGTCGCTGCCGGTGCTCGCCGGCGCGATCACCATGCTGCTCACCGACCGCAACTTCGGCACGACCTTCTTCGCGGCCGATGGCGGCGGCGATCCGGTGTTGTACCAGCACCTGTTCTGGTTCTTCGGTCACCCCGAGGTGTACATCCTGATTCTGCCGGGCTTCGGCATCGTCAGCCAGATCGTGGCGACGTTCTCGAAGAAGCCGGTGTTCGGCTATCTCGGCATGGCCTACGCGATGGTCGCGATCGGCGGCATCGGCTTCGTGGTGTGGGCGCACCACATGTACACGGTCGGCATGTCGACCGCGGCGCAGGCCTACTTCGTCGCCGCCACCATGGTGATCGCGGTGCCGACCGGCGTGAAGATCTTCTCCTGGATCGCCACGATGTGGGGCGGCTCGGTCGAGTTCAAGGTGCCGATGCTGTGGGCGTTCGGCTTCATCTTCCTGTTCACGATCGGCGGCGTCACCGGCGTCGTGCTGGCGAATGCGGGTGTCGACCGCTCGCTGCAGGACACCTACTACGTCGTCGCGCACTTCCACTACGTGCTGTCGCTCGGCGCCGTGTTCACGATCTTCGCCGGCTGGTACTACTGGTTCCCGAAGATCTCCGGTTACATGTATTCCGAGTTCATCGGCAAGCTGCACTTCTGGCTGACCTTCATCGGCGTCAATCTCGTGTTCTTCCCGCAGCACTTCCTCGGCCTCGCGGGCATGCCGCGTCGTATCGCCGACTATCCGGATGCCTTCGCCGGCTGGAACCACGTCTCCTCGTACGGGTCGTACATCTCGGGCCTCGGGGCGCTCGTCTTCTTCTTCGGCGTGGCGCAGGCTTTCATGCGCAAGGTGCCCGCGGGCGACAATCCGTGGGGCGCGGGCGCAACGACGCTCGAATGGACGCTGCCCTCTCCGCCGCCGTTCCATCAGTTCGAGAAGCTTCCGCTCATCAAGTGAGCTGTAACGGATGACGATGATTGGCGACATCGCGAAGCTCCCGGCGTCCGTTGAGGACGCCGCACTTGCGCGTCCGCAGGTAAGCATCGCGACGGTCGGTGACTATGTCGCGCTGTTGAAGCCGCGGGTGATGTCGCTTGTCGTCTTCACCGCGCTGGTCGGGCTCGTGGCGGCGCCGGGTACGATCCATCCGGTGCTCGCATTCACGGCGCTGCTTTGCATTGCGGTCGGCGCCGGCGCGTCTGGTGCCCTTAATATGTGGTACGACGCCGACATCGATAGTCTGATGTCGCGCACCGCCAACCGCCCGATCCCGCGGCGCCGCATCACGCCCGGCGAAGCGTTCGGCTTCGGCATCACGCTGGCCGGTTTCTCGGTGGTCGTACTGGGATTGATGGTGAGTTGGCTCGCGGCCGCGCTGCTCGCCTTCACGATCTTCTTCTACGTCGTCGTCTACACGATCTGGCTCAAGCGCTGGACGCCGCAGAATATCGTCATCGGCGGCGCAGCGGGTGCGCTCCCGCCGGTGATCGGCTGGGCCGCGGTGACTGGCTCAATCTCGGTCGAGCCGGTGCTCATGTTCCTGATCACGTTCGTCTGGACGCCGCCGCACTTCTGGGCGCTGGCGCTGATCCGCGCCGACGACTATGCGCGCGCCGGCGTGCCGATGCTGCCGGTGGTCGCGGGCGCGGCGGCGACGCGGCGGCAGATCCTGATCTATTCGCTGCTGCTCCTCCCGGTCGGCGCGGCGCCCTGGCTTCTGGGCTATGCCGGGCCGACCTATGGCGTGACGTCGCTGGTCGCCGGCGCGCTCATGGTCGCATTCGCGTGGCGAGTGTGCACCTTGACCGAAGGCGAACGCGCTGCAAGTGCTGCCCGGCAGATGTTCGCTTACTCGATCCTCTATCTCTTTGGTCTGTTCGCGGTTCTCCTGATCGAGAGCGTGGCAGGGCGCATCACCGGATGAGGACGACATGGACAACAAGCCGGACCCGGGCGATCTCACCGAGGAACAGAAGCGCAGCCGCCGTTCGCGCTCGATCGCGCTCGCGGTCGTTCTCGGCCTTGTCGTCGTCTTGTTTTACATCATCACGCTGGTCAAGGGGCCGGCGGTGCTGAACCGTCCGCTGTGAACACGCGATGACCGCCCCCAACAATCCATCCCGGACAACCGAACGCGGCCGCCGCCGCGATCTTGTGGTCGCAGCCTCCTGCGGCCTGGTCGCGGCCGGCATGGTGGGCATGGCTTATGCCGCGGTGCCGCTCTATGACTGGTTCTGCCGCACCACCGGCTTCGGCGGAACGCCGATCCTGGCGGCCGCGGCGCCCGACAACGTGCTCGACCGCAAGATCACCGTGCGGTTCGACGCCAACGTGGCGGCCGGGTTGCCCTGGCGGTTCGTACCCGAGCAGAACTCCATCGCGGTCAAAATCGGCGACGTGATCACCGTGAACTACCTGGTGGTCAATGAATCCGCCCGCGAGACCGTGGGCAATGCGAGCTACAACGTGTCGCCGCCGACAGTCGGCGCCTACTTCTCCAAGATCAACTGCTTCTGCTTCACCGAGCAGCGTCTGAAGCCCGGCGAGAAGCGCGAGATGCCGGTCGTGTTCTTCATCGATCCGAAGATCGTGCAGGACTCAGAGCACGACGACCTCAACACCATTACGCTGTCCTACACCATGTATCGGGTGCGCCAGAGCGAGCCGCAGACCGTCGGCAGCGCGAACGCAGGCCCGCGCACGACGAAATGACGGAGAGGGATTTTTAGATGGCCGACGCCCACGCCAAGCAGCACGACTATCATCTGGTCGATCCGAGCCCTTGGCCGATCGTCGGCTCCGTCTCCGCCTTCGTGATGGCGATCGGCGCGATCTCCTGGATGCACCACATGTTCCCGGCGGCGCCGTACATCTTCGGCGCGGGCGTGGTCGGTGTCGCCTATACCATGATCGGATGGTGGCGCGATGTCGCGCGCGAGGCGACGTATGGCGGCTTCCACAGCCGCGTGGTGCAGATCTCCCACCGCTACGGGATGATCCTGTTCATCGCGTCCGAGGTGATGTTCTTCGTCGCCTGGTTCTGGGCCTACTTCAATGTCGCCCTGTTCCCACACGACCTGCAGCAGGCGGCGCGCACTGAGTTCATCGGCGGCGTGTGGCCGCCTAAGGGCATCGAAACCTTCGATCCTTGGCATCTGCCGCTGCTCAACACGCTGATCCTGCTCACGTCCGGCACGACCGTCACCTGGGCCCACCATGCGCTCCTGGAAAACGATCGCGAGGGGCTCAAGTGGGGCTTGATCCTCACCATCGTGCTCGGCGCCGCGTTCACGGCGGTGCAGGCCTACGAGTACAGCCACGCCGCCTTCAACTTCAGCGGCAATATTTATGGCGCCACCTTCTTCATGGCGACCGGCTTCCACGGCGCTCACGTGCTGATCGGGACGACCTTCCTGATCGTGTGCCTGATCCGTGCCTATCTCGGCCACTTCACGCCCAAGCAGCACCTCGGCTTCGAATTCGCCGCCTGGTATTGGCACTTCGTCGACGTGGTGTGGATTTTCCTGTTCGCCTGCATCTATGTGTGGGGCGCGGGCGCGCACAGCGCAGCGGGCGCGCATTAGCGTCGAAGATAATCAAAGGAACAGAAAGGGGCGGCTGCGAAAGCCGCCCCTTTCGCTTGTCCGGGAGATGCTTAGATTGGACCGCATGGCGCAGGATAACATGGCGCAGGATAACACGGCGCATGATGATCATCCGCTCGGGGTGACGATCCGGCGAGGGCTGGCCGGCCGTTGTCCGCGCTGCGGGCAGGGCGCCCTGTTCGCGGGATTTCTGAAGATGGCGCCGCGTTGCGACAAGTGCGGCCTCGACTTCTCCTTTGCCGATTCTGCCGACGGCCCGGCCTTCTTCGTGATGTCGTTCGCGGGCTTCGTGGTCGTGTGCGCGGCGCTCATCGTTGAGGTCGCCTTCCAGCCTCCCTACTGGTTGCATGCGCTGCTCTGGATTCCGCTGATTCTCGCGCTGACGCTCCTGCCGCTGCGCCCGGTCAAAGGCTTGCTGGTCGCGCTGCAATTCCACCACAAGGCTGCGGAAGGGCGGCCCGCCGGCGGCGATCGCCCGTGACCGGCAGGCGAGGCGTTCTTCTGCCCGCCATCGCGGCCGCCTTGGCCTTCGCGGTGCTGATCTCGCTCGGCGTCTGGCAGCTCCAACGCAAGGTCTGGAAGGAGAACCTGATCGCGACGCTCTCGGAGCGCAGCTCCGCGCCGCCGTCTCCGGTTCCGCCACCCGAGAAATGGCAAAGCCTCACACCTGCCGCCGATGAATTTCGCCGTGTCAGGTTGCGTGCGGATTTCGAGGCCGACCGCGAGGCGCGGGTTTATAGCGGCGGCGCTGGATTGCGCGACGATGTCAAAGGTCAAGGCTATTTCGCGTTTGCGCCGGCGCGGATGCCCGACGGCTCGACCGTCGTCGTCAATCGCGGCTATGTCGACAACCCCAATCCCGATGCGTCGCTGAAGCCGCTCGCGTTGCCCGCGGCCGCGATCGAGATCGTCGGCGCCTTGCGCTGGCCGGAGGCGCCGGGGCTATTCGTCGCGCCGTATTCGGAGCGGCAGGACCTGTGGTTTGCGCGCGACCACCGCGCCATGGCGGCGCGCTACGGCTGGGGCGAGGTGGCGCCGTTCTACATCGAGATGGAAAGCCCGACGCCGCCTCGGGGCGTGCCACGCCCGGGCGTGCTCACGATCAAGCTTCGCAACGACCACGTCGGCTATGCGCTGACTTGGTTCGGGCTCGCCGGCGTGCTCGTTGCTGTATTCGCATTCTGGATTCGAAGCCGGCGGCGCGACGATGCCTAGGACTTCATTGGTTACTCCGCTCGTCCCCGCGCAGGCGGGGACCCAGGAGCAAACAAAGAAAGATTCTGGATTCCCGCCTTCGCGGGAATGAGCGGAGGGTAGGATTGCTTTAATTCTTCGTGCCGGCGATCTCCTTGAATTGTGCGATCACGTCTGCCGGCGTTTCCATCATCTGCGCGATCACCTTGCGCACGGCCTCGCCGTCGATCGGCGAGAGCTCGAGACGCATCTTCGCGGCCTCCGCGATGAACGCGGGATCCTTGGTCATCGCCATAAAGCCCTTCTGCAGCGCCGCGGCGCGCTCCGCCGGCAGTCCGGGCGGAGCGATGAGCGGCAGCGCCATGAAGAACGGTGCTTCCGCAAAGTCGAGCAGCCGCAGCGCCTTTGGGTCTTTCGTGAGCTCGCGACCGGTCGGCACATTGGGGAATTCTGAGAAGCGTGTGGTGCGTCCGAACATGATCAGCGGGCGGAATGCGCCCGCCTGCCACAACGCCGGCTGTCCGACCTTCATCGACGACAAGCCGACGACCTGGCCGTCGAGCTCGCCACGCTGCTGCGCGAGAAACACAGCGGCGGCACCGCGATAGCCGCGCACGTGCTGGATGTTCAGCTTGAGCACGTCCTTGGCGATGTTGGTGAAGATGCCGTTGGTCGCACCCGCGCCCGTCGAGCCGATCTTCGCGGAGGGCCGGTCGGTCTTGCGCAGGTCATCCACCGTCTTCGCATAGAAGCTCGCATTGACCGAGAGCGTGTAGGCGTCATTGCGGTATGACGACACGCTGCCGAGCCAGGTGACCTTGAGCGGATCGAAGCGCGCGTTGGGATCGCCCATGATGGCGAGCTGGGGCGCACCGCGCTCCACGATCCCGATCGTGAGCCCGTCCTTCTCCTGGGTGTTGTAGACCCGGTTGATCAGCGCGAGCCCCGACGACTTCAGGTTCTGCACGACGATATTTGGATTGCCCGGGATGTGCTTGCCAAGATGCCGCGAAATCAATCGTGCGGTGAGATCGTTGATGCCGCCGGGCACGCTCGCGACCAGGAAGTTGATCGTCTTTCCTTTGTAGAACGGCTCTGGCGTCTGTGCCACACCGCTCCCGGCCGACAGCACCAGCACACCGAGGCTCAATGCTACACTGAGGCTCAATGCTACACTGAGGCTCAATGCTACACTGAAGGCTTGTGGCGCGCGTTTGCGCTGCATCGTCGTTTCTCCCGTAGAAACTCCTGCTATCGGGGGTGCTTCGATCGGTCAAGAGCGGCCGCCCGCGATCATCAGTGACGCATCGCCGCGATGCAGTGCCGGCAGGGCCCCTCAGTTGCGTCAGTGCCGCGCGAACAGGTAAGACGCAAGGAACTCACTGGGAAGAGACGACATGCTCATCATCAATAACGAACTCGTCTCGCAACTGCTCACGATGGAAGACTGCATCCGCGTGCAGGAGGAGGCGTTCAAGAAACTTCCGACCGGCGGCGCGATGCACCGTCCGCGCATCGACATGTATTTCCCCTGCGAGCGGCCGGACGGCTATTTCCGCTGGGGCACCATGGAGGGCGCCAACGACGGCTATTTCGCCATCCGCATGAAGTCCGACATCATGACCTGGCCGCGGGACGAGAACGACAACTGGACCGAGGAGAAATACTGCCGCGAGCCCGGCACCTATTGCGGCATCATCCTCCTGATCTCGACCAAGAACGCCGAGCCGCTTGCCTTCATCAATGACGGCGTGCTGCAGCACTTCCGGGTCGGCGGCGGCGCCGGCATCGGCGTGAAATATCTCGCGCGCGAGGACACGCATGTGGTCGGCATGCTCGGCTCGGGCGGCATGGCGCGCACCTTTCTGCGCGCGTTCAAGGCGGTGCGCGATATTCGGCTGTGCAAGGTCTACAGCCCGACCGCGGCGAACCGCGAAGCCTTCGCCGAAGAGATGAGCAAGGCGCTCAACATCGAGGTGCGCGCGGTCGACGATCCGCGCGAGGCGGTGCGCGGTGCAGACCTCTTGTCGTCGTGCACCGACAGCATGGTGCCGGTCTATGACGCCGACTGGATCGAGCCGGGCATGCACGTTACCAATCTCGGCCGCCGCGAGATGCCGGATGGCAGCGCCGACAAATTCGACGTCGTGATCCGCCAGGGCACCGCCGGCTTGCAGATGAAGCAGACCGAGCGCTTTCAGGCCGAGCGCGGCTTGTCGCCGGCGGCGTTCATCGGCGGCACGGTCGAGGAGATGAAGCGCATTCCGGAGAAGAACCCGCAACCCGGCTTTGGTGGCGACACCCCGGAGTTCATGGATCGCGGCAAGGGCGGCGACAAGCCCGACTTCGCCGACCTGATCAGCGGCAAGGCCAAGGGCCGCACCAGCCGCGACCAGGTGACGTTCTATCGCAATGTCGGCAACCAGGGCCTGCAGTTCTCGTCGGTCGGCGGCCATGTCTACGAGCAGGCGGTGAAGCGCAAGCTCGGCCGCGTCATTCCGACCGAGTGGTTCCTGCAAGACATCAGGGATTAGTGGTCCGATTCTAACATTCGCATCCCTTCTCAGCGGGCGACATTGCGAATGTTAGAATCAAAGGACCACTAGCAAATATAAGCTACTCGTGGAGTTTTGGATTTGACATTCGCTTTGGGAGTCTGCGGTCAACGGGGTAGCGAATGTCAAATCCATTCCGCTAGCATCTGGGACTGCAAGACCGTTCTGCGAAGGAGAACTGCATCGCATGGCTTGCTCGGATCTACGCAGGACGGTCGGCAAACTCCGTCACTCTCCTCCAGGGGAGGGTGACACCGAGTCTGTTGCGAGACCATCACTCACGTTCACGGTGCCCGCGACCGTTGAGCGCGCAATCAAGGCGCTGGGGCGCGGCAGCTGAAATCGGGTGGCTTTAGCGCCAGCATCCTGTATCGCTCGTCTTGGTGCGGCCTCGCAGGATGACAGCGTGGTCGCTGTGAACGGCCTAGGCACGTTCGCTGCAGAAATAAATCCGCCGTCGCTGCAATAGCATGGCGACCGGTCGCGAGAATTTCGATCGACATCCCTGTGGAGGTGGGTCGTCCGGCTTGTCATACCGGTTGTGCAGCGCATAGTCCGTGGCCGCGCCGGTCGCTGTGCGACGGTTGGGGGCCAGCCTGCTAACAGTGCGCAAGACCGCAAGAAAGGGGCCTATGATACTCATCTTTAAAGAAAATTTGGCGTTTCCCTGGTCTTGCAGCGTTCGGCGGCATCTGCAAGACCGGCCGTCTTTGAGTGCTCGCGCGATCCGATGACACAAGGCGTGACCGCCCAGACCACATCCCATCAGCACCGCGCCTTCGCTGCGCTGCACCAGCCCGGTTACGGCGCCTATCTCGGCGGCACGATGCTGGCGATGATGGCGGACTCGATCGAGCACGTCATCAGCTACTGGATGATCTACGAGAAATTCCGCTCGCCCGCGCTCGGCGGCTACGCGGTAATCTCGCATTGGCTGCCATTCTTGCTGTTCTCGCTCTGGTCGGGCGGCCTCGCCGACCGTTTCGACGTCCGCCGCATCATCCAGTTCGGCATGCTTTTGTTCATGCTCTGCTCGCTGGGATGGGGCGTGCTGTTCGCTACCGATACGCTGCAGGTCTGGCACGCGGTGGTGCTGCTCACGATCCATGGCATGGCCGGCGTGTTCTGGGCGCCCGCGTCGCAGTTGCTCGTGCACGACATCGCCGGCCGTGACAATCTTCACAGCGGTGTGCGGCTGATGGCGATGGCGCGCACGCTCGGGCTCCTTGGCGGCCCGGCGGTCGGCGGCGCGATGCTGCTCGCCTTTGGCCCGACGACCGGCATGTTGATCAATGTGCTGATCTATGTGCCCCTCACCTGGTGGCTCTGGAAGGCGCCATATGGGCCAAAATTCGCGAAGGAGCCGCGCGTGGCGGCAAGGACGGAGGGCGGCTTTGCCGGCGTGTTCGCGACCGCGCGCGAGATCGCCGGCAACCGCATCGTGGTGTCGATGACGCTGCTTGCCGCCGCATCGTCCTTCGTCATCGGCAATGCCTATCAGGCGCAGATGCCCGAATTCGCCGCCGATCTCGGCCACGACCACGCCGATTTCCACTACAGCATGTTGCTCGCCGCCAATGCCGCCGGGGCGCTGGCGGCGGGGCTCATCCTCGAACTATATGGCCTGCTGCAGGCGCGGCCGAAAATGGCGGTGGTGCTGGTGATGCTGTGGGCCATCTGTATCGGCGGTTTCGCGCTTTCGGAAAACTACGCGTTGTCGCTGATCTTGCTGGTCGCTGCCGGCTTTCTCAATCTCGCCTTCAGCGCGATGGCGCAGACACTGGTCCAATTGCATGCGCCGTCGCACCTCCGCGGCCGCGTGATCGGCCTCTATAACATGGCCTTCCACGGCATGCGCGCCTTCTCCGGTGTCTTCGTCGGAATGGGCGGCAGCCTGATCGGCGTGCACTGGTCGCTGGCGCTGAGTGCGGCGCTGATGCTGGTCATTGCGGTCGGTCTCCTCGCTTTCGAGATGCGCCCGCAGGCGGAACTGGCGGAGTAGTGGCTTCACAACCGCGAGAATTCAGGCACAATGCGCGCCATCCAAAATAATCGGCGCGAATCCAACCGCGCATAGGGAGAAACGAACGCAATGTTCTCGAAAATCAATCACGTCGCTATCGTCAGCGAAAACTACGCGCAGCTCGCGCAATTCTATATCGCGGCGTTCGGCATGAAGACCTCGGACAAGACCCGGCCGGGAAGGGCGGTGACGGTCGGCGATGGCTATGTCGGGCTGAACATCAATCCGCGGCGCGCCGGGCGTTCCGCCGGGCTCGATCATTTCGGCATTCAGGTCGACGACACCGAAGCCTGTTTCGACCGCATGCGCAAAAGATATCCGACCGTGAAATGGCTCAAGCGTCCGTCCACGCGGCCGTTTGCGGGCATCTCCACCCACGATCCCGATGGCAACATGTTCGATATCTCGCAGAAGGACATGGCGAACCGCACCTCGGTCTATGTCGAGAACGACGGCAAGGCCAACCCGCGCCACATCAACCACGTCGCGCTGCGCACGATGAACCCCGACGACATGGCGGAGTTCTACCGCCACGTGTTCGAGCTCGCGCCGTCGAACATCAAGAAGCGTACCGACGATCCGAACCACTACCTGACCGACGGCCATATGACGCTGGTGATCATGCCGTGGGATATCACCGACTATGACGGCACCGGTATCGTCACCGCTGGCATGGACCACATCGGCTTCAAAGTCGAAAGCGTCGACACCTTCAAGGCCGACATCGAGCGCATCTCCGGCGACAATCCGCGCCTGACGCCGGCGCCGGTCCACACCGGCAAGGAAGGCGATGCGCTCGACAAGCTGTTCGCGCGAAGCTGCGCCATGGGGCAGCACCGGCTGGCGGACCCCGACGGCATCCTGATCGACGTGATGCAGGACTAGCAACCAGGACCAACAACAACAAAACGCAAAAGGGAGGCGACCATGCGGTGGAGGATGATAGCTCCTCTGGCGGCGCTCGTATGTCTGTCCGGAACGGCGGCCGCCGATCCGATCGCCGACTTCTACAAGGGCAAGAACATCAACTGGATCCTGTCAGCGGGAGCTGGCGGCGGCTACGCCACCTATGCGCACGCGTTCGCGCCATTTCTGAGCGCGCACATTCCCGGAAAGCCGCACATCGTCGTGCAGAACATGCCGGGCGCCGGTGGTATCCGGGCGATGCTCTATCTCAACTCGGTCGCGCCCAAGGACGGCACCACCATCGGGCTCGTGCATTCGAGCGTGCCATTCGCGCCGCTCTATGGCACGCGCGGCGCGAATTTCGATCCGCGGCAGATGCAGTGGATTGGCAGCATCACGTCGGCGTTCGGCATCTGTGTGTCTTGGGCGACATCCGGGATCACGAAATGGGAGCACATGTTCGAGCGCGAGTTCGTCGTGGGCGGCACCGGCGCCGGCTCGCAGATGGAAACCTTGCCGGCGATGCTCAAGCAGTTGTTCGGCGCCAAGGTTAAGATCGTGTCGGGCTACAAGGGCGGCAACGACGTCTACCTCGCGATGGAGCGCGGCGAGGTGCATGGCCGCTGCGGCGGGCTCGTCTCGTCGATCAAATCGACCCGGCCGGACTGGTTCCCCGAGAAGAAGATCGCGGTGCCGATTCAGATCGCGCTGCAGCGCGATGAGGAATTTCCCGACGTGCCGGCGCTGATCGAATTCGTCAAGGACGAGCGCACGCGGCAAATCCTTGAGCTGATCCTGTCGCCGTTCGAGATGGACCGGCCGATCCTGGCGCCGCCCGGCACGCCGCCCGAGCGGGTGGCGGCGCTGCGCAAAGCCTTCAGTGCTGCCATGCGCGATCCCGGCTTCATCGCGGAAGCGCAGAAGCAGAACATTGAGATCAAGGAAATCCCCGGCGAGCGCGTGGCCGAGGTGATCCGGCGCGCCTATGCGGCGTCGCCCGAGGTCATCAAGGCTGCGAAAGAGGCCATGAGCCTGACCGGGACGACGCAATAGGGGCGCCGCGATTCCAGTACTAGTCCTGCAATTCCAAAATTCGAATCCTATGGGCGTCATTCCGGGGCGAGGCCGAAGGCCGAGAGCCCGGAATCCATAACCCCAGTCCGTGGTTATGGATTCCGGGCTCCCTCGCTACGCTCCGGCCCCGGAATGACG